>NZ_JAWOUH010000570.1:0-639 GCF_033339295.1 Vibrio sp. 704 | reverse complement strand
TCCGACCGCACCAAGTGTCGATATGTACGGTTCTAATAACCTTCAATTTTCTAAAATTGAACTGGCTATGGAAACCACATCTGGCTACTACGACATGGTGAAATACCATGACCAAGCTAAAATCACCGTTAAATTCAACCAGTGGAGCGGTACACCTGGCGACACTTACAACATCTATTTTGATGGCGTAAAAGTCGCAACAGGCGCTATCACTGGCGGCCAAACCACAGCAACATTTGATTACGGCCAAGGCGGCTTGTACCAAATGGAAATTGAAGCGTGTGATGCTACAGGCTGTTCGAAAAGTGCTCCTGCAGAAATCACCATCGCGGATACAGATGGCTCTCACTTGAAGCCACTAACGATGAACGTTGATCCAAACAACAAAACATACAACACCGACCCTAGCGTCGTGATGGGTACGTATTTTGTTGAATGGGGCATCTATGGTCGTAACTACACCGTAGACAACATGCCAGCCGACAACTTAACTCACATCCTTTACGGCTTTATTCCAATCTGTGGTCCAAACGAATCTGTTAAGTCTGTTGGTGGTAACAGCTTTAACGCTCTTCAAACTGCATGTCGCGGTGTGCCTGATTACGAAGTGGTAATCCATGACCCATGGGCCGCTTACCA
>NZ_JAWOUH010000569.1:0-639 GCF_033339295.1 Vibrio sp. 704 | reverse complement strand
CTAGTTTAATTTTGCCTTGGTAGATACCAAGCTTGGTGCCGTAGTCCATTTCAATTTGGTAGGCTTCTAGGATTCGACGGAATTTCTCTGCGTCGGCAACATCGGCTCGTATCATCAGATCATCAAGCTTCGCAATGCGTTCTTCACGCGGAGCTTTACGAATAGGTTTGTCGCTGGCCACTATACGCTTGAGTCCTTCAAGCATGTGATACATCAATGGCACGACACCCTGACGAGTTTGAGCAATCTGCTCAATTTGCTCGTTCAAACTGTTCACTTCTTGATGTTGGCTTTCGACCAAACTTGAAAGATGATCACGATAAATCTTCAAGTTGCTGACTTCTTCCTGAAGCTGTTCGATTTCCGCTTCCAGCGTCAGAGCCTTTTCTGCGCTTGCATCAATACGTTTTTGGCTAACCGCTGATGCTTGGTTAGTTTTACTCTGCACTGCTTGTGCATCGTTTAAATTCGCTGCGTGGGCAGGAATCAAAACGGATGAGATCAACAGAGCGATACTTGATTTCATTAGATTCATACGAGTTTAAATGCTATTTCCTAAAAACGACTAAAGGGGAAGACCAAACTTCCCCTTTACTAATCAAATTGTTATCAGTACTTGAACTGGATGGTTGCCATGTA
>NZ_JAWOUH010000568.1:0-639 GCF_033339295.1 Vibrio sp. 704 | reverse complement strand
TTGGATTCTTACGTTTCACCGGAAAGAACTGTGCAATCACGATCAACGCCAAAGCGACCAAGTTACCAGCGAAGATAACCACCAGCCATTGTGGCATCGATAAGTCGAAGAACTGCCAAACAATTTTTGAACAATCGCCATACGCTTCAAACATCCAAGGAACCCATTGGTTTAACGGAGCCCAACTTGGGAAGGTGACAAAAAGATCACAAGTTGCAAATGGTGATGGATTGAACTGGTAATCAACATGCTGCATTGCAAGCATCAATCCTTTGTACGAGCTTAATCCCCAACCAATAAGCCCTAACCAGCGGAATAGTGCGTTGTTCGGTGCGATAAGTCCGATGATAGCTGCACCGCCAATACCCATCATTGCCACACGCTCATAAATACACATTACGCACGGGGCAAGCATCATTACGTGTTGGAAGTAGAGTGCGCAGGCTTCAAAAAATATGATGAACAAAAGAAGAAGCAACCATGATACGCGTCCCTTCGAAAATTGGTTAAGTGATGAAAAAATAGTCACGGTTTCAATCCTGTCTGAAATAGAAAAAAGCTCTGAATACTCAGAGCTTTTTATCGTGGATAAGTTTCCTAATCAACTCAAATTTTAGTGTCCGCCAGACACAACTGGAG
>NZ_JAWOUH010000567.1:0-639 GCF_033339295.1 Vibrio sp. 704 | reverse complement strand
TTCGCTACTAACAGGGAAGTTTGGTTATGTTGACGAAAAAAGAAAACCTAGAAGCGATTGAAAAATTCTCTGAGAACTTAGAGATTGAAGGTCGCAGTCTTTGGCAAGATGCTCGTATCCGCTTTATGCGTAACAAAGCGGCGATGGTGAGCTTATTTATTCTTGTTTTAATGACGTTGGCGGTAATTGTTCTGCCGATGATCGCTCCTTACGCGTTTGACGATACTGACTGGTATGCAATGCACGTTGCGCCAAACTCTGAACATTGGTTTGGTACCGACAGTCTAGGCCGAGATTTGTACGTGCGTACTCTAATCGGCGGCCGTATCTCGCTAATGGTTGGCGTGATGGGTGCATTTGTAGCGGTATTGATTGGTACACTTTACGGTGCGGCTTCTGGCTTCATTGGCGGTAAAGTTGACCGCATTATGATGCGTATTCTAGAAATCTTGTACGCTGTACCGTTCATGTTCCTAGTTATCGTACTTGTTACCTTCTTCGGCCGTAACATCATTCTTATCTTCGTTGCGATTGGTGCAATCGCCTGGTTGGATATGGCGCGTATCGTACGTGGTCAGACACTCAGCCTACGTAGTAAAGAGTTCATCGAAGCGGCGCATGTTTGTGGTGTAAGTAATT
>NZ_JAWOUH010000566.1:0-639 GCF_033339295.1 Vibrio sp. 704 | reverse complement strand
ACACGCCACCAGCACCAACTGGATATTGGTTGTAACCCCAGAACTTCTCAATGTACCCCTTTTGATAAGGGGCAGTATTGGATTTGTCATGCCATAGACTTGGCAAAACCAATCCAAATGCGTCCAACTTACCTTTTTCGAAGTGCTTCATCGCAATATCACTATCGCGGATAACCGTGATACGAATTTTGTCGACGTTATAGCGATTCTCGTAGTACTTATTGGTATAACCCCACCAGTCCTCACCTACGTGCTTAAAGGTAACGCTTTTACCTTTTTTGACGTCGGCTAAATAATAAGCGCTGGTGGTTGGTTCACTTTTAAAGTTGTAGTAGCGCACAAAATCATCATGAATGCCGTCACCGTTCTCGTCTTTCTTCGGATTCGCATAGAAATGAGCAGGACGAGGACGTAGCGCCCCCATTCTCAACAACAACTCTTCTGGATTGAGCTCTTTCGCGGCCTTCACGGCGAAGGTGTGATCGTCAAATTTGATAACATCAGCAACCGTTTTGTTGTAATAGTCGTTGTACCAAGGCTCTAAAATGTCTTTCGAGCGGTAAAACTTAAGCATAAAAACAAAATCGTCTGCCGTGACTGGCTTGCCATCCGACCATTTAGCTTGTGGGTTCAGTTTGA
>NZ_JAWOUH010000565.1:0-640 GCF_033339295.1 Vibrio sp. 704 | reverse complement strand
TGTCAGGGTTACGAATCGCTTTGATCGATACGTACGGTTGATCCGCTGGACCGTTCATTAAGATCTTACCTTCTTCGATCACCAAATCTTGACCAAATGAACGGTAAGAACCGTCAACGATGTTTACCTCACCAACGATGAATGGTCCTTTGTCTTTTTGTGTCACGTTAAGGCTACCTTTCAAGCCGCCCTTCAAGCCAAACGCCGCAAGTTGGAAGTCGTCACCAATCTTGATGTTGATGTCCGTTTCGACGTTGAATGGCATAGCCGTCACTTCATCAACTGGCTGTAAATCCTTGTTTAAAATCACGGTATCACTCGACACCCCAACCGCACTTGGTGGCAGTTCCTCAATGACGATACGTCCCCATGGCAGATTGATGTTACCCTCCACCTTCGCCAACTGCGGCGTGACATCAATGGTCATGTCCGGCTCAACTTTGATTTTGACCATCGGCGGCATATCAACTTTTAGTTCTTTTGCAAACACGCGGGCACGAGTGCGCCAGTCTTGCAAGTCACGCCAGACAGCATCACCGGTGATTTCTAGCTTACAGTCAGGCGTAATGATCCCAGCATCCAGAGCCGCTTGGTGACCTTTAAAGTTGATCACGACTTGTCCGGAGTTGATGTAGAGTGG
>NZ_JAWOUH010000564.1:0-640 GCF_033339295.1 Vibrio sp. 704 | reverse complement strand
ACTTCGGCCAACCGAAAGCCCGTGAGGGTGAAGGCGCTAACGAAAAAGCGTTTGATACCGAGGTGTACCACCGCTACGAAATCGAACGTATTGCAAAAATCGCGTTTGAATCGGCTCGTCTACGTCGTAAGAAAGTGTGCTCAATTGACAAAGCAAACGTTCTGCAGAGTTCTATCTTATGGCGTGAAGTTGTGGAAGAGATTGCCAAAGACTACCCAGATGTCGAGTTGTCTCACATGTACATCGACAACGCGACCATGCAGTTAATCAAAGACCCAGCCCAGTTTGACGTCATGTTATGTTCAAACATCTTTGGCGACATCATCTCTGATGAGTGTGCAATGATCACGGGCTCTATGGGCATGTTGCCTTCAGCAAGTCTTAACGAAAGCAAGTTCGGCCTATACGAGCCTGCCGGTGGCAGCGCACCAGATATCGCAGGCAAAAACATTGCTAACCCAGTTGCGCAGATCCTTTCTGCTGCACTGATGCTGCGTTACAGCCTTGGCGAAGAAGCTGCGGCGCAAGATATCGAATCCGCAGTATCTAAAGCACTTTCGGCAGGCGAGCTTACCGCAGACCTAGCAAGCGACAAGCCTGCACTGACGACATCAGAAATGGGTGACAAGATCGCTGAGTA
>NZ_JAWOUH010000563.1:0-641 GCF_033339295.1 Vibrio sp. 704 | reverse complement strand
TTGCAGCTTCATTTGATCGATAAGGAACTGACCATTCACTTTTGGGTGCATTACATCACCAGACAAGGCCAAATCAGTATTCATATTCGCCTTGAACAAGCTGTATTCCCCGATCAACGGGGCCAAGAAGTCCAAGTGGAACGTAGAAAGCGCAACCTTACCGTCAATAGTTGGCTTCTCAGATGAGACATTCAGTAAAGAAATCTTACCAGACAAGTCACCGTTATCTTTCACATCAAATAACCACTCAGCATCAAGCTTGTCTTTCGCTAATGCCGCTTTAAAGCTGAAGCTGTCCCAGCCCACTTTAATTGGCTGCTCTAGTGCTTGTTCAACTTGGCCTTTTGGCATGTTGACACTCAAGGTAACTTCAGGCTTTTTCTCTGGAGCCCATTTAGCAAAAGCCTGTGCATTAACTGAACCTTGCAGCTTGGTTTCTGGCGGCAGGAATTGTTTAATTTGGTCGAAATTAAAATCATTGATCGCTAACTTCGCTTGGCCACTCTTACCGACACTAATATCTTCGGTTAGACACACTCTCGACTTCGCTTGCAACCAACAATGAGCTTGAACATTCGCGATCTGTTTGTCGATATTGACCTTCACTGCAGTCGATTTTTGCAGTGACCAAGGACCTTGTT
>NZ_JAWOUH010000562.1:0-641 GCF_033339295.1 Vibrio sp. 704 | reverse complement strand
CTTATCATCACGTTAAGCTTTGTTCCAGTGTTTGCACTGGAAGGTCAAGAAGGCAAGATGTTCTCTCCTCTCGCCTTTACCAAGACGTATGCAATGGCATCAGCGGCAGCACTTGCGATCACGCTCGTGCCAGTTCTAATGGGTTACTTTATTCGCGGTAAAATACTGCCAGAACATAAGAACCCTGTGAACCGTGGGCTGGTTGCGCTGTATCGTCCATTGCTTAATCTGAGCTTGAAATATCCGAAAGCGATGATCGTACTGGCGCTCGGCCTATTAGCATCGGCGTACTACCCAACTAGCCAACTAGGCAGCGAATTCATCCCACCATTGGATGAAGGCGATTTGATGTACATGCCGACCACCTACCCGGGCATTTCCATCGGTAAAGCACGTGAGTTGGTTCAGCAAACGAACAAGCTGATCAAAACCGTACCGGAAGTCAAAACGGTTTGGGGCAAGATTGGCCGTGCAGAAACCGACACCGACCCAGCCCCACTCACCATGATTGAAACGGTAATTCAGCTCAAACCTCATGACCAATGGCGTGAAGGCGTGACCACAGAGTCATTGCGCAAAGAATTCGACAATCTCGTGCAGTTCCCGGGGCTAACCAACGCGTGGGTAATGCCGATCAAAAC
>NZ_JAWOUH010000561.1:0-643 GCF_033339295.1 Vibrio sp. 704 | reverse complement strand
CATTAAAATTGCGGCAGAGTTTTTGATGATCTTTAATCTAGATTTTCAGAGCCCTTAGAGGCAGGAGCCACTACGCACTTAGGTTTACAGCATCGCTTACAATCAACTTAAGTTACGGCGTAATGTTTAGTGAGAGGCTTTTGATGTTTTAGGGTATATGTTCGAACAGCTGAGCTCTTAGAGATGGGGATTTCGATGTTTTCATTTAGATATCGGCAGGTAAGCCGATGTTTAGTGTGTTCGATAAGCTAGACTAAAAGTAGTACCATTCAAAATAGGAGAACGTAATGAGTTATGGACATATTTTGGTCGCGGTAGACCTTACTGATTCCAGCAAAAAAGTCATCGATAAAGCAGTTTCTTTAGCGAAAGATGAAAAAAGTAAGCTTTCCTTAGTCTATGTAGATGTCGATAAGATTATTCTAGAGTTGAAAGAAGAACGAAAGTTGCAGAATGCATTACAAAAGCTTGCTGACGAGTGTGATTACGAAGTCCATGACAGTAAGGTTGTGATTGGTGATCTTCACATCAAGCTCTCCGGAATTGCGAAGGAAGTAGGGATAGATCTCGTTGTATGTGGCCATCATCATAGCTTGTTGAGTCGTTTCTTTTCTTCTGTCCCCAAGCTTGCGAACGCCATAGA
>NZ_JAWOUH010000560.1:0-643 GCF_033339295.1 Vibrio sp. 704 | reverse complement strand
CCGGAGAATATCTGCAAAAAGGTTTGATTGAATCTGGGTATGTGGTGGATTTAGTGCATGATGGGGTCGATGGGCTTTATCACGCTACCAGTGAAGAATATGACTTAATCCTCCTCGACATTATGTTGCCTAAACTCGATGGTTGGCAGGTGCTTAACACATTGCGCAGTAGTGGGATTCACACCCCAGTGATCATGCTGACAGCGAAGGAGCAAGTGGAAGATCGCGTGCGCGGTTTTGAGCTGGGTGCCAATGACTATGTGGTAAAACCGTACGCGTTTGCAGAGCTACTGGCGCGTGTTCAAAACGTATTTCGTCATCATATTGCCGCGCAAGTGGTCGCATCGCCGCAAACATTACGTGTGGCAGATTTAGAACTTGATATGATCAAACGCGTTGCCACGCGCGCGGGGCAGTCGATGTCGCTTACCGCCAAAGAATATGCCCTGCTTGAGTTGTTGATGCGCAAAACTGGCCAAGTGCTTTCACGTACCACCATTGCGTCGTTAGTGTGGGATATGAACTTTGACAGCGATACCAATGTGATTGATGTGGCGGTCAAACGTCTGCGTAGCAAAGTGGACAAACCGTTCGATAAACCTCTGATTCACACTGTCAGAGGGATGGGCTACAAACTCGAAGA
>NZ_JAWOUH010000559.1:0-644 GCF_033339295.1 Vibrio sp. 704 | reverse complement strand
ATTTTCTCTGCTGCCATCTCGGTGTAGCAGGTTGTTGAGCCGTAAAAGAGTCCGATTCTCATTATATTCGTCGTTTTTTGTGTTGCTGTTGCAGAGGATTTTAACCTTAAACTGCCTAGGAATGCAGCGAATATCGTGAGATTCCCCACCTGAGCCAATTTTTTATAGCATTCACACTGGCGCTGTCTTACTCTCACTGGGTATAGATGAACAATAAAAGGAAGCGTGAATGACGGCACAACAGCCTGTCAATCCACAAGATTTTGCGCTTGTTGAGCAATTCTTAGATGCAATGTGGATGGAGCGCGGTCTGTCAGAGAATACGCTGGCTTCGTACCGAAATGACTTAATGAAGCTTCTCACTTGGATGGAGCATCATCGTTACCGCCTCGATTTCATCAGTTTGTCTGGACTTCAAGAATACCAAACGTATCTGGTGGATTTGGATTACAAGCAGACGTCACGTGCTCGTATGCTGTCAGCCATTCGCCGTTTGTTTCAGTATCTTCACCGCGAAAAAGTGCGTGCCGATGACCCAAGTGCCTTGTTGGTCAGCCCGAAATTGCCACAACGCTTACCGAAAGACATCAGCGAAGAGCAAGTGGACGCACTTTTGGACGCGCCAGATCCGAATGATCCGGTAG
>NZ_JAWOUH010000558.1:0-644 GCF_033339295.1 Vibrio sp. 704 | reverse complement strand
TTTGGAACAAAGCTCGGGCTTAATTATTGAGGCCGATGTAATAAGCTCTGAAGGTGTGGTGTACCCAGTGAGTTCGATTCTCTCTAAAGACGTACTCGACAAAACTCAACGCCAACTGTTAGTGAACATCGCCAAAGATCTAGGCATGGCGGAAGCGCAACTTCTCAATGCGCCACCTTGGACCGCAGCTCTGACCATCCAACTCGCGCTAGTCAATAAGCTTGGCTACGTATCAGACAAAGGTGTAGACATGCATCTAATTGGTTTAGCAGAGAAAAAGCGCCTACCAGTCCTCTCGTTAGAATCGGTGCAGTTTCAAATCGATCTTATTGCTGGTCAGCCAAATGGTGGGCAAGAAATGCTGCTGTCCTCGATAGACGAATACGAAGGTGGTGACAAGCTTGTACAGTGTTTGATAGAAAGCTGGAAAAGTGGTGATGGAAGTATGCTGGAAGAGGCATCTTTAACAGACAAAGCGACGGCAGATTTTAACGAAGCGTTCTTATATTCTCGCAACCGTGATTGGGCGAAAAAACTCGATACTGGCAGTGTGCTGCCTAAAAAGTCAGGTCGTTACACCGTTGTGGTTGGAAGTCTGCATCTGGTGGGGAAAGACAACCTTATCGATTTGCTCGCACAACGGG
>NZ_JAWOUH010000557.1:0-644 GCF_033339295.1 Vibrio sp. 704 | reverse complement strand
CAACGCTTGGCGGTTTGTTGCCAATAATTGCCCGTGCTTGCAAGCTAGACCCAGCCGTATTGGTGAGCCCTGTGCTTGCATCAATCGTTGATATATCAGGTATGTGGATTTACTTTACTGTGGTGAATTACTTCTTAGGTATCGCCTGACTAAAATTCACGATGTCACGGTAAAATAACTGCTCAAAATGCGTAATAGGGGCGATGACAGGTTTGTTATCGTCCCTTTTTTCTGGGAAGTAGTCTGAGACAAACTGGACGAAAATAGTATTCGGCTGGCCATTTTTATCTAAACCATAACCCGCCATGTTGTAGGTTCCGTACAATGAACCACTCTTCGCAATCAGTTGACCTTTAATTGGGGCATTCCGCATGCTTTGGCGGTATTGCAGCGTACCCGACTCGCCTGATTTAGGCATGATGGCAATCAGCTTCAGTGTTTTTTCGTTTTTCCAGATATAACGTAGGATTTCCGCCATTTTGGTCGCAGAAATACGGTTGTTTCTTGAAAGGCCCGATCCATCTTCCAAGCGTGCGTTACGAATATCGATGCCAGTATTGGCGAAAATGATCTGTTTGATCGCTTCTGTACCATTGGTAAAACTTCCGGGTTGAACAAAAAACTTCGCACCCAATGTTTTCGTT
>NZ_JAWOUH010000556.1:0-644 GCF_033339295.1 Vibrio sp. 704 | reverse complement strand
AACCAAGTGTTCTGGCGCAAAAGGTTTCTCTATAAAATCGTAGGCCCCTTGGTGTAACGCATTTACGGCCATTGAGATGTCACCATGGCCTGTAATCATGATGACTGGCAGGTTTGGGTCGCGTTGAACTAACGTGGTTAACAGGTCCATACCTGAAATACCGGGTAAGCAGATGTCGGTTACAATTACGCCAGCTTCATCGCTTTGTTTCATGGCTAACAAGGCGGATTCCGCATCGGAAAAAAATGTCGCTTCGATATCGGCTAGCTCAAACGTTTGTTCTATTGCTAATCGAAGGTCGGCTTCATCATCAATAAAAAACACCTGACACATTATCTTATCCTTCTGATTGTTCGGTGCGTTGGCATATTGGTAAGCACAATGAGAATCGAGCGCCACCTTGGGCTCGGTTGTGAGCACTCAAGCTGCCGTTCATGCCAGCCAGTATTTGCTGAGATATAGAAAGTCCTAATCCCAATCCATTCTTTTTAGTTGTTAAAAACGGTTCGCAAAGTTCGGACAGTGTGTGCGAACCAAGCCCAGGGCCATTGTCATCGACATGAATCATCACTTTGTTTTCATCCGTATCCGTTTCAACGAGCAACCACACTTGTTGATCTTGTTGTTCTTTTACGGCTTAAATT
>NZ_JAWOUH010000555.1:0-644 GCF_033339295.1 Vibrio sp. 704 | reverse complement strand
GATCAAAGTCATCTCACGGCCATATCGCGTTATTTGATTTACCCAACCACGATCTGGGTGACGCAATCCCATCAGCCACATCAATAACAGGCTTGGAATACCAATCGACAAACCTAAATACAACGTGCTGGAATCAGGATAGACAATGGACAAAAGCTTGCTGCCGCTTTCTCGGCTGACACCCGCCATTGCAAAAACCACCCAAGAGCGAGCCAGAAACATCCATCCTAGCCAAACAAGAATAGGCGCTGTCAAAAATCCATGAGCGTCATATTGGTCAAATGAGTAGCGCACAATATCGTCTTCTTAGTTTCATAAAAACGCCACTTTAACCGATCGATTCAGAGTTGCAAGCAAGCAAAGATGAGAACTAAAGTTCATTTCATCATCTTACGCAGGTAAACTAAACGCAGATTTACAGTGACGTCGATGAGAAACATGAAAAAAAGAACCCCTGCAACCCCAGTTCCTTCTCTAGAAACTCAAACCGAAGCCATGAAGATCGCAAAAGCGACACAGAAACCGGGTCAAACGAAAGAACAAACCAAACTGATTGCTCAAGGTATCGAAAAAGGCATCGCTCAATACAAAAAACAGCAAAAAGAGCGAAATCGTCAAGCAGACAAAGCAAAGAAAAAACAACA
>NZ_JAWOUH010000554.1:0-645 GCF_033339295.1 Vibrio sp. 704 | reverse complement strand
CCTTGTTTATCTTGTACGATGATCGCAGAGCTTTCTTCTTTTAGCCCCCAAGTGTTCGCCACCAAGCCATTTTCATCCAATACCATTGATGACCAAGGAAACTCTTTTTTACTGTCTTGTGCAGAAGATTTCACAAATGAGCCAGTGCCCCAAATCGCATCATCTTGGTTGATGATGGTGGTGGTCTGGTAGCTATCTTCTGGGAATTTAGCGGCGGTAATTGCAGTCATCAGCGGTGCGTTCATCTCTTTTGAACTGCTGCGACCAGCAATCGCTTGAATTACGCGGACTTTACCTAACATATGCTGTGTTGCCCCAGGCTGGTAAGCCACACCTTCACCTTGTAAAACAATTTCACCGTATGCGCCGACTTGTGCAGGTGGAACGGTTTCACCAACCGACAAGTTATGTGCGAAAGCCAAACTTGGAGAAAGAGCAAGCAGTAGAGGTAGGAGAGTCTTAGTTTTCATATTGTTATATTCCGTTTGGGTTTGGGAGTTAAGCCAGTATATATCCAGTCCCGGCAAATTTGTAGAATTGTTGATAACATTTATTTAACGTATGCAGTGGTGTAATGTTGCGTTGTAGTTAGAATTTGCTACACTGAACTCCGTCGCAAAATGCGCATTAAGGTTGCAGAGAATA
>NZ_JAWOUH010000553.1:0-646 GCF_033339295.1 Vibrio sp. 704 | reverse complement strand
TAATAGTCCGTTTCATGCCACCTATTACCATTTAGGCTTCTTCTATTACTTTATTCCACTGTATTTCGTGATTCCTCTATTCCAATGGATTGCACGTAATGTCGATGACAATGTCCTCTATACCTATCTGGCTTTTTGGATGTTCACTAGCACGTTATTCCTGTTCAAGATTGATGGGCCATGGAGTAACCAAATGTGGCTCTATATGGGCTATCTGCCTTTGGGTTATGTACTATTTCAAAAAGTGCCACTAAATCGTTCTATGGTGACGTTGTTCACTGGGTTTGGATTGGTGGCGTTAGCCGTGACATTCACCATGGTGGTGACCAACAGTTTGGAAGCGGAGAAATACACCGTGGGGCGTTGGTTGTCATACAAAACATTGAACGTGATTTTGGCGGCATCGATGATTTTTATGCTGTGTCGGTATTTTGGGGAAGGGTTGCCGAAGAACGTGCAGAAAGTGGTGAGTTTTATCAGCCAGCACAGCTTGGGCATTTACTTACTTCACCCAATCTTCTTATGGCCAATGAAAGAGTTTGGTTGGTATACCGGTCATCCGGCATGGGTGATCCCTGTGTGGATTGTGTTAAGTGGGGCGGGAGCCTTGGCGATGAGTTATTTGTTCTCGAAATCAGCCAAGACT
>NZ_JAWOUH010000552.1:0-647 GCF_033339295.1 Vibrio sp. 704 | reverse complement strand
TATGTTTGCTTCTTCCAAACACAGATTTGAACTCTAATCATTTCACTGTTCTTTCTGCCTCTAAATACTGAGCAATAAATATGCAACCCTACTGTACCGACATGTATTAAAAACTTAAAAATAAATTCAACGTCGTGTTTATCGCCTAAAAACACAAACGAACACATTCATAACTAGATGTTTTAAAAAGATTTATCAATAAAACAACGAAAGTTCATTACTACGAAAAAGATGATCACAGAACACCAATAAGCCAAGCCAATCATTTGAAAACTTTTATCAATTTAATTAGAGTACAAAACGTCAACTCGTGATAAACACATAACAAAGGACAATTAACATGGATCCCATACTGGAAGTTAAGGGACTTTATAAAGTGTTTGGAGAAGCTCCGGAGCGAGCATTCTCACTCATCGAAAAAGGCGTTGATAAAGACGATATTTTTGAACAAACTGGCTTAACCGTTGGCGTCAACGATGTATCTCTGACCATCAATGAAGGCGAGATTTTTGTCATTATGGGTCTCTCTGGCTCAGGAAAATCCACTCTCGTTCGACTTCTCAATCGACTCATTGAACCCACCAAAGGCAGTGTTTACCTCAAAGGGAAAGACATTGCTCACATCTCCGAAGAAGAACTGCGCGAAG
>NZ_JAWOUH010000551.1:0-648 GCF_033339295.1 Vibrio sp. 704 | reverse complement strand
AATGAAGGGCACGTACTGATTCGTACCGAGTTAAATGGTGAAGACAAACAGCTGTTGATCATCGTCAGTGATACGGGGATCGGTATCGCGCCCGATAAACAAGGGCGAGTATTTAACTCCTTCGAGCAAGCAGATTCTTCAACTACAAGAAGGTTTGGAGGAACGGGTTTAGGGTTGGCTATCGTTAAAAAGCTCACTGAACTTATGGGTGGTTCTATTACCTTAAAGAGCGTAGAAGGGGTCGGCACGCAGTTTATTGTCACTTTGCCAATACCATGGAATGAGAGCGAAAAACCGAGCCCGCAACATACGCCAGTTCAAACCCGAAGCACTCAGAACTTGCGCATTTTGTTGGCAGAAGATAACCGCGTAAATGCTTTGGTGGCGAAAGGCTTTTGCGAAAAGTTAGGGCACGCAGTGGATGTCGCAGAAACCGGGCTGGTTGCCGTAGAAAAGGCACGCGACAACGATTATGACCTTATCTTGATGGATAATCACATGCCAGAGATGAATGGTGTCGAAGCGACTCGTTTTATTCGCGAAAAGCTAGGGGTAAAGACGTTGCTGTTTGCCTATACTGCGGATGTCTTTCGTGAGGCCCATGACCACTTTATCGCGGCAGGTGCCGATCATGTCCTAACCAAGCCT
>NZ_JAWOUH010000550.1:0-648 GCF_033339295.1 Vibrio sp. 704 | reverse complement strand
AGCTAGTGGCTATCTTTGGCTGTGGCGACCAAGAAGACTACGCAGAATACTTCTGCGATGCGATGGGTACAGTGCGTGACATCGTTGAGTCTAAAGGCGGCACAATTCTTGGTCATACTTCAACTGAAGGCTACGAGTTTGAAGCTTCAAAAGCACTTGTTGAAGGCGACGACAGCCAATTCGTAGGTCTATGTATTGATGAAGACCGTCAACCTGAGTTGACTGACCAACGCGTCGAAAACTGGGTTAAGCAGATTTACGAAGAAATGTGCCTAGCTGAGCTAGAAGGCTAAGTAAGTATTAAAAAAGACCTCCGATTGGAGGTCTTTTTTATAGCATTAAATTAAGGCACTTCCGTTACCGCCTCTTCTTCTCGATATTGAGGCTTCTTTCTCACATATAACTTGCGCTGAACTTCAGATACCACATTCCCTTGTTTGTCTTTTACATGCGTAATGAATTCAGGAAAGCACTTTTCGCCGTTTCGAGTCATCTGATAGATCTCGTCTAGCATACCATCCGTGATCTCAAACTCAGCAAACAAATCGCTTTGTCCTGGCTTGATAAAGTTGATGCTCGCCTCTTTATCCCACACGTAATACTCTTCACGTAGAATACCCATCAACATGAGAGAGTAAATGGGATCTG
>NZ_JAWOUH010000549.1:0-650 GCF_033339295.1 Vibrio sp. 704 | reverse complement strand
GGGCCACCATAACTTGGATCGGTTGGTAGAGAGTCCAGCAACGCTTGGTCTGGGGTAATAATCATCAAGTGTGGTCCTTCCACAATCCATTGATTATCGTCCGTCATCCCTTCTGCAAATGGGTCGGTGTTACTGGCACCGCCATCACCCGCTAACATGTAAGAAATGCCTAATGCTTTGGCTTGGAAAGGTTTTTTGTTCATCCAAGCGTCTGCCCATTCCATCCAAGGACCATCCATACACATTGGCGCTGTGCCTTCCAATTGAGGTGGCGTTGGGAAGCAAGTGTATTGGCTAGAACCTTTTTGAAGAACGTTATTGTTCCAGTCCATCACCGTTACTTTATCGCGAATAGTCGGTGGCGCTGCACTCAGTGCATCTTCTAAAAGTGCTTTTGAATCATCGGCTGCGAATGCGCCAAAAGCGCAGCTGACCGAAACAACAGCAGTTAAATAAGGAGTTAGTTTCATAAATTAAACCTCAAGTTAATACAACATGAGAATTTGAGCACTTTAATTATAGATTGATATTAAAAATAAGAATCATTATTTAAATGAAAAATAATAAGCGATAGGTTTGTTATGTTAATTTAAATATTGTTTTTATATACAGCGAATAGAATGATGGAAATAAGATTAGCTGAATAATCT
>NZ_JAWOUH010000548.1:0-650 GCF_033339295.1 Vibrio sp. 704 | reverse complement strand
CCCCCAAACCGTAACCGACTAATTGGTTTTCGCGGATGCCTCGAACATCCACCAAATCCATAATAGGAATTTCCACTTCAGCCTGTGAAGTCGCAGGAAGCCCTAAGGTCAATGCCAGTAGGAAAGACGAAAAAAAGGTATTGATTGGCTTCATTAGAATGGTACCCATGGGCTGTTAAAGAACTGAGTCAGCCACCCAGCAGCGTTGCTGTCTGCCAACGCGCCGCGACCAGCGTAAGTGATGCGAGCATCCGCAATTCGTTGAGAAGAAACTTGGTTATTGCGAGTGATGTCATCGACGCGAACAATGCCCGTCAAACGGATAAATTCATCACCTTGATTTAGGCGCAGCCACTTTTCGCCACTGATGCGCAATACGCCATTTGGCAACACGTCATGCACCGTGACCGTGATAGCACCTTGGAGCTTGTTGCCTTGCGAGCTAGACGCACTGCCATCGAAATTTCGGCTGCCGTCAATGCTCACACCAAGTTCATCAAACTTTTTAGTGCCGATGGTTGGCGCAGCAAAGTTCACCGCTGAGCTCTTACCAAATTTGGTTCCGGCTTTTTTGCTTGAAGAAGTCTCTTCAGAAAGCACCACGGTTAGCACATCACCGACTCGGTACGCACGACGATCTTGGAACAGAG
>NZ_JAWOUH010000547.1:0-650 GCF_033339295.1 Vibrio sp. 704 | reverse complement strand
TGTAAGGCGGTTGGCAAAGAAGATTTTTGTAACTATGCCAAAGACCACACAACAGTGACTTTGTCGCAGGGGAAATTGAGAGAGAAGTATGAAGTTAGGTAACGTGGTCATCGTACTAGGTAAGCGATTGGTTAATAACCAATTGAGTGCCGAAGGCATCTCGAGAGTCGAAGCACTAGCTGCTAAGACCCGCGAAATGCCAATGGAGAATACTGCTCTCGTATTTTGTGGTGGAAAAACGCAAGGACAAAGCATTTCGGAAGCAGACGCTATGTATGCATATTTTCAGACCCTGAATACGTCGCTGGCCAAGCCTTTTCCGACAAGCCAAATCCTGCTTGAAAATCGCTCTTTGAATACGTTTGAAAACATGCGAAATGCAGCGAAAGTTCTGTGTGAAAGCGGTTTATTTCCGTTACCGTCTCAAGCGGCGGTTGAGGTCATTTTGCTATCAAACGCCTATCATCTTGAGCGCATATTAGAAATTCAAACGCTAATGGATGAGCAAGGCTTACTGCGCGTGCTCAAATCTCAATGTGCGTCCGTGGGTTTAGACTTACACATTTCTCTAGATATTCAGAAGCACATTAGCGTGCCATACCCACATCAAGGGCCACAGGCAGAAGCGTTTCTTTTACTTGATGAACTGA
>NZ_JAWOUH010000546.1:0-651 GCF_033339295.1 Vibrio sp. 704 | reverse complement strand
AAAGACATGGCGAAAGTCGGACTCATCATTGGCTTAATTGGTCTGTTTATAGTTTACGGCGCTGTGTTGATTCTCTTCTAACGTTCTGGCTCTGTGAGGGGTTACGCCTTCACAGAGCCCCTTCATTCCCATTACCTCGACTTCGTTCCCCTTTGCACACCATGATGAATAGAGATTTAACATTGCATTGCTGAATAAAAATCACACCATGTGCCTCAAGTTTCATCACTAACTGTCGATAAATTCACTAAAGCCTTTCATGTAACGCTCTGTGCTTGAATCGTCTAAACCCTCTGGAGTCACACGTTGTGACACTGATCTTTTTGTCTGTTTATAAAGGTTAGACAATGAGAAATACCATTAAGTTAAAAATCCAGATTGCTATCGCAGTCATTATCGCCATCGTAAGTGGCGTTCAAGCTTGGGTTTCCGTTAATCAACTTCACGAAGAAACCACATCCACACTCAACCGAGAAATACAGAATATTTCTGAGTCGACTAACCGTTATATCAGCGATTGGCTCTCAATTCGTAGCGATATGATGTTGGCTAACGAACAAATCATCGCCGGTTCTGATGATGCAGATCGCGAGTTATTGCTGACCAAACGCGCGGGGAAATTTCTCTCAGTTTACGCAGGATTCTCTGACG
>NZ_JAWOUH010000545.1:0-652 GCF_033339295.1 Vibrio sp. 704 | reverse complement strand
ACGGAACGTACGATATCGATATCATCGACGCGCCCTTTGAGAGCCAAAGTGATACCAACTTGTACTACGACAGCAAGTGCCACCAGCGCTAGGGCTAACAAAATTGAAAAACGGACAATCCCTAGTTTCACCAGTAAGTCTACATAGTACTGGGCGAGATTTTTCATGGGCTTCATTCACTACTCCATGGCACAAGCAAGCAATCAACCCGACATATTGAAAACGGGCAGATGTACAAGGCCTAACGCAATTTAGGTCTGTTTGATTTTGAGGCATTCACCTTGATGAACTGGCGAGAACCATGAGATCACAGACGAGAACACAAGGTATAAGCAGTTTAACGTGTTTAATACGGTGATTTAAACCGCTTGCTATCAACTTAGAGCAAGCGGTCACAAAGCGCTAGAAGGAACTAGGGTGGATGCAGGTGCGATTACGGCCATCGGCTTGGGCCTGGTATAGCGCACTATCGGCCATAGCGATGCCCATTTCAGGTTCATCACCATGCTGAGGAACGTAAGAAACAAAGCCGATACTCACACTGAGATGTTCTGAAGCTTCCGAACTACCGTGCTCCATATCAAGCTGTCTAATCTGTTGATGAATGCGTTGAGCGACTTGCTCTGCGCCTTCTGTTGTCGTGTTTGGCAAG
>NZ_JAWOUH010000544.1:0-652 GCF_033339295.1 Vibrio sp. 704 | reverse complement strand
AATGAAAGCGCGCAATAGTGGCACAACAATTAACATCAGCTCTATTGCAGGTAAAAAGACGTTCCCTGACCTCGCTGCATATTGTGGGACTAAGTTCGCAGTTCATGCAATTTCAGAAAATGTGCGCGAAGAAGTGGCCGCATCAAATGTGCGTGTTACGACTATTGCACCGGGCGCAGTAGAGACGGAACTGCTTTCTCACACCACTTCACAAGACATTAAAGATGGATACGATGCTTGGAAAGTGGATATGGGTGGTGTACTCGCCGCAGACGATGTCGCGCGTGCAGTAATGTTCGCTTACCAACAACCACAAAATGTCTGTATCCGAGAAATTGCGCTCGCGCCGACCAAGCAGCAACCATAATCTGGTGACAACTTAATTTCCCATATACTAAGCAAACGATTTGTTCTATATCAAAACGTTTGCTTTTTTTATATTATTAACTCATCGGATAACCTTATTCTTTACAAGCTTTATTTGAAATAACTCGCAAATTTGTTTAACTTTCAGTGATATCAAATACAGCACACATCACTTACATGAACGAACAAGAAATCAAGCCATCCCTTATCATTGTCGAAGACGATCCAAAACTACAAGATATGCTCGGTGAGTACTTTGTAGAACAAGGCTTCGACGTCCGCTGTA
>NZ_JAWOUH010000543.1:0-652 GCF_033339295.1 Vibrio sp. 704 | reverse complement strand
TCAAGAATCACATTATCTTCAATAATGGTATCTTCAAGTGCACCACGGTCAATCGTAGTACATGCACCAATCTCGACGCGGTTACCAATGCGCACAGAACCAAGCTGAGGGATTTTAATCCACTCGCCTTTATCGTTCGCATAACCAAAACCGTCAGAGCCAATGACTGTGCCAGATTGAACCAGACAGTCATCGCCTAATGATACTTCATGATAAATTGTCACATTAGCCCAAAGCTTGGTGTTGTTCCCCAGCTTCGCGTTTTTACCGATAAAGCAACCTGCGCCGATAACAACGTTATCACCCAGTTCAACCCCCGTTTCAATAACCGCGTTTGCAACAACTGCAACGTTTTCACCCATCTTCACATCGGATGCAATCACTGCACTCGGTGCAATGTCTTCAGCAGGTTTTGGTGTGGTATCCATAGCCTGAACAACACGAGCGAATGCAACATAAGGGTCAGCAACGACGAGTGCATTACCAGCACACTGGTCCTTATGCTCTGCCTTCACCATCACCACTGTTGCTTTACATTCAGATAGATGCTTTGCGTATTTTGGGTTAGACAAGAAAGTCACGTCACCTTCTTGCGCTTTATCCATTGGAGCTACACGGCCAACGACGAGTGACTCGTCACCAAATAGCTCAC
>NZ_JAWOUH010000542.1:0-652 GCF_033339295.1 Vibrio sp. 704 | reverse complement strand
TGAGCCGATTCGCGATCGTTTTACGAACGATGAAACAATGAATATTCAGCACGGCTGTTTCTATCATTGGGATCATTATCCTGATGAAGCGCTTTTCATAGACGCTGAACATTTGCGTCGCACTCACCAGCCTGATTTTTTACTAATCCACCCAATGAATATTGATGACATGGGTCACAAGCACGGATTGGATTCTCGCCAATACCGCAACTCAGCACGTGGTGCAGACATCATTCTCTCCAATTACATCGTGCAATGGTTGGCCGATGGCTATCAGATCATCGTCACCAGTGACCATGGCATGAACAACGATCTTTCTCACGGCGGTATTCTCCCTGAAGAGCGTGAAGTTCCGATGTTTGTGATTGGCGACAAGTTCACACATCAAGAGTGTCACGTTAAACAAACCGAGATTTGTGGCACGGTTTGTCAGTTGTTAAACCTTGACCACAATAAACCTTACACGCAAGCGTTGTTAGCACTATGAGCAGTTCTGTTTTATCACCAAGCGCGAGCCGCGCGGCGAAACCAACGACAAGTGTTTGGCTTAAGCGCATCAAACCCGCAATCTGGCTGGTTCCCTTTGCGCTTTTTTTCTACCTATTTCAACTCGCGCCCATGATTTGGGTACTGTTTAACAGCTTTATCTACG
>NZ_JAWOUH010000541.1:0-653 GCF_033339295.1 Vibrio sp. 704 | reverse complement strand
CTCTTGCGTCATCAGCTTTTTCAAATCAGAGTCGTTGAACAAGTCTGGAGACATCTCATACATGGATGCATATTCATCTAGCTGGTGATTTACATCCGCATCTGATATCGAGTTGACTACGTCACTGAGCTCACCAAGACCGTACGCATTCACTTCATATCCAAACTGGATTTGCGCAGAGACTTTGTTGCCTTCCGTGACCGCGACTTGGCGCATGTTGTCGCCAAAGCGGGCGACTTTCAGGTGCTGACCTGCATTCACACCAATAGCGGCGCGACACCAATCGTCGATATCTCTATGCACTTGCGGTTCTTGCCAGTGTCCGACTACGACTTTACGTTCAATATTCAGACGGGTGCCAATGAAGCCAAACTCTCGGCAACCGTGCGCACTTTGGTTGAGGTTCATGAAATCCATGTCGATTTCATCCCATGGTAGCGCCGCGTTGAACTGGGTGTGAAGGTGTAAAAATGGCTTATTTAGCTGGGTTAGGCCGGCAATCCACATCTTGGCTGGAGAGAAAGTGTGCATCCACAGCATCAAGCCGATACAGTCAGGATCGTTATTGGCTGCGCGGCATATTGCGAGAATTTCATCCGGTGTTTTTACCGTGCCTTTGTTAGCAATAGAAACTGAAATGTCATCAGACGAAT
>NZ_JAWOUH010000540.1:0-653 GCF_033339295.1 Vibrio sp. 704 | reverse complement strand
GTGACAACGACGGTGTACGTGCCATTTGCCTCACCACTGATGTCCATCGCGTTGCTCGTCCAAGCGCCACCACTTTGTACCGTGGCACTGCCGCTGGCGATAACCGTTTCACTGCCTTGCGCTTTGATTTCTACGCTCACGGTTTGGCCATCAAAGCGGCTTGAAGTACCGGTGATCTGCAATGCGGCAGCATTGCTGCTATCCACATTGCCTACTGGCGTGATCGCCAAGGTTGGTGTGATTGGCATAGAGTGGCTGCGGTCTTCTGCGCCCGTATTCCCCGAAAGGTCTTGGTAGTCTTTCACCACCAAGACTACGGTTAGCTCTGACGACACTGGCACGACAACATCACCGGTCCAGACTTTCGCATCCGCTGTCTTGGTCAGTGTGATGGCGGAACCACCCAGCTCTGCGCTTGCTGCTTGCAGCGCTTTATCGAACTCCAGTCTGACCGCGACACTTTGTCCTTCCGCTTGATGCGTCGGATTGAATGTTGCGTTAGTCAGTGTTGGCAACGCCTGTGCCAACGTGAAGTTTGTGCTTTCTGTTGCTTCCACATTTGAGGCATTGGTGCCCGTGACAACGACGGTGTACGTGCCATTTGCCTCACCACTGATGTCCATCGCGTTGCTCGTCCAAGCGCCACCACTTTG
>NZ_JAWOUH010000539.1:0-653 GCF_033339295.1 Vibrio sp. 704 | reverse complement strand
CCCCCCAAATTTCCCATTTTTAACGACTTATTTCGTGTTCATACCAAGGCGGTCGTCGGCCTCATTCCTCCTCCTCAGTTTTCGTCGTCGTCATTCCTTCTAGACCGCTAAGACAAGGGCAGAAAATGGGCAAAACGGCTAAACCGTAAAACGGCAAAACCGCAAAACTGACGCGCGGATTTTAAAAGGGTGAATTGCATTAAGATGGTTTCCGCTTGTCTGGAGTTCGCCAAATCAAAAAGGGAACCCCTTCCCCGACGAAACGGGGCCCCTTCCCCTTTTGAATTTGGCAAACCCCTTAACTAGGGAATTAGATTTTTAACAAAAGTAATTATTCAGGCCGACGTTCCAGCGGAATATATGCACGGCAACCGCATCAATCGCTGTTGCTTCTCCTTCAACATGGATCAAGTCAACTGAATCAGAATCGACATCCTGTTGCTGCAATTTCAAGTGGTAGTCTTTCATGATACCGCCGAAAGCAATCATCCTTTTTCGAGCGATCCCCTCAGCCAATTCACGAACAACCTTGTGAACAGCAAAATATTGGCCTGTAGGAGACTTACAGACATAATTTGAAGGTTTAGTGGCATATTTCCCAACCTCAGCAGCCGCAGACGTAATAGCGTCGCTCTCAGGGCGTTTTTTGTTGG
>NZ_JAWOUH010000538.1:0-653 GCF_033339295.1 Vibrio sp. 704 | reverse complement strand
CGCGAAACGGGTGGAGTGCAGTTTTGCATCAACCCAACCACCAAAGATATTCTGCTTCAAATCGCCATCACGGCAGACACCGAGATCAGCCAATTAGCCAACGTCATCAGTCAGTTGAATGAGTTGAGTGACACTTGGGTGCAACTGTTCCAAAACAACACGGTTGTCGATTTTAGCCAACAAACTGGCTCACACCCGTTTATTCAAGTTTAAGGTTTTTACATGGTTAATATCAATACGTCACACATGCAGTCGTTGAGCCAGCTGACGTCACATTTAGCGACACAGAATCAAGCGGACGATAAAGAGATTCGAGCACACAACGGCAAAGACATTTTCGTAAAAGAAGGTGCGCCAAAAAACAAAAGCGTGAGCGCTCGTATTAGCCATCAGAACAAAGCGAAAGACATCGTGGTGAATCTGCTCACCAAGCAGGGCATTCCAAAAGATGTGGCGAAGCAAATGCTACAAAACGTGCTCAATGGCGAAAATAAACTGACGCTCGGCAATTTGAAAAATCTTGAAAGATTGTCGTCTGGCCCAAGTTCGCATTGGCCTGCCGCACAAACCGACACCTCGTCTTCCAAAACCAGCAAAGCCTCATCCAGCGTGGCGCTGATCAACGAGCACAAAGAAAACCTTCAAAAGCTGGG
>NZ_JAWOUH010000537.1:0-654 GCF_033339295.1 Vibrio sp. 704 | reverse complement strand
TATGCAATTAGGGAAGCACTTTTGCTTCCCTTTTTTAATTTTAGATAACCCGAAGTAGGTAAAATTACCTTTCATAGGAAAAGTCTTACGTATCACTTAACGCACCTTGACAATACTCGGACAAAAAACCATCGATCAAATTCTAATCTAATTCTATTGAATAAGTATGTTGTGTGGCCACGGAGGCCGTTAGACAGGACATGAAGGATAAACCTGAGTACAGCGAGGATACAGAGATGAAAGCGCAACAATTTAAAGAGCTAAAAAAGAAGCTTGGAGACCTGACGGCAAGTCAGTTAAAAACATTGCAAGGCGAAATCAGCATGACGCTGAACAAAAAGGAAAAGCCATTGCTCTCCACTGAAGAGCGTGAAATGTTATCTAAACTGTTTGTTTGATTAAGTTATTGATATAAATCACTTGCACGTTTTATAAACACTTCCTATGCTAACAGCAGCATAATAAGTGGAATTATAATCATGCCAGTTTCAGGGATTCACTCCGGTCAACAAATCATGCAGTTGTCGCACAAGATGGCGGATAAAGCTGCACATGAGATTCAACAAACCTTCGTAAAAGGCGGTGAAGACTTATCATTCAATAAAGTCGAACTCGCTAAAAACGTGGCTTTCGCCGCGACCCCTTCCCTAGCCG
>NZ_JAWOUH010000536.1:0-655 GCF_033339295.1 Vibrio sp. 704 | reverse complement strand
ATCAAAAGAGCGATTTTTAATTCGTTCACTTGCGAATACTAGTGCACGCAGCGGCCTCACAACTTCCAAACGTATAAAGTGGACAACAAACATACTGGCGCAAAGAATGCCGCCCAGCCCTAACCCACCAATCCAAGCTAAGTTGATGAGCTTCTGCTCAGAAAAGTTTTGCAGCTTAAACACAAAGTCGTCGATCTGCTGAACAAAGCCCGCGACCAAGAGTTGATATTGGCTTGGGTCCTCCCCTCTCAACACCGATTTTAACTCGTGCCATCGCATGATTAAGCGATAGTAATCGTGAGTGATGTCTTCCGGCACAGACCAATGCTGAAGTGCTTTCATCGAAGGCGAGTAAATAGAGTGCTCAAATGCGTCAATATGTGAAGAATAATCAACAGATCGAATCTGAATGTCGTGTGCTAAACGATAACTTTGCATGCGCATCGACCCCGCCACGTTGACGGCTTCTGCGTCATTTAGGCTTGACGCAAGGGTAAAAATAGCAAAGCCAGTCGTTGCTACTGATAACAACAAAATCAGAAGCATCGCGGACGCAATCGTGCGCGTTACTGACTTTTTCACATTTTTAAACAATCAGAGTTCCTCGCCTATTAATTGTCCAACTTGTACACGCAATGAACCCATTGACTTTCAA
>NZ_JAWOUH010000535.1:0-655 GCF_033339295.1 Vibrio sp. 704 | reverse complement strand
ATTTGGACGTCGTGCTATTTCGCCGCTTACCAAGAAAAGTTGAATTAACACCAGCGGGTGAGCTATTCATGGCTGAAGCTCGCTCGTTACTGCGTCAGATGGAAGAGGTGAAAGCACAAACTCGTCGAGCTGCGCACGGCTGGAAAACAACGCTGAAACTGACGCTGGATAACGTAGTGAAGCTCGAAAAGCTCAAGCCGCTAGTGGAAGATTTTTATCGAGAGTTTGAATTTGCGGAACTGCAAATCAACATGGAAGTCTTTAACGGCTCTTGGGAGGCGATCGCTCAAGGTCGTGCAGATATCGTAGTCGGAGCCACGTCAGCGGTCCCGGTCGGTGGGGACTTCGAAGTGAAAGACATGGGTGTGTTGGATTGGGCGTTTGTCATGTCGCCTGCTCATCCTTGCGTACGCCAGCAGGTTCTCACCGAAGAGTTTGTTAGTCAGTTCCCCGCGATTTGTTTGGATGACACATCGAACGTACTGCCAAAACGACACACAGGTCACTATGCTAAGCAGCGTCGTTTATTATTGCCCAATTGGTATAGTGCGATTGAATGTTTAAAAAATGGCGTTGGAGTCGGGTATATGCCGCGTCATATTGCGATGCCACTTATTCATGAAGGTGTGCTGGTGGAGAAACTGCTGCAAGATGA
>NZ_JAWOUH010000534.1:0-656 GCF_033339295.1 Vibrio sp. 704 | reverse complement strand
AAATAGAAGCGGTTTCTGCAAGTGTCATTGGGTAGTAAGGTTGGCAAAGCGGCAGCTCTCGAATAACCCAGTTATGGAAGGCATGACCAAGTTCGTGAGCCAATGTCATCAAATCAGAACGGCTACCACTCCACGTCATGAATACCAACGGTGTGCGCGTGGCTGGTAGCTTAGTGCAGTACGCCCCTAAACGTTTATTGGCATTGGGCGCGGCATCAATCCAACCGTTTTGAACCATTAAACGCACAAACTCAGACATCTCTGGGTTGACAGTTTCAAACGCTTCGCAAATCACATCGATTGCTTCATTGAAATCGTAGACTTTAGCATCACCGCTTAATGCAGGCATTGCAGCAAGGTGGTTCCACGGCTTCATCTCATCCAAACCGTGCACTTGCGCCATCAATTTACCGGCTTTTTGACCAATATCACGACTGTCCTTCGCCACTTTCATCATGGCAGCCAAGGTTTCAGATTGAATGCGGCTACCGTACAAACTTGGATCTAAAAAGTGTACCTCTCGCTTAGTCGAGCGCTTTTTGTTTTCAGTTAAACGCCAGCCTGCAAGTGCATTTAAAATCGCGGCGAAAGACTCTTGGTGCGTTTCCATTGCTTTTTGGACGCCACGCCATGCCGCTTCTTGGCGGTCAAACTCT
>NZ_JAWOUH010000533.1:0-656 GCF_033339295.1 Vibrio sp. 704 | reverse complement strand
GGTAGCAATAACGTCGATTACTTGGTGCCGAACCGCTTTGAAGATGGCTACGGTTTGAGCCCAGAGGTGGTCGATCAAGCATTGGAACTTGGCGCAGAAATGATCATGACGGTCGACAATGGCGTATCGTCGATTGAAGGTGTGCGCTACGCCAAAGAAAATGGCATTACCGTATTGGTGACAGACCACCATTTGCCAGGACAAGTTCTGCCAGAAGTGGATGCGATGGTGAACCCAAACCTCGACAGTTGTGCGTTTCCTTCTAAAGCGTTGGCTGGCGTTGGTGTGGCGTTCTATCTGATGATGGCGTTGTGTGTCCACATGCGCAAACACAACTGGTTTGCTCAACAAGGCATGCAAGAGCCGAAACTGATGGAGCTGATCGACCTTGTCGCACTGGGCACTGTCGCTGATGTTGTGCCGCTTGATGAGAACAACCGAATTCTGGTGCATCAAGGTTTGCAGCGCATTCGTGCGGGGAAAGCGCGCCCAGGTATTCAGGCACTGATTGAAGTGGCGAAACGCGATGCGCGACGTTTGGTGGCATCGGACTTCGGCTTTGCATTGGGGCCGCGTATTAATGCCGCTGGCCGTTTAGACGACATGTCTTTTGGTGTTGAGCTACTGATGTGTAACAACATCCATGCTGCACGTCG
>NZ_JAWOUH010000532.1:0-656 GCF_033339295.1 Vibrio sp. 704 | reverse complement strand
GTTGTTGGTATGCAAAGCCGTGTTGTGGTTGCGACAGCGCAAGGGTTCTTGCCTGCAGACCGAATCGGTCGTGATTTGGATACGCTAAATAGCATCCGTACCCAAGATGGCGTGTTGATTCGTTCAGACCCAACTATTCGCCAGCCATACACTGTGATTCTCCGCCCATAGGATAGAACCATGAAGAAGTTATTATTTATTATTGCCACCTTGGTGCTTGTGGGATGTCAGCCATTACAACAGATGCGCCAAGATGAAATTTTAGTGGCGGTAGGTTATGCAAGCGTAAGCGAACAAACTGGCCGCACGGTAGAAGAAAAACGTGTGCGCGCGATGCGAGCATCAAAAATTGATGCGTATCGTGAGTTAGCAGAGCAAGTTTACGGCATGCGAGTAAGCGGTCGAGCCGAACTTGAAGATCAGCGTCTTGGCATTGAAAGCACGAGTGGCGCGGTCGATGGCGTGATTCGCGGTGCAGAGGTCGTGCGCAGTTACTTAGTTGAAGACAGTTACGTCACAGAGTTACGTTTGGATATCCGTAAGATGGATAAGCTACGCGATTACGGTGAAGTTCAACAAGTGCCTGAGAAGCGTCAGCAAACCTTGTTCTAAAACCACTTCACTAAATAAACAGATAATCTTTTCGAGCGGCTGAT
>NZ_JAWOUH010000531.1:0-656 GCF_033339295.1 Vibrio sp. 704 | reverse complement strand
CTTGAGTGCAATCAAGTAGCTCAAGAGGCGTCAAATTTGTTTTGATCGCCACAACCGCATTGATGTAATCCGGCTGATTTTGTGGCCCCATTGGCGTGCTGCTGTATAGCGAAGACGCTTGTACAAACTCAGAGTTTGGTAACGTTTTTAGAGCCTCAATCGCTTGCTGAGCTTGGCTGACAGGATCAGCCAAGTTACTGCCTACCGCAATGTACGCTGTGATCATGATTTCGGCTTACTCTTTTTCTTGCGAAAGGTTTTGCGGCGACGTTGGCCCGATTTTGGTGCTTGACCATCTAGGTCTGCGGCCATCGCTTGGCGCATTTCTCGGCCTGCATTTTGGAAAGTTTCCCACCACTTAGCAAGCTTCAGAGTGTCGCCACCCTCAATTTCACCGCGCATTTCAAGAAAATCAAAGCCAGCTCTAAATTTGTTGAGTTCCATTAGGCGGAACGCACGTTTGCCATTACGTCGTGGAAGGCGCAATTGCAGCTGCCAAATCTCACGGATGGTCGCAGTATGGCGACGTGGAATTGCGATGGTACGAACTTGATCATCAAGAATGATATTGCTCGCTTCCATGATCGCGTCGTAATGACACAAGTTATGCTGGTCCATGAGTTTGTCTGCTAGTGCACAAAGCGGGTACCACAGCA
>NZ_JAWOUH010000530.1:0-658 GCF_033339295.1 Vibrio sp. 704 | reverse complement strand
AATTCTCGTAGTAACGGACGAGCTAGTGGGGAGCTAATGCGTTATTCACCCAGAAAGCAGTGCTATTTTGCACTGTTCTTTTTCGCTTTTGTTGCCTTGTGTGTTGGTGTTATTGAGCTGTTGCATCAGAATCAGCAAGACCTTCAGCAAGAGCGCGTGCAAGTTGAAGCCAAAGAACAACTGTCTATCCTCCGCTCCAATTTGGAAGCGGTACTCATGGCTGATATTTACAAAGCCAGCACATTAGCGACGCTAATCACTTTGCTGCCAAATAGCGAAGAAGAGGAGCTAAGCATTGCCGCCGATCGTATTCTTAACAAAAGTAAGCACATCACGGTCATCGGTATTGCGGAAAATGATGTAATTAGCCATGTATTCCCAACTAAAGGCAACGAGCGCGTCCTTGGTCTGGATTACCGTAAAGTACCAGCGCAATGGGTACAAGTTCAAAAAGCCAAAGATATTCAAGAGATTTTCATCGCGGGGCCGGTGTCGCTTGTTCAAGGTGGGCGAGGGCTTATTGTACGCGTGCCAGTCTTTCGAGACCCACCAATCAACAAAGAGTATTGGGGTGTGATCAGCGCTGTGGTGGATTTTGATGGTTTAATGCGAGAAACCGGCGTATTCGACTTCTCATACCATTATCCTTTGACGATAC
>NZ_JAWOUH010000529.1:0-658 GCF_033339295.1 Vibrio sp. 704 | reverse complement strand
GTAACCATTCTGATTATCAGGGGCGTTATGCGTTCGAGCAGCAACCGCGAATTGCCCTGTGGAATCTTTCTGCTTTGGCACATGCCTTATCACCGCTCGTCGAACGAGAAGATTTAGAACAGGCACTGAGCCAATTTGAAGGGCGTTTAAGCCAGCAGTTTAGCTGCTTGATGCGCAGTAAGCTGGGTTTGAAAACAAAAATTGCAGAAGACGGACGTTTGTTTGAGTCGATGTTTGAACTGCTTAATCAGAATCATACCGACTACACGCGATTCTTTAGAGCGTTGTCCAACCTCGATAAACAGCCAGCGCAAGAGGTCATCGATTTGTTTATTGACCGGGAAGCCGCCCAAGCGTGGCTTGATTTGTATTTGTCTCGATGTGAGCTGGAGGTAGATCAAATTGGTGAGCCGATTTCAGCCGAGCAGCGTTGTGAACAGATGCGCCAAGCCAACCCGAAATACATTCTTCGCAACTACCTTGCGCAATTGGCTATCGATAAAGCTGAGGAAGGTGATTTCAGCGAAGTTCACCGTCTTGCTGAGATACTTCGCCACCCATACGATTCGCAACCAGAGTTTGAAGCGTATGCCAAACTGCCGCCAGAGTGGGGGAAAAAGATGGAGATCAGCTGCTCCTCATAAATGGGTCATTTCCC
>NZ_JAWOUH010000528.1:0-659 GCF_033339295.1 Vibrio sp. 704 | reverse complement strand
TAATCGGCCAAACATATCGACCAATCGAACAAACAAGCTGTTACCGAGAAAGACATCGACGTTCTGCGTTCGCTCTTCAATGTCAGCCGCTAACGCGATTTCATTAAGCGTTGAAGCTGATGAAGACAGAAACTCATCGCGAATGTGAGCGCGAACATGGGCTATATCGGTCAGCAATCCATCAGCCCACCCTTGAGTACTTGAGCTCTTAACATCAACACGCTCGACCCAACTTTTAGGTGATGCAGCCCAATGCAATTGCGGAAGGTGTGTTTGGTTATCTCGGCTTAAACTTGGCGAGATAAACCAGTACTGAACATCTCGGCCTTGTTGGCTTTGCGACACCTGTTTATTAATCCATTGGTTCAATCGCTTAGATATGATGCGGCTACCAAACTGGAGCACCAAATCACATTCGTCGAGTTGGCTGGCCAACTTAGGCTGTTGTAACCACAAATCATAATGTGACCAACCGGAGCTAACTCCACTTTGCGGATCCGCCAATACAGGCCACCCCATTTGCTGTGCAAACGCTTTTGCCGCTTGCGCGTGATCAGCAAGTAAGCTGCCAATAACAACCACTCCTTTTCTATCAGCACAAAATGGAATGTCACGGAATGATGGACTGACGAATCGTTGAGTATATGTTTGACCGCCTT
>NZ_JAWOUH010000527.1:0-659 GCF_033339295.1 Vibrio sp. 704 | reverse complement strand
ACATAGACGAACTGCGGCTGGTCGGTGCAGTCGCCGGCCGCGTAGATGTTCGGGCTACTGGTGCGCATGCCCTTGTCGATGACGATGGCCCCCTGCGCATTGACGGCTACCCCCGCCGCTTCCAATGCCAGGCTGCGCGTGTTCGGTGTCCGGCCGGTGGCGACCAGCAGCTTGTCGGCGCGCAATTCACCGTGCGTGGTGGTCAGCACGAATTCACCGTCCATATGGGCGACCTGGCTGGCTTGCGTGTGCTCCAGCACCTCGATGCCCTCGGCACGGAAAGCGGCTGTCACCGCCTCGCCGATGGCCGGGTCTTCACGGAAGAACAAGGTATTGCGCGCCAGGGCCGTGACCTTGCTGCCCAGCCGGGCAAAGGCTTGCGCCAGCTCCAGCGCCACCACCGACGAGCCGATTACGGCAAGGCGTTCGGGAATGGTGTCGCTCGCCAGGGCCTCGGTGGAAGTCCAGTAGGGTGACTCTTTCAAGCCCGGAATCGGCGGGACCGCCGGGCTGGCACCCGTGGCGACCAGGCAGCGGTCGAACATCACGACGCGCTCGCCACCCTCGTTCAAACTAACGATAAGGCTCTGGTCGTCCTTGAAACGCGCTTCACCGTGCAGAACGGTGATGGCTGAATTGCCGTCCAGGATGCCTTCGTA
>NZ_JAWOUH010000526.1:0-660 GCF_033339295.1 Vibrio sp. 704 | reverse complement strand
CTGCTCCTCGTTTATGGGATGTTGCTTTTTCCATTTACGGTTGGGCTCCTTTTAAAACGGATGAAAATGACCGAATGGGCAACTTGGAACAGCAAATTCAACGCGCCAAACTGTTCTGCGACGCGTATGGCTGCTCGAAATTAGAGCGAGAAAATCTGGTGGATGTGATGACGTTAAGGCTCACGGCTTTGGTTGATTACATGAGATTTATGGCAAGCAGCAGGGATGAGAGATTTCAAGCCAATTTGGAAGAGGGACATCACATCGCGTATTTGCAAGATATCGATTATCTGCGTCAACATCACCAAGCGATTACTTTGGGCATACTAAAAGAACGTTAGTTTGCAATCACGTGTTTAATCTTATCAAATAACCATAGATTTAATGGTGCGTGTTGCTGTGAACGCCGACAACTCATCACGTAGCTGACATTCAATTCTAAGCGGTTCGGTAGTGCGATACTTCTGCATCCCTGCGGGACATGGTCACTCATCGTGATACCGAAATGATCGGTTTGAAGGATGATTTTGTGGATCATCGCTGGGTGTTCTATTTCCACTTTTGGCGATGCATTAAAGCCAATGTTCTTCAAGCGTTCCAACAGAGGGTATCGGTAGTCATTCCATCCTGGTGTTTTGAAGAGTAAAAAGGGGTAGAGCT
>NZ_JAWOUH010000525.1:0-660 GCF_033339295.1 Vibrio sp. 704 | reverse complement strand
TGCAATCGCGGCTTTCACCAAAATATCTGATAGCTTCTTCAAACCATCACCTTGAGCAATCACAAAACGCCAAGGGGTTAAGCCCGCATGGTCAGGAGCACGAAGACCTGCACGAATAATATTCTCCAACGCTTTGCCCTCTGGTGCTGGCGCAGATAATTTGGCGATAGAGCGACGGTTAAGCAAAAGATCGAGAGCTTCCATGAGCGAGTCCTTATTGAATCTAACTGTTATTTTCTTTGCTGCTCACTTTAGCATAATCCTCTCACTCGAATAACAATCTGTCTTTTAGGGATTATCGTGATGATTCACACAAACCGAGAGCAACAGAAACAAAAAAGCTGCGCATCACACGCAGCTTTTGAGTCATACAAAGCTCGATGTTATAGCTTCACAGCAAGTTTTACGCCTTGGCGAATTGCGCGCACTGCATCCAACTCACCGGCATGATCAGCACCACCGATGATATGCAGTTTTTCACCAAGTTCAGACCACTTGTCTTCAAACGGACGTACTGATTCCTGTCCCGCACAAATAACAACTTTATCAGCCTCTAAAAGCTGCGCCTTACCATCTACATGAATGTGTAAACCGTTGTCATCAATTTTGTCATAAGACACGCCACCAAGTAGATGCGCTCCGGGTTTTTCTAATGTGCGT
>NZ_JAWOUH010000524.1:0-661 GCF_033339295.1 Vibrio sp. 704 | reverse complement strand
CAGTAAGCGCCGTGTGAGCGACTGGGCCAGATAAATCCATCACTGTCGCACCAGTGTATCGGCGGTTAAGCGGATCGGTATCCACTAATTTCCACATATTGTCTTCTAGCTGAATACGAACAACGGAAACGCCGTGAGCGTTAATCTCTTTGCGAACTTCATCAACAATTGTGCGAACGCCATTCGCGACTGTTGGACCGTTTGGATGCAGTGCTGATGTATCAATGTATTCATGGTTGATGCAAAGCAGGCCGTCGGGCGTACTGTCATTTAATGGGAAAAAGTGCATGCCATCATGGTGCATGCCTAACGCGTTAAGTTGGTCTGAGCTGGTGTTACTGCCATCATTTTTCCACGCGCTGCCTTGAGCATTCAGCGGTGTACCCCAAGGTACCAGTACCTGAGCGGTATAACCCTGTGGAATAGAAACGGCATCAGTCAACGAGCCAGGAATTGAGTCAAAGTTAAGTACCGCTTTCGAAACACCAGAACCGTTACTTGCCGACGTGCCAGAGCTCGAAGAGTTACAGCCCGCCAATCCAAAAGCACCAAACGCAGTCATTGCGCTGATACCAAGGCCACCTTTTAAGATGCTACGACGAGATAGACTCGCTTCTAGTACTTCTTCAAAAGGCTTGTTATCGCTTTGGTTATAACGCGT
>NZ_JAWOUH010000523.1:0-661 GCF_033339295.1 Vibrio sp. 704 | reverse complement strand
GGTGGTCATCGCTTCTGTCTGGTCGATGATTAGGTAACCACCCGACTTGAGCTCAACTTTGCGCTCCAAAGAGCGTTGAATTTCGTTCTCAGTGTCGTACATATCAAAGATAGGCTTGTCACCTTCGTAAAGCTCAAGCTTATCGGTCAGCTCCGGTACATACTCAGAAGTAAACTCTTTGAGGTTCTCATATTCTAAACGTGAATCGACCAAAATCTTGTCGAGTTCCGTTCCAACGAAGTCACGCAAAATACGTTGTGCAAGACCAAGCTCGCCATACAGCGTTGAACGTGTCTTGTACTTAGAACGACGCTCCATGACTTTCAGCCATAAGCGTTTTAGGAACGCAGCATCTTGAGAGAGTTCTTTCTCGTCCGCCCCTTCTGCGGCCGTGCGGATAATGAAACCACCGTGCTCATCGCAGTAGTGATTCACCACTTTTTTAAGGCGTTCACGTTCGCTTTCGCTTTCAATACGTTGCGATACACCAACGTGGCTAGCGCCAGGCATAAAGACGAGATAACGGGAAGGAAGTGTGATGTCAGTAGTTAAACGCGCACCTTTGGTGCCAAGAGGATCTTTAACTACCTGTACGACGATATCCTGACCTTGGCGAACCAGTTCAGAAATGTCACGAACTTGAAACTGCTGTTTCTCGTTC
>NZ_JAWOUH010000522.1:0-662 GCF_033339295.1 Vibrio sp. 704 | reverse complement strand
TCAGAGAATTTGGCGAGGTCTTTTTTCTGCACCACTGGCACAAACGCCAAGTAGAAATAGGGTTGGCTATAACCAGCCACCTTCGCACGCGACATGTTTAAAGACGCACTGCCAGTGATGTCGTACTTGTTGGCCGTAATGCCATTAACCAGCGTTTTCCAATCGGTGGCAACGTACTCCACTTTGACACCCAAATCTTTAGCAAGCTCGGTTGTGACATCAATATCAAAACCACGATAACTGTTCGTGGCTGGATCTTTCATTGTCATCGGATTCCAGTCCCCAGTCGTCCCTACTCTCAACACGCCTTTATCCAGAATCTCTTGAAGACGGCTCTGAGCATGAACAACTTGAGTGACCATAAGCAGACATATTCCTAGCGCAAACAAAATCTTTTTCATTTTTATTCCCTTAAAAATAATGACCTTATACGGTTTAATTATTAACCTTTATTACAACCCCATTGATAACATAGCAGTAACAATGGAAGTTTTTTAGTTAATTCAGGGAGTAAATGTGACCTTTCGAACTCTATGGCTGATTTCGCTGCTGTTGTTAACGGGTTGCTCAGATTACCAATGGGGCTGGTATGTACTCGACCCGTCAACGGAACAAGGGATAACCAACCTAAAGTTTTTAGTCGTGGGGTTTAATGACACCAT
>NZ_JAWOUH010000521.1:0-662 GCF_033339295.1 Vibrio sp. 704 | reverse complement strand
GGTTGCACAAAACCAAGTACCAACCACACCAACATAAAACCAATGATGGATTTCGGCAGCGTTAAACCTAAATGAGGTAAACGGTAACCCAAAACCCACAAATAGCCGAGTAGCGCGTACACAACACCAGATAACCCGCCGAAGTTCGCACCTTCAACATAGAACTGGCCAGCACCAGAGAGTGCCGCAGATACCACAAAGATTTGCAGTAACTTGCCAGAACCAAGTCGACGTTCAATATCGCCACCAAGTTGCCACCACCACAACAAGTTAAAGATGATGTGTGTTACCGAGAAATGCAGCAATGCATGACTCACCCAACGCCACAATTGCCATTGCTGGCCTTCAAACGCGGGAAAGTGCAACAGAGCAAATACCCCATTTCCAAAGCCTAACATCTGCAAACCATAAATCACGGCGCATACGGTCATGATCAATAAGGTCACTGGACCGGCTTTGGCTTTGATCATTCCCATGATACTTGGGCTAGCGTAATGAAATTGGCTCTTACGAGTATCGGCAACGTCCCAGGAAGCGGCGCTGTATTTGCTAGCGGATGGATTCGCCAAAAATTGCTTCAGTTCGGCCTCTGCCTCAACTTCATGCTGGCTGTCCGTAAGCCAAAGTGCAAATTGTCCTTCACCTTCGGGCATCATCTCAAT
>NZ_JAWOUH010000520.1:0-663 GCF_033339295.1 Vibrio sp. 704 | reverse complement strand
GGGCGTATTGGCTCACAAGAACATGGGATTTGCTCTGCTGGCAGCCAATCTATGTTGCGCTTGTCTCTATCTACGGTTTTCAATCGCTCCCGAATTTGCGAAATATGGCGCAGTACTTACAGCCCTGCTTTGTTAGAGGATTTCGCTTTGCGGATCAGGAACATATTCAAGGTAATCACACAATATTGATTACGCAGGCAGGGTGTCAAATTCGAGCTTTGTTCGATTTTTATCAAGAACAGATGAACGAGTGGATTCGCATTCGTCCGGGGTTTACTCATCAGTTGATGTCAGACGGTATTTTGGCGTGTTTGTTAAGGTTACAGCAACATTTCCCTCAACTGACCGATGCCATCATTAAAGAGCACGCTAGCTTGTGGCTTAGTGCTCTGGGGCTGGATGAGCGTCATATCGATGCTTTGCATGGTGTGCCTCACGAGCAACCGCTCAAATTGGTCAGAAAAAGCTGTTGCTTGGTGTACAAGTGTGAAGGAAGAAAGCTCTGCGAGGACTGCCCGAGAGCTGCAAAAAACCGTCAGTTAATCATGAAAAATAGAAAGACTTAACAAATCGTTAACCTATGTACCAGTGCTCGATTTGTTATTGATAATAAGTATCATGGTCTATTCTTTCGCTACAACAAAAAGATAAATACAATAAAAA
>NZ_JAWOUH010000519.1:0-663 GCF_033339295.1 Vibrio sp. 704 | reverse complement strand
AGGGGATATGGAAAAGCATCACCTTTATCAGACTCGCGTTGGCAAACCTGATCTTCCTTTTGATGATTGCCGTGTTTTACTTTGCGTTTACCTACACTGGCGAAGGACGACCTGTTATCGAGAAAGAATCAGCTTTGGTTATGAACCTTTCTGGTCCCATCGTGGAACAGCGTCGTTATGTCAATCCAATGGACTCAGTCGCAGGCTCTCTTTTAGGTAACGAGATGCCAAAAGAGAACGTTTTGTTCGATATCGTGGACACCATTCGCTACGCAAAAGACGATGCCAAAGTCTCTGGCTTGGTATTGGCACTGCGCGATCTCCCAGAAACGAACTTAACGAAACTTCGTTACATTGCTAAAGCGTTAAACGAGTTTAAGGCATCAGGTAAGCCAGTTTACGCGGTGGGTGACTTTTACAATCAGAGCCAATATTACTTAGCAAGCTACGCCGATAAAGTGTACATGGCGCCTGATGGTGGCGTACTGATTAAGGGCTACAGCGCTTACTCTATGTATTACAAAACTCTGCTAGAGAAGTTAGACGTATCCACTCACGTTTTCCGAGTCGGTACTTACAAATCGGCTATCGAGCCGTTTATTCGTGACGACATGTCGGATGCGGCAAAAGAGTCTGCCACTCGCTGGGTCACTCAGTTGTGGA
>NZ_JAWOUH010000518.1:0-663 GCF_033339295.1 Vibrio sp. 704 | reverse complement strand
TTCAAGCAACGTGTAGGAAGTCGTCACGATCGCATCAGGCAAACTGTCTGCTTGAACCCATTTATCCAGTACCTTTTTTCCCTCCTCACGAGAGAAGTGCAAACCGTAACCGACGGTCATTGTCGTTTCGTCTTTTTGGCAGGCAGACCGAAAACCCAGTTCGCGCTCTTTCGACACTTGCAGATCTTGCAACGCACCAATCAAACCAATGGTTTTGATCTCTGGTGACAGTACCGATTCTGTAAGCTCAAAAGCAGCATCAAAATCTTCACTGATAACGCAACAAAAATGCTCATCATCCATTGGACGGTCAAGTGCTATAACCGGAGTGCCCGAGTTTTGTAACTTGAGATAATACTCATTAGCCGATGGCATACCACTTGCGACAAATAGCGCGTCAATTCGGCGGCTGATTAGCGCTTCAGCAACCTTTTTCTCCGTTTCCGGATCATCATCTGAGCAGCCAATTAGAATTTGATAACCCGCCTTACGCGAGTTTTGTTCAATCAGTTTTGCAAGGCGTGCGTAACTGGTGTTCTCCAAGTCTGGGATGATAAGTCCAAACGAACGCGAGTTACCGGCACGCAAAGAAGAAGCGGCATGATCCGGCTTGTAATTGTACTCGTCAACAACCGCCATCACTTTCTTTTGCGTCTTTTCGCT
>NZ_JAWOUH010000517.1:0-664 GCF_033339295.1 Vibrio sp. 704 | reverse complement strand
GATTGCCGTTGGCGACACCTACGGTGAAATCGATGGCATTCTAGGGAGCGATCCTGCTTACCAACTTCCTGCGGTTTGGATTGAACATCAAGACAAGGCGAAGGCACTCAACATGGGTTACCAAGTCGTGGACGACGGTACCGTGATCGCAACGCACATCAGCAAGATCATGAAAACCAACCTTGCAGAATTGTTTACACACGATGATGTAGAAGCGATGACGCAGCGCTTAACCCAACAAGCGCCGAAATTGGCAGAAGCCTTAGCCGCTGCACTTAACCCAGCTCAACAGCTCAAAGTGTACCGCCAGCTATTGCTTGATCAGGTGCCACTAAAAGACATCCGAACCATTGCGAATACCATGCTGGAGTCTTCAGAAAACACGAAAGACCCGATTTTGTTAGCTGCTGATGTTCGCTGCGCACTAAAACGCACGCTAGTTAACTTAATTGCAGGGCAAAAACCTGAGCTCAATGTTTACGCTTTATCGGATGAATTGGAGCAAATGCTACTGACGTCGCTGCAACAAGCACAAGCTTCAGGTACAGTGGTTCTCGATAGTTTCCCAATCGAACCGAATATTCTTGGTCAGTTCCAACAAAACTTACCTTTGATTCGACAACAACTTAAGCAGCAAGGCTTACCGCCAATACTACTTGTAATG
>NZ_JAWOUH010000516.1:0-664 GCF_033339295.1 Vibrio sp. 704 | reverse complement strand
CGTTTTTGAACTCGGTCTTGCAACCGTTCGTGCTGCCTTTTTTGCAACGTTATCCAAAAATTCAGCTCAAGCTGCGCGCTGCCGACGGGGAAATCGACCTGTTTCGTCAGGGCATTGATGTCGCTTTTAAGCTCACCGATAAACCGGAGGAAAATTTGGTGCTCAAAGAGATCAGCAAATCCAATCTGGTTTTGTGTGCCTCACCAGACTACCTCGCACAAAGAGGCATGCCAGAACATCCTACGCAACTTGAACAGCACGACTGTATTTACCTAGCGGAAAACGACAAAGACAACATTTGGTCGTTTTTTAAAGAAGAGGCGTTTCATTCCATCGCGGTCAGTGGTCGGTATGCGGTCAACCATTCGCAAATGCGCCTAAATGGCGTCAAGGCCGGTTTAGGAATTGGCATCTTCCACGATTTCGTGGTGAAAGAGGCATTAGAGCGCGGAGAAGTGGTCGAAGTGTTGTCCGATTGGATGATCAAAAGTAACTACCACGGTGCGGTCGCCATGCAGTACGCACAAACCAAATACATGCCTGCACGTCTGCGTGTATTTCTCGACTTTGTAAACGAACATCTCGTGTCTAAGGAACCCAACCATGTTTAATGCGATTCATCACGTCGCTATCATTTGCAGTGATTACCCAACATCAAAGCGTT
>NZ_JAWOUH010000515.1:0-664 GCF_033339295.1 Vibrio sp. 704 | reverse complement strand
GCTATCAACAAGATTAGGTTCTGGCTCATTACTTTGAAGCTTATGGTGAAGATCCTAAAACCATCACTGGCTTTTACCCGCTCAACCAAGGACACGATGCCCTTCTTGCTCGTACTTCTCTCATCGAGTCCGCACAAAAAAGCTTGGATCTTCAGTACTATATTTATCGCGGTGACGAAACCAGCCAGCTGATCACTTGGCGTTTGTACGAAGCAGCCAAACGAGGCGTCAGAATCCGACTGCTGCTTGATGACATGCAAAAACGCAACGACAACGTCATGGCGGCTCTAAATGCGCACCCCAATATTGAGATACGCCTGTTCAATCCTCATCAATACCGCTCTGCACGAATCTTTGCGTTAACCAGTGACTTCGAACGTCTGAACCGCAGAATGCACAATAAATCGCTGATTGCTGACAGTGGCTCTGCGATTGTCGGTGGACGAAATATTGGTAACGAGTATTTCTCTTTTGAATCAGAAGTAGAGTTCGGCGACTTCGATTTACTGCTCTACGGGGAAGCCGTGCAGCAAACGGCGGATCAGTTTGATCTTTATTGGAACAGCGTACACGCCGTGCCGATGGAGTGGATATCGCCAGAATCTCAAAGCGTCTCCGATGCCGCGATTCAAAAACAAGTCACCAAACTGAACTTGCAAGAAAA
>NZ_JAWOUH010000514.1:436-664 GCF_033339295.1 Vibrio sp. 704 | reverse complement strand
GAAACTTTTTCCAGCTTCCTACTAAGCTTCAGGTGATGCTTATCTTGGAACTGGTCATCCCAATTCACTAACAGATGGCAATCATTACGCTATGTACGCATTAGAAATTGAACAATTACGTAAAACGTATGCGGGCGGCTTTGAAGCGTTAAAAGGCATCAGTCTACAAGTTAAAAAAGGTGACTTTTACGCGCTTCTTGGACCTAACGGTGCAGGAAAATCAACCAC
>NZ_JAWOUH010000514.1:0-426 GCF_033339295.1 Vibrio sp. 704 | reverse complement strand
GCACGATCGGCATCATCTCTTCTTTGGTTAATAAGACCTCTGGAGTGGCAAAAGTTTTTGGTTATGACATTGATACTGACTTAGAACTTGCCAAGCAAAACCTTGGTTTAGTGCCTCAAGAATTCAACTTCAACCAATTTGAAACGGTTGAGCAGATCGTCATTCAACAAGCGGGTTACTATGGTGTTTCTAAAATTCTGGCAAAAGATCGAGCAGAAAAATACCTGAAGAAGCTCGATTTATGGGAGAAGCGCAAAGAGCGTGCTCGTAACTTATCGGGTGGTATGAAGCGTCGTTTGATGATTGCTCGCGCGCTCATGCACGAGCCAAAACTGCTGATTTTGGATGAGCCGACGGCTGGGGTGGACATTGAGTTGCGTCGTTCAATGTGGGATTTCCTCAAAGAAATCAATCAGCAGCAAGGGA
>NZ_JAWOUH010000513.1:0-664 GCF_033339295.1 Vibrio sp. 704 | reverse complement strand
CGCCTCTGACTGCCAAGGCATCCACCGTGTACGCTTAGTCACTTAACCATACAACCCGAAGGAGTTTCGAGTTGATGAACAAGTCACCAAAGTTGTCTCTCATTATTTGAATGAGCGAGAGACATTCGATTTTGCCGGACTCAATTTCGAATAATCACTATAAAAGTGATATTCCCAAGAACACTTGAATGTGTTTTTTGGTGTTTGTCATAAAGACAAACATTGAGAACTTTACAAACAACAATAAATTGTTGTTTTGTCAGCTTTCCAAATTGTTAAAGAGCTAGATTTTCTGATGAAAACCATTTTTAAAGATTCTTTTTCAAGAACACTTAAAGATGGTGGAGCTATGCGGGATCGAACCGCAGACCTCCTGCGTGCAAGGCAGGCGCTCTCCCAGCTGAGCTATAGCCCCATCAAGGTGTCGATACTGTCGCCAATTTCTTGGGAAAGAAATTGGTGGGTCTGAGTGGACTCGAACCACCGACCTCTCGCTTATCAGGCGAACGCTCTAACCACCTGAGCTACAGACCCAGTATCGTCTCTTTACTTTATAAACCGTATCAATCTGTGTGAACACTCATCGCAATAATCATCGTTTAAGGAGGTGATCCAGCGCCAGGTTCCCCTAGCGCTACCTTGTTACGACTTCACCCCAGTCATG
>NZ_JAWOUH010000512.1:0-666 GCF_033339295.1 Vibrio sp. 704 | reverse complement strand
CAATGGCTTTTTACTCGAACACTTTGGCCGACGCTGCCAAGGTTACTTTGAAGATGAAGACACGGGCGAACGCGAACATTGTGGCTACCGTTTTCGTGCCAAATATTGCGGCGAATGTGGCGCAGATAATGATATTGCCGCTCGTATATGCCATGAATGTGATGCAACATTGGTCGACCCAGATAAGAAACTAAAAGAAGCACTGAATTTGAAAGACGCACTGATCTTCGAGTGCACAGAAATGGACTTGTCCGTGTTCAAATCAAATGACGGCAAATCACAGCTCAAAGTCACGTATTCTGGGGAACCATACCAAGGCGAAGGTCATGCATTAGTTCATGAGTTTTGGTCATTAAACACCAAGAAACAGAAGCAAACTTTTAAAGACCAGTTTGTGCGCCCTCACCTTGCAGATAAACATCGCCCGTTTGAAGAAGCATCGCCTACACGAGTCGTCGCCAATCAACACCGTTTCCGTTTACCGCAGTTTGTCATTGCCAGAAAGTCTGGGCGCTTTTGGAAGTTGCGCGACAAGATTTTTGAAGATGAACTTAAATAACGCTCGATTCGCACCAGTGAGTTTGCCAAGAGCAAAGTGAATGTGACTGAACCGACAGTTCACACGATGATTCACTTTCTGTTCATGTACAGCTAGATATAATTTTG
>NZ_JAWOUH010000511.1:0-667 GCF_033339295.1 Vibrio sp. 704 | reverse complement strand
CATATTTAATGCGCCAACGATTTTATCTTCTTTGCATAGGATAAGTGCGTTGATGTTTTTGTTCTGCATTAAGTTCAATCCTTCCACTGCTAACATTTCTGGATGTGCCGTGGTTGGATTTTTCGTCATGACTTCGCCAATAGCCGTGGTATGAATATCAATGCGCTTATCCAAAGTGCGGCGTAAGTCACCATCGGTGAATATACCAAGCATAGCATCGTGCTCGTCCACGATTGCGGTCATTCCCAACCCTTTCTCTGAAATCTCCAAAAGCGCATCGCGAATCAACGCATCCGGAGACACTTTCGGTAATGCATTTCCGAAGTGCATAATATCAGACAGCTTAAGTAGCAATTTTCTTCCTAAAGCACCACCAGGATGTGAGAGAGCGAAGTCTTCTGCTGAGAATCCACGCGCTTGAAGTAGGGCAACTGCTAGCGCATCGCCCATTACTAAAGTTGCTGTGGTACTGCTGGTTGGTGCAAGGCCAAGTGGACAAGCTTCTTGAGGGACAGTGATTTGCAAGTGCAAGTCAGCCAGTTTTGCCATGTTGGATTCTGGCTTGCCCGTCATGCTAATGATTTTAATGTTTAAACGCTTTAGAACTGGGAAGAGAGACAAGATTTCATGGGACTCGCCAGAGTTAGAAATGGCGATAACAATGTCA
>NZ_JAWOUH010000510.1:0-668 GCF_033339295.1 Vibrio sp. 704 | reverse complement strand
AATTGGAGAGAAACAATCTAAGAACTGGCTCATCCACCAAATATCGGCATGATCAGGCAATGTTTGGGCTTTATCAAGCATATTGGCAGGATACGGATGCACGCGCTCGCTGAGCTGATTCTCTGCCACGTTCGACATCGCGACTTCCAATTGCTGCGGCAAATCAACAATGGTCACATGCACATCTTTATCGTAGTTGCAGCACTGCATTGCCCATTTACCCGTATTGCCACCGATATCGACGATGTGTTTTGGCTCATTGGCAAACACTTCTTTAAGCAGCAATGGGAAAGAACGATCCGAATAGAAGTGATCAAACTTAAACCAGCTCTGCTTAGCTTGCTCAGGTAATGTCGACAACCCTTGATAGATGGTTTCCCAATCGCCCAGCTCTTTCAATCCAGCAGGTTTGCCGTCTTTGATTGCTTCAGTCAGGTGCATCATCGCGGCATAACAAACGTCGGCCGTGAAATCCATGTTTGCTTGGGTCATGCCATCGTACAACAAGTAGAACCCGAGGTTGGCCAGTGAGTAGTTAGGTTTTTCCCACAAAACAATGTGCGCACTTATCGCCATGTCTAACAGCACTTTAACACCATATTCTGACACGCCTGTTTTTTCGGCGATATCAATGGCGCTCATGCCTTTTGAACCAGCGCTATCGAGCG
>NZ_JAWOUH010000509.1:0-668 GCF_033339295.1 Vibrio sp. 704 | reverse complement strand
GGTGTGTTTGAAGCGACAAAAGCGCTGAAAGATAAAGGTTACCTGTTGGTGCTTGTAACGAATCAATCGGGCATCGCACGCGGTAAATTCAGTGAAGACCGTTTCTTGTCTCTGACACAATGGATGGACTGGAACTTCGTTGATAATGGCGTTGAGTTTGATGGTTTTTACTATTGTCCACATCATCCTGAGCATGGCATCGGTGACTACAAGCAAGATTGTGATTGCCGCAAACCTAAACCTGGTATGTTTATCTCTGCTCGCGACTTCTTGAAAATCGACATGGAAAAATCTGTGATGATTGGTGATAAAGCCGAAGACATGATGGCAGCAGAAGCCGCAGGTGTTGGCACTAAGATTCTGGTTCGCACAGGTAAGCCAATCACCGAGCAAGGTGAAGCATTAGCTACAGTAGTGCTCGATAGCATCGCAGATGTGCCAGCGTATTTACAAAAATAACACCACAATTTGCATGTTTAAGGGAAGCGTTTGCTTCCCTTTTCTTTTATTGCTGTTAAAGTTCAGTCACCTAAGCATTCATCCATTCTAGTTTGATCACTTATGAGCAAAAAACTCACCATTCTTGATATCGCGAAATTGGCAGGCGTTGGCAAATCAACAGTAAGCCGTGTGCTTACCAACGATCCAAAAGTGAAACCTCAAACGCG
>NZ_JAWOUH010000508.1:0-669 GCF_033339295.1 Vibrio sp. 704 | reverse complement strand
TTTTGACGTTCGATAAAGCTGAAATCTGCATCCACACCTTCTTCTTTCAGAGTTGCTACGAACAGCTCGCGCATCTCTTGAATACGGTCACGCATTTCTTGTACTTCCGCTTCCCATTCGGCACGCAGTTCTTCGTTGTTTAGAATATGAGTAACAACAGCACTGCCGTGAGCTGGTGGGTTAGAGTAGATAGAGCGGATGATCGCTTTTACTTGAGAGAATGCTGTTGTTGCCACTTCTTCAGATTCAGCAACAAGCGTGAATGCGCCTACACGTTCATTGTATAGGCCGAAGTTTTTCGAGAACGAGCTCGCAACGAGAATTTCTTTGTTGTATTTCGCGAAAGTACGTAGGCCAGCTGCGTCTTCTTCTACACCCTTAGCAAAGCCTTGGTATGCAAAGTCGAACAGAGGAAGCAGTTTCTTCTCAGCAATCAGCTTCGCTAGTGTTTCCCATTCTTCAGCAGTTGGATCGATGCCGGTTGGGTTGTGGCAGCAGCCGTGTAGAAGAACAATGTCACCTTCAGATGCAGCTTGAAGATCGTTTAGCATTGCATCGAAGTCTTTGTCTTTAGTTTCTGCGTTGTAGTAAGTGTATTGAGCAGTTTCTAGACCTGCAGCGGTAAACACGCCGTTGTGGTTTGCCCAAGTTGGGTTGCTGATCCAGATT
>NZ_JAWOUH010000507.1:0-670 GCF_033339295.1 Vibrio sp. 704 | reverse complement strand
CAGAAATAAAGGCATCAGTTTGAGGAAGCACATCATCAATGCTAGATGAGTCGCCAAACTCAGGGTTTTGCAATTGAATAAGCCCAGTATAAAACTTTGCGGCGTTTTTGATGTTGGAACTGTAGCTACCTTCTTGGAAGGCTCTGGTGAGTAAGGAAAGAAAAAGCACTAGCGCGAGAGCAGCGGCCGTCAGTAACGTCCGCCTTTTTTGCCTCCATAAATTGCGCCATGCAAGTTTGATGAGCATCCGCTTCTCACCCCTCTCTTTTGTTCGTCTCTACCGCAAGTTAATCACGCAGGGATTTCATTTGCTGCTGCGAGAAAAAGTCATCATTTATATCGAAATCAAACTGTGCCTGATGCGTGGTAAAAATGGTTTTATTCCCCGGTTTATCGACGGGTTTCATCTCCATTCGCGTCGCTATCTTTCTACCGCCTAACTCTTTAACGTCGTAAGTCGTCAACACATTCACTCGTTCATCGAACTCATCATAAAATTCCACTTTGCGTTGCAAATACGTCGACTGAGAAATCCACAACGTAACTTTGTTCCAAACAACAGGCGCATCAGGTTTAGCCGTCGCTTCAATGACCCAGACTTTATCCCCCTCAAAGCTGTCATTGCCGAGTAAAGCGTGTTGATAATCCACAACGATTGATGATTGGTTGA
>NZ_JAWOUH010000506.1:0-670 GCF_033339295.1 Vibrio sp. 704 | reverse complement strand
CAATCCTGTGTTTGAAGCATTGGATTTGGTTAAGGGCTCGCTGCGCTCTTTGCAGATGGGATTGTTCCAAACCTGTTTAATCACGCGTTTGGCATTGGTGATCGATTCTGAAAACAAAGCATCTACTAAGGGGAAATGTCTGTTGATCAGCTTTGAACAAAGTCGAGATGCAGAAAGCTGGATTCAGGCTGCGAAGTTGTGTGAGCAAGGTTACCACATCACCTTGGTCGACAAGGTGGACGACGTTTCTGGCTTGGTGGGGCACGACGTGATTGAACGCTACCAGCGTGTTTATGTGTTCTCGAATAAGGCGCTACCTGCCAAGCAAGTGGAAGCATTCAAAGCGCTGTTAGCGCGTTATCCTGAGCAAGTGCAGTGTTCGGAAGTTATTGAGAAACTTCATCTTGCACAAACACAGATTCAGTAAGGAGACCACATGATTCTGGTTTGGTTTAGGCGTGATTTACGCACGTTAGACCACACGGCGTTAAAGGCGGCACTTGATACAGGGCAACCTGTTGTTGCTTGTTTTGTTGCAACGCCAGAACAGTGGCAAGATCACCACATGGCGCCGATGCAGGCGGATTTAATCGCCAGGCGTCTTGAGCATGTTCATCAAGAGCTCACAGAGCTAAACATTCCTCTTCTATATAAAGAAGTTCCGCGTTTT
>NZ_JAWOUH010000505.1:0-670 GCF_033339295.1 Vibrio sp. 704 | reverse complement strand
CGACGTAGCTGAACTTCGCTGCTGAATCTTGCGCTGGAGTGTCCCAACTTGTGATGGTGCCACGTAGGTACAGTGCTGTTTCACCAAACGTTGGTGCATCCGCAGATTTGGTTACGGAAACCACAGGTTTTTCCACTTTCTCATCTTGAACGTATAGCGCGTTCAGTGTGAAGTTGTACTTGCCTGTTTCTGCGACGGTGAGTTTACAGTTTTCGTCTGCGCCTAGCTCCAGAGAGCCGCTGCCCACTGTTGCCACAGAACAACCGATGTTCGGATTTGCCCAACCTGTGTCTGCAAATTTGAACTCGTGGCTGCCTGCTTCAAGTACGCCTGTTACTGAGTACATGCCGTTGCCAATGAAAGTCATTGCCCAGTCGCTGTTGTCTGACCAATTGTTCATTGTGCCTTTCACGTAAACCACGGTTTCACCGAAAGGAGGAATGCTCGATACGTCTTTGTTGTCCGTATTGACTGGCAGACCCGCACCTTGCGCGCCGTCTTGTGGCTGTACGAATACCGCAGTAGTCAGTGCTGGCACAGTGAAGGTTTCATTTGCGAAGCTTGCGCCTTTCACGATGTCATCTGCAGAGTTTTGTTGAACTTCATGCAGCTCGAAACCTGTCGCGCCTTTCACGACAAATGATTTCTCTGTTGATGTTGAGTTCACCAC
>NZ_JAWOUH010000504.1:0-670 GCF_033339295.1 Vibrio sp. 704 | reverse complement strand
TTCAAAATCTTAGACCTTTACATCGGTAGAACCATCATTTCTACCACAGCCTTGGTTCTGGCAACGTTTGTTGGCCTATCGGGTATCATCAAATACGTGGAACAGCTACGAAAAGTGGGGCGTGGTGTGTATGACCTGACGCACGCTTTGTATTTCGTTTTGTTGAGCGTGCCTCGTGACGTTGAAATGTTTTTCCCAATGGCAGCATTGCTGGGTGCGCTGATTGGTTTGGGTATGCTGGCGTCAAGCTCTGAGCTTGTGGTCATGCAAGCGGCGGGTTTCTCCAAGCTGGATATCGGTTTGTCCGTGCTAAAAACGGCCGTTCCATTGATGCTTATCGTGATGACTTTAGGCCAATGGGGTGCTCCAGAAGCCCAGAAAATGGCGCGTGATTTGCGATCTTTTGCATTGTCTGGCGGCAGCATCGTTTCGGTTCGTGCTGGGGTTTGGGCTCGTGATGCCAACGACTTCATCTTCATCGGTAAAGTGGAAGATGACAAGTTGTATGCGTTGAACATGTGGCGCTTTGATGATGACAAGAACTTAGAAAAAGTTATCTTCGCTGAAGAAGTGGATTACCAACAAGATAACAATTGGTTGATGCGTGACGTGCAAATCACCAACATGCAAGACGAAAACGTGATTTCCAAACAAGAGATGGATAAAATGG
>NZ_JAWOUH010000503.1:0-671 GCF_033339295.1 Vibrio sp. 704 | reverse complement strand
AAACAACTTGCGCTCGGACGAGCTTGCTGTTGGGCAAGTCCTGATCATTCCAAACAAATAAGTAAGTGAGCTTCTAACTCATTATGACGATAAAAATTTTGCCAGCTAGGCTCGCCAACCAAATTGCGGCAGGGGAAGTGGTCGAAAGGCCTGCCTCTGTCATCAAAGAGTTGGTGGAAAATAGCCTCGACTCTGGCGCAACCCGAATCGATATCGACATCGAAAAAGGCGGTGCCAAGCTTATTCGTGTTCGTGACAACGGAAAAGGGATTGCGAAAGATGAGCTCGGGCTGGCACTCAGTCGTCATGCAACGTCTAAAATCCATACCTTAGATGATTTAGAAGCGATCATGAGCTTGGGCTTTCGTGGAGAGGCATTGGCGAGTATCAGTTCCGTCTCTCGTCTTACATTAACCTCTCGCCCAGCTGCGCAAGAAGAAGCGTGGAGTGCATATTCGGAAGGGCGTGATATGCAGGTCAAATTGCAGCCTGCTGCCCATCCCATTGGTACCACGGTTGAAGTGCTGGATTTGTTTTTCAATACTCCTGCACGCCGTAAGTTTCTGCGTACCGAAAAAACGGAATTTGCTCACATTGACGAGCTGTTAAAACGCATTGCACTGAGCCGCTTTGATGTCTCGATCAACGTGCGGCATGACGGCAAAGTTATC
>NZ_JAWOUH010000502.1:0-671 GCF_033339295.1 Vibrio sp. 704 | reverse complement strand
TGATCATTAACCTCATCAGTTATTGATCGGGGGCTTTTGCTATGGATCGTGGATCATTTTGTATTTACGATCCTTTCCTGTAGGGGCGAGAGTGATCATCACCTACCCATATCAATCAATCTTCCAGCCATAAGCTTCACCTGTCATGTCAAAGTGCCTGTTCTTCATCAACAAACCAGTGCTTGGGTTGATGCGTCGAGGCGCTCGCTTAACGTAAGACGAGTCATTGAGCGGAATGTTCTGTTGGTGCAAATGCCAGACATGAATGAAGAAATAGGTGAGGGCGGCGGCAGTGGCGAATAGCCAGTTTATATAGAAGAGTACAAACCAAAATAACAACGCGATGTACTTATTTTTGTGGATAACATCCAGTGGCTTATGTAGCCAAATAACGCTTGGGAAGGCCATCAACACCACTCCCCAGCTTTGATATGCAGTCACTAACGCACCAAGACAAAAAACGCAAAAGAGTGCGAACTTTTTTAGTGTTTTCATCTTAGTCTCCATTTTGTACTTAGTTTTCCTAAGTATACAGGTATAATTAAAACTTAGAAAATCTAAGCATCGTAGGTTGATGATGATTCTCACTTGTCTAAAACAAATCCATTTCCACAGCGCCTTAAACAGGCAAGAAATCGCGTTGGTATCAGCCAGAGGGAGCTTGGTATCCG
>NZ_JAWOUH010000501.1:0-671 GCF_033339295.1 Vibrio sp. 704 | reverse complement strand
ATCCGTATTGGCGTTAATGGCGGCTCTTTGGAAAAAGATCTGCAGATGAAATACGGTGAACCAACGCCTGAAGCCCTAGTTGAATCAGCGATGCGTCATGTTGATCATCTCGATCGTCTTAACTTTGATCAGTTCAAAGTCAGCGTTAAAGCATCGGATGTATTCCTTGCGGTTGATTCTTACCGCTTGCTAGCGAAGAAAATCGACCAGCCACTTCACTTAGGTATTACTGAAGCTGGTGGTGCGCGCGCAGGTGCTGTGAAGTCAGCAGTTGGCTTGGGCATGCTTTTATCGGAAGGTATTGGTGATACGTTACGTATCTCTTTAGCTGCTGATCCAGTCGAAGAAATCAAAGTCGGTTTCGATATTCTGAAATCTTTGCGTATTCGCTCTCGTGGCATCAACTTTATTGCTTGCCCAAGTTGTTCACGCCAAGAATTCGATGTTATTGGTACCGTAAATGCGCTTGAGCAGCGTTTAGAAGACATAATCACACCAATGGATGTGTCTATTATTGGCTGTGTGGTAAATGGTCCTGGTGAAGCTGAGGTTTCCCATTTGGGTCTTGCGGGTAGCAACAAGAAGAGTGCGTTCTATGAAGACGGAAAACGTCAAAAAGAGCGTTTCGATAACAATGATCTTGTGAATCAGCTAGAAGCAAAGATCCGTGC
>NZ_JAWOUH010000500.1:0-671 GCF_033339295.1 Vibrio sp. 704 | reverse complement strand
TGATTTGCGTTTGCTCAACTTGCAACTCACCACCGTTGATTGTGGTGTAACCCGCGGTGTAAATATCACGTCCGTATTTCTCTTTCGAGTAATCAGTCAGTGTCAGTAGTGGATCTTCCATGCCATACGCATTGAGGTCCCCCATCAGCAACACATCGCCTTTCACGTCTTTCAACGCTTCACCCACTGCGTGCGCAGCGGAAACACGGAAGTTGTTACAGTTGCCTTGCAGATCCGCAGGCTCCGAGTCTTCTACGCCAGCGATCCACTCTTCAATACATTCAGAACCTTTCGATTTGAAGTGGTTAACGACGATAGAAAGATCTTCACCGCTCTCTTGTACCGTGAAGGTTTGCAACAAGCTGTGGCGTTGGTATTTGTCGTACGCAGGGTTGCTCTCAGCACCATCTTTACGAGTAATGGTGTTTTCGGCAATGTGCTGCTCTGGCGTGAAGATCACTTTCGCCGCTTCTTTTGGCGTGACCACTTTCGCGCGGTACAAGATAGCAACCATGATCGCATCGCTTCCGAAGTACTCTTCTTGGTACTTGTCTTTATCTGCGATTTCAACGTAAGTGTAATGATCGTCTGCGTCATCGATTTCTGCATTCAATGCATCCACCAAGTTTTGCACAGCACTGCCATCACCGAAGCCGTTATTTTCCACTTCC
>NZ_JAWOUH010000499.1:0-672 GCF_033339295.1 Vibrio sp. 704 | reverse complement strand
TATGGTGGAGCTTGCTAACTGTAATGAGCAAACGCTTCGTCATCTACGTACTCATCGAGTGTCGATGGTGTTTCAGAAGTTTGCTCTGATGCCTTGGCTAACCGTACTGGATAACGTTGCCTTTGGCCTGGAAATGCAAGGCATCGGTAAAGCAGAGCGCCGTGCAAAAGCTCGTGAACAGTTAGAAATGGTTGGTTTGTCAGAATGGGAGAGTAAGCTCCCGCATGAGCTATCTGGTGGTATGCAGCAGCGTGTGGGCTTGGCTCGTGCGTTTGCGATGGACACAGATATTCTTCTCATGGATGAACCGTTTTCAGCACTTGACCCACTGATCAGAGCGCAGCTGCAAGATGAACTGATTCTGCTGCAAGAAAAGCTCAATAAAACCATTTTGTTCGTGAGTCATGACTTAGATGAAGCACTTAAAATTGGTAACAACATTGCCATTATGGAGTCGGGTAAACTGATTCAGCATGGTAAGCCAGAGCAGATCATTCTGGCACCAGAAACCGATTATGTGGCGGACTTCGTTGCCCACACGAATCCTCTAAATGTGCTTAAAGGTCGTTCTCTAATGAAGTCGAGTGATGCTTTGGTACGTGAAAAAGAGCGTGTGCTTATTTGTCCTGATAAAGAAATTTGGGTGACGCAAGAGCCTAAAGGCCTGAGTTT
>NZ_JAWOUH010000498.1:0-672 GCF_033339295.1 Vibrio sp. 704 | reverse complement strand
TTGTCCATATATTGGAGCACAAACTTGTTATACCCCAATGAAAAACTCTGGCTAAGTTCAGCAGTTAACATTAAACCGTTATCGAAGTTCTCAGCGGCGTCTTCTTGCTCATCCGTTGGGTTAACCATTGCATAGTCAACACCGAATTCAGTCCAGGAGCCTTCCCATGGGCTAAAGCCAGCGTAACGTAAATCTAAGAAGTAAGTATTCAAATCTCCGTAACTCGTTTTATTGCCAGTATCATCCCACTCGGCCAACTCATTATCTGCTCGAATAACCGCTGCTGAAATCGCACCGGTATTTAACTTGATGTTTTCGATACCCACACCGTAGCCAGAAATATTCCAGTATTTAGTGTCTATAATGTGGATATCATGACGTTGATAAAAGCGTTTACCAGCCCAGATAACGGCATCAGGAGAAGATGGGATATAGCCTTTAGCTTGAACATTTAACTGCTTAATACCAAAGTTGGCACTGTCATCTTTACTATTTTCAGACTCTAGGTTCCCGTCCGATGACATTTCAAACATACTTTCAAAATACATTGAACGACCATCTGCATTGAATAACTCTTGGCCTAATCCAATTTCCGAATAAGTGTCAAACTCATTACCCAAACGACCCAATGTCGTTTTGTAAAACTCATCTCCGCCCTTGGTACCGCCTCCA
>NZ_JAWOUH010000497.1:0-673 GCF_033339295.1 Vibrio sp. 704 | reverse complement strand
CTTTGGTTGGATTAGAATGTGACATTTACATGGGCGAAGTCGATATCGCCAAAGAGCATCCGAACGTTGTCCGTATGAGAATCCTTGGTGCTAACGTGATTCCTGCCACGCACGGACGTAAAACGCTGAAAGAAGCCGTTGATGCTGCCTTTGAAGCGTACCTCAAAGATCCAGAAACTCAGCTTTATGCCATTGGTTCCGTGGTTGGCCCTCACCCATTCCCTAAAATGGTTCGCGATTTCCAATCCATCATCGGGAACGAAGCGCGAGTTCAGTTCAAAGAGATGACGGGCAAATTACCGAACAATCTTGTCGCGTGTGTGGGTGGCGGCTCAAATGCCATGGGGTTGTTTAGCGCATTTTTAGAAGATGAAAACGTCGCGATCCACGGCGTCGAGCCTGCTGGACGATCTTTGGACAAAGTGGGTGAACACGCAGCCACCCTAACGCTTGGCGAGCCAGGCATCATGCACGGGTTTAAGTCTTACATGCTTAAAGATGAACAAGGCGAACCACAAGAGGTACACTCCGTCGCCAGTGGCTTAGATTACCCATCGGTAGGTCCACAGCACAGTTATTTAAAAGACATAGGACGCGTGAACTATGGTTCAATCAACGATGACGAAGCGATAGACGCCTTCTTTGAGTTGTCTCGTGAAGAAGGGATTATTCC
>NZ_JAWOUH010000496.1:0-673 GCF_033339295.1 Vibrio sp. 704 | reverse complement strand
AGTTTGCACAATCAAGCCGTCAAGCAAGTAAAACGCTACGAAAACAAACGCCCACTGCGTTTAGGATGTCCAGAAGACTATAACGATAGCCTGCTGCCGAAACTCATCCGCGTATTGCAGCAAACCGAACCGACCTGCTCTATCCAGGTGTACAGTGAGCCAAGCGTGACGCTCCGCGAATGGCTAGATGAAGGCAAATTAGACGCCGCCATCGTGACTCGTGCACCCGATAGCGAAGAAGGATACTGGCTCGCAAGTGATAGAGGCGTGTGGATCAGTCACCCCGATTTCACTATCGACGAATCACAGCCAATCCCTCTCGCGCTATTTCAAACCGATTGTAAATACCACGCCGCCGCTATTAATGCGCTGACCAAAAGAGGAACGCCATATCAACTCTTAGCTTGTTGTAACACCTCTTCTGCGCAGCGAGCCATTGTTCGCTCTGGCATGGCGATTGGTGCGATGGGAAGAATCAGTGTCACAGATGATCTGAAGATCTTAGAAGATTTGCCTCCACTACCGTCGGTGGATATTGTTTTGGTGACTGGTGTCGAACCTCATCCCATACTAGACAAAGAATGCTTGTCGCAGTTGGCTGAGTTGATGCCTTACTAGCGAACATCAAACAGATTAAGCAATCACGAAATCGAACGTTCCGACTATTCGCCCA
>NZ_JAWOUH010000495.1:0-674 GCF_033339295.1 Vibrio sp. 704 | reverse complement strand
ACATGAGGATCATCTTGTCGGCGAGTGATCTCAGCAATTGAAAGTGATCGCTGGTGGTGTTTCTCAATTAATTGAAAGCATTTACGGATAGCATTGAGCATCCCGAGCGCCAATACATCGACTTTCAGAAGCTCTAAGCTTTCGAGATCGTCCTGATGCCATTGAATGATAGTTCGATCTTCCATTGCTGCATTTTCAACGGGCACCAATTCATATAATGGACCCGATGAAATCACGAAGCCGCCGACATGCTGAGAAAGATGACGAGGAAAACCAATAATCTCGTTCACCAGTTGGATAAACTGCTGACCTTTGAGCGATTCCGGTTGCAAACCAAGCTCAATAATTTGTGCTTGCCAACCTTGGCTACGATCTCGGCGGTTAACATTTTTGATGAAAAAATCCAATTGGGTCTCTTCAATACCTAACGCTTTTCCGACCTCACGTACCGCACTTTTGAAGCGATAACTGATCACTGTTGCGGCAAGAGCGGCACGTTCACGTCCGTATTTTTTATAAATGTATTGAATGACTTCTTCACGGCGCTCGTGTTCGAAGTCAACGTCGATATCTGGTGGCTCTTTGCGTTCTTTACTGATAAATCGTTCGAACAAGACAGAGATTTGTCTTGGATCGACGGCGGTGATTTCTAAGCAGTAACACACGACGGAATT
>NZ_JAWOUH010000494.1:0-674 GCF_033339295.1 Vibrio sp. 704 | reverse complement strand
GCAGAGGTTTGGTCAGTAACTACATCTGGTGTGATTTTGCGTTCAACAAGCTCTGAGAAAACATCAGCCGCGTTACCTAGAAGGCCAACAGATACTGGCGTGTCCGATTCTGTGATGATTGCGAGTGCTTCGTCTAGGGAAGTCGCTTTTTGGTCAACATAACCAGTACGCAGACGGTAATCGATACGTGATTCGTCCCACTCAACGGCACTCATTGAGAAACCTGCCATGGTGCTCGCAAGTGGTTGAGCGCCCCCCATGCCACCAAGACCACCAGTTAGAACCCAGCGACCTTTTGCATTGCCGTTAAAGTGCTTTTTCGCAACTGACACGAAGGTTTCGTAAGTGCCTTGGACGATGCCTTGTGAACCGATATAAATCCAGCTACCCGCGGTCATTTGGCCATACATCATCAAACCTTGCTTATCAAGCTCGTTGAAGTGTTCCCAATTTGCCCAATGCGGAACCAAGTTTGAGTTAGCAATGAGCACACGCGGTGCGTTTTTGTGGGTTGGGAAAACACCCACAGGTTTACCTGATTGCACTAAAAGTGTTTGGTCATCTTCGAGTCTTTCCAGTACTTCTACAATCTTGTCGTAACATTCCCAGTTTCGTGCTGCGCGACCAATGCCGCCGTATACCACTAATGAATGTGGATGTTCTGCCACATCAGG
>NZ_JAWOUH010000493.1:0-674 GCF_033339295.1 Vibrio sp. 704 | reverse complement strand
CTGAGATACCGTTGATTGTTGTCACGACTTCATCAATTTGCGCTGCGTTTGCATCTAGCTCTTCAACCGCTTGAGAAGCAGATTGAATCTCATTCGACAGATTTGAAATCGAGTGAAGCGTATTTTCGACTTTCACTTGGCCTGATTGAGCCACACTACGTGCATCATCCGTCTGTGTGCTTGAGTCGTGAGCCAGTGTCGCAACTTCACGAATCGTTGAAGCCATCTGCTCCGTTGCACTTGCAAGAGAGGTGAGGTGTTCTTGTTGCGTCGCAGAAATTTCAGAACTGTGGTGAATCGATTGATTCAAGTCCGAGCTGATTTGCTGCATAAGAGCGACAGACTCTTGGATAGATTGAACCATGTTTTGTTCACGCTCCGCGACTTTATCAATCGTGATGGCGATTTCACTGAACTCATCACGAACAGGGAAGAAATTCATCCGCGCGGTTAGGTCGCCATCAGCAAGCGTGTTTAGCGCCTTGTTCATGGTGAACATTGCGCCACCGATGAACGTCATGATGTAGTAAACACCCAGCGCGAGAACAAACAAGCTCACGCAGATGATACTCACTTGGGTCATTGATAGGGCAGTCCACAGAGAAAGCTCATGATTTGCAACCAAACTGAATGCGCCATTCAATACCGATACAGATTGCGGTCCTGTGCCAATA
>NZ_JAWOUH010000492.1:0-674 GCF_033339295.1 Vibrio sp. 704 | reverse complement strand
TCATGACTGGGGTGAAGTCGTAACAAGGTAGCGCTAGGGGAACCTGGCGCTGGATCACCTCCTTAAACGATGATTATTCACGATGAGTGTCCACACAGATTGATATGGTTTAGATTTCAGAGCAAAATTGGTTCTGCATAAAATGCTGAAGCAATTTATGTGGGGCTATAGCTCAGCTGGGAGAGCGCTTCGCTGGCAGCGAAGAGGTCATCGGTTCGATCCCGATTAGCTCCACCACATACTCAGTGTCCCGTTCGTCTAGAGGCCTAGGACACCGCCCTTTCACGGCGGTAACAGGGGTTCGACTCCCCTACGGGATACCATTTTTAAACATTCTCTCCTGAGAGTTTTTAAAAATGGTTACTTCATTAGAAGTGATTAGCTCTTTAACAATTTGGAAAGCTGACAAAACAACAATTTATTGTTGTTTGTAAAGTTCTCAATGTTTATCGAAAGATAAACACCAAAAAACACATTCAAGTGTTCTTGGCTTTTTGTTTTCATTTTTTCTAAAAATGAAGGTAAAGAGATGAGTCCGGCAAAATCGAATGTCTCTCGCTCATTCAAATAATGAGAGACAACTTTGGTGATTTGAACATCAACTCGAAACTCCTTCGGGTTGTATGGTTAAGTGACTAAGCGTACACGGTGGATGCCTTGGCAGTCAGAGGCGA
>NZ_JAWOUH010000491.1:0-675 GCF_033339295.1 Vibrio sp. 704 | reverse complement strand
CGAGCGTCAGCAGTAAAGCCATTACCTAGATCCTGAGTTGCTGTGAAGTTGATACGTGGAGAGTTTGTGCCTACGTCAGTATCACCTTGCTCTGAACCGTTCAGGTTAACAGACACATGGCCACCAATAGAGAACGTAGTGCCATCGTTATTGTAAAGTTCCACTGCTACTGCTTGAGTACCGAATGTTGCAGCTGCGATTGCTGCCGCTAGGAATTTTTTGTTCATTTATTAAGTCCATGTATTTATTAGTCGGTTAGTCGATTTGCACCTTGAGCATTTGGATTTATGTACGAATGAACGCCAATAGCTTCGGGTGTATACAAAGGTTTTTTGGGGCATCTTTTCCGCCAAAACTGAATTACCTTTGCGCAACAACTGCCGCCACTTTATTTGAAGACTCTTCGGCAACCGAGTGAAAAATTATAAGAAACCGAATAAAAGCAAACGTTTAGATTGCTAACTTATCATCCATCCAATCGATAACCTTACAAATTGAAATGTTTTGTAACGTGCAAGATCACGAAATCTCATAACCCTCTGAAACTTAAATGATCGAGCCAGATGATTAAGAAACATTTGCTTACATTTGTGAACCTAAAACACCTTCAGGAACTTTTTGGAAAAATTGTGGCCAGTAATCAAGCACGAAAAAGCTAAAAAAAGCTAAAACCCT
>NZ_JAWOUH010000490.1:0-676 GCF_033339295.1 Vibrio sp. 704 | reverse complement strand
CTGTATCGTTCTGGCGCGGAAGGGATTGTAAAAGTCTTAGAATTAGATTCTCAGATTAACGAATTTGCGTTCCAACGAGGCATGTTATGGCTTGCCACTTCAAAAGGCTTGGAGATATTCCAATTGGAGGGGCTGAAAAAGGTTAGCTTCCCTTATTTACAAGTAATGGCTGGGCATGCTGTTGAGCACATTGCTCTAGACGACACAAACCGTTTGTGGGTATCCAGCGGTTACCAACTTTACACCGTTGATATCGACAAGCAATCCGTCAGAAACTTTGGTAGCGAATGGATCGTGAGTCAGTACTTACCAGCTAAAGTGACGCGCTTATATGATACCGAAGATAAACTTTTTATTGGTACGGACCACGGCATTTATGAATACGATGATGAACGTATTCGTTTCAATCGTTTCTCGGAAAAATATGGCGAGTCGCTAGATATAGTGACAGCGGCGGATGGCTCTCAGTGGTTTGCCTCTTCCTATGGGTTGTTTAAAACAGTGGCTGGTGGCGAAGCCAAGCAAGTCTTGGAGATGAGTGTTGCGAATGCTCGTCCGGCGTGTTTGATCAGTGATGCGAAAGGTGTGTGGCTTGCATCTTCTGTTGGGTTGAGTTACTACCGATTGTCCGGTGAGTTAGTTAAACACTATTCATCTGCATCGGGCTTGATTAATA
>NZ_JAWOUH010000489.1:0-676 GCF_033339295.1 Vibrio sp. 704 | reverse complement strand
CGATACTTTTTAGGTGAACAGAGCGGCTAAATGACATCAGTAGAACCAACGCTAACGTCGCACCAGAACCACCAATGAAGATATAGAAGTCCCAGAACGGCTGAGTGAAGATATTCGGAACAGGTTGCCCAGCAACAAATGCGTCGATGTTTCCACTGATGTTTGTTAGAAAGATTGGCGATAGAAGGCCAACCACAATCGCGGCACCATGAATCCCTGCAAACCAAAGTAATTGACACATGAGTAGTGCACCAATGATGGCAGGCAAAGTATTTGATGCGCTGATTAATGGCTTGAACATCGCCATAACTGCATCAGGAATCAACATGTCGTATTGGGTTTGAACGAAGATGCTTAATGGATAAAGCGTGACAAACACAGCTAGAACAGGCAGTAACACCTCGAAAGAACGCGCGATCGCAGGTGGCACCTGCTCTGGCATGCGAATCGTGATGTTGTGCTTTTTCATAAATCGATACAGCTCAACAGCAAAGAAGGCACACATTACTGCAGTGAAGATCCCTGTACCGCCCATGTGTTTCATCGCTAACGAGCCATCTTGAGCTGGTGCAGCCACCAGCAAGAAACACATTAAAGATAAAACCGCGCTAGTGATCCCATCCATTTTGTACGCTTTCGCCAGACTGTAGGCGACACCGAGCGACACAAAGATGGT
>NZ_JAWOUH010000488.1:0-678 GCF_033339295.1 Vibrio sp. 704 | reverse complement strand
ACCATTTGTGGGACAAGACCCAATTACCATGGGTGTTTTGGTTGAGTTGATCAAAGACTTAAACCAAGCTCTAGGCCTTACGTCTATTGTGGTATCACACGATGTACCGGAGGTCATGAGTATTGCTGATTGGGTTTACCTACTAGCAGATGGCAAGATCATCGCGTTTGGCACGCCAGAGGAGTTGAGTCAAAACCCAGACCCGCGAGTGCAGCAGTTCTTACAAGGTGATGCAGATGGCCCTGTGCCGTTTCGTTTTCCTGCGCAAAGTATCGAAAAGGATCTATTTGATGGTCGCTAGCTTTATTCAATTTGTCGCTTCATTAGGAAGACGCACGCTCGCCATCTGTGAAGCTTTTGGCCGTGCAACCTTGATGCTTGTTGGCGCTATCTTCTCTAAGCCTCAACCCTCTAAAAGTTTTCCTCTACTCATCAAACAGTTGTATTCCGTTGGCGTGCAATCACTGGCTATCATCGTCGTATCTGGTTTGTTTATCGGCATGGTTCTTAGCTTGCAAGGCTATGTAGTGCTGGTGGATTACGGCGCGGAAGGCAGTCTTGGTCAGATGGTCGCGTTGTCACTACTGCGTGAACTTGGGCCGGTGGTTACTGCGCTTCTTTTCGCTGGACGTGCAGGCTCTGCGCTGACGGCAGAAATTGGTTTGATGAAAGCTACTG
>NZ_JAWOUH010000487.1:0-678 GCF_033339295.1 Vibrio sp. 704 | reverse complement strand
AACCACATGGCCGACAAAGTCATTAATGAACTGAATTTAACTCAACACCCTGAATTTACGAGCTCCGGTGGACTAAAACAAAAAATCGACGACATCAAAGCAGTCCCGTTAGTACAAGATTTATTGAATGTCTCTCCTAGCCCAAAAGAGACATCACAATACTCTGAGTCTTACTATCAAGCACTTCAAGCCTTCAAAAGAAAGCTTGAAATTGAACCTGTTCGAAACACACAGTTAGTGCGAATTAGCTTTCGTTCTGCCGATCCAAAGTTAGCAACAAGAGTCGCGAACGCGGTTGGTCAGGCCTATATTGATGCCAACTTCGAAGCCAAGCTCGTAGTGACTCAAAATGCAGCAACATGGCTGACTAATAACTCTCAAAAACTCGAAGAGCGCTTAAAAAAATCAGAGCATGCTTTGCAAGAGTTTTTGCTCAAAGAAGGCCTGATTGATATCAACGGCATCGACGACATCTACGCCAACGAACTAGAAGAGCTTAACCGTAAACTCAATACCGCTGTCAATAAGCGCATCGAAGCGCAAACCTTGATCCAACTACTAAAAAGAAAATCTTCTCAGAATCTTGATAGCCTGCTGTCCATTGACGAGTTTGCCAATCAAGCTCAGATTCGTGATTTGAAACTTTCAGAAGCCCAAGCTGCGAAGAACGTTTCTGAA
>NZ_JAWOUH010000486.1:0-678 GCF_033339295.1 Vibrio sp. 704 | reverse complement strand
AATTCCTGCCTCAGCAACAATCGAATTGGGCGTAACTTCACCAATTACGGGTTTTACCGCTGGTACACCAATCAGGAAAACCAACCAATAAGCAAAAATAGCAAATAAGAAATTAAAGATAGGGCCAGCTGCAACAATAGACGTTCGTTTCCAAAGCGGCTTTTGATCAAAGGCTAAATGTTTTTCACTTTCTGGCACATCGTCAACACGGCTATCTACCATTTTGACGTATCCACCAAGAGGAATCATTGAGATAGTGTATTCGGTTCCGTCTTGACCAACTTTTCGCCAAATAGACTTACCAAAACCGATGGAAAATCTTTCAACCTTCACGCCACAACGACGAGCAACCCAAAAGTGCCCAAACTCATGCACGGCAACGAGAATGCCCAGTGCAACGATAAAAGAAACAAGATTCCACAAAATACCAGTCATTAGCTACGCTCGCGTATAATTTCTAGGGCGATAGTTCGAGACATTCTATCGAGCTCTAGCAAGCTTTCCAAGCTATTCGCATTCTCAGGTTTGCAGCTTGCGGTGATTTTATGCAAAACCAATTCATTGATGCGAGCTATGTCTGTAAAACCAAGGCGATTATTTAGAAACGCATCAACAGCAACTTCATTGGCTGCATTTAGAGCAGTAGTCGCATGTTGCCCTTCGTAACACGCGTCAATC
>NZ_JAWOUH010000485.1:0-679 GCF_033339295.1 Vibrio sp. 704 | reverse complement strand
CTTTGGCCTCATTTTTGTGATGGCGTTGACCCTACCTTCTGCAATTTCCGGTGTCGGCATGATTTCAGTCCCCGTCTTTGCCATGCTGTTTGGTTGGGCGGTCTACAAACGTCAGCCTAGCGCAATACAAGGTATCAGCGGCGCAGTGTTGATTGCGTTAGCGTGGTTCTTGTTCGATCCAAGCTCAATCTCGCTCAATCCTATCAGTTTAGGGGCGATGCTGGCGGCCATCATGTGCATCGTGATTGGCAGTAGCGTAACCAAATCACTCGGCACAAAAATGCATTGGTGGACGGTACTCACGTGGCAGTTGATTTTGGGTGGTGTATTGCTGTCTATCGCCGCGGCTGTGTTAGCTACCATCAATCCGCAGCCTTATGTGCATGCCGTACAGAATATCGATATGACCAACACACTAGGGCTGCTGTGGGTCATTGTGCTCAACACCGCGCTAGGCTACGGCATGTATGTGTGGTTGTTGCAACGCATGTCTGTGGTCGACTTTACGTTTGGTGGCATTGCCAACCCGATTGCAGGGATCGTCTCTGGGTTATTGCTGTTGGGTGAAAACTTTACCCCACTCCAATACAGCTTGATGGTGGGCATGATTGTGATGTCTTTACTGCCTCAAATTTTAACGTCGTTGCGCGCAAGAAAAGAAGCAATAACGGTTTAAGTA
>NZ_JAWOUH010000484.1:0-679 GCF_033339295.1 Vibrio sp. 704 | reverse complement strand
GTGCGCGAATATCAAACGCCCCATTTTGGTCTTGATACGGGATCAATGCGTGCAGCGTGAAGTAATCTTTCGGAACAAAGTTTTCAATTTCTTCATCTCGACGGACGACAAGCCCTAGAACCGGAGTTTGCACACGCCCAACCGAGAGCACACCTTGGTAGCCAGCCTTTTGTCCCAGCAAGGTATAAGCGCGAGACATATTCATTCCATACAACCAATCCGCCCGTGAGCGCGCGAGAGCGGAAACAGACAGAGGAATAAAATCACGATTACTGCGCATTGAGCTTAGTGCGCGCTTCACTGCAGGTAAGTTCAAGTCAGAAATCAGCAAACGCTGTGTCGCTTCTTTCTTAGTTTTGGAAAGCTTGCAGTAGTCGAGAACCTCATCAACTAACAACTGCCCTTCACGGTCTGGGTCTCCCGCATGAATCACTTCGGTTGCTTCGTTGAGCAATTTACGAATCACGGTTAACTGCTTACTGGCACTCTTTCTCGGTCTAAGTTGCCATTGCTGAGGAACAATCGGCAGATCGGCCATGTTCCATTTTTTGTAGCGTTCATCGTAAGCGTCTGGCTCAACTTGCTCTAGCAAATGACCAATACACCACGTCACCACATCACCATTTCCACAACGGATAAAGCCTTGGTCTTTCTTTTGGGGATTAGGTAAAGCAGCCGC
>NZ_JAWOUH010000483.1:0-679 GCF_033339295.1 Vibrio sp. 704 | reverse complement strand
ATCTCCGGCGTTTTTTTAAAACTTTGGTGTGGTTGGTTGTGATTTGGGTCTGGAGTCGGAGTGTTTTGCTGGTTACAGCCAAAGAGAATAAGCAGGCCAAGTAGCGATAATTTTTTCATATGAATAATCCATGTTTTTTATGGATATTACATGTGCGCTTTGCGGATAGACCAATTGCGTTTTGTTATACCGAGTAAATAACTGGCAATTTAACTCTCCATGTTTGTATGCATTTATCTTGAGACAAAAACGCCCTTCACCTGAGCAAAGAGCGTTTTTACTTGAGGTTATGGTTCGAACATTAAAGCACTAAACCGCCATCAATCTTGAGCACTTGTCCGGTTATAAACGCACTTTTATTAGAGACCAGAAACGCAACGCCATTGGCGATATCTTGCACCGAGCCCATACGTCCTAGGGGCGTTTTACTTTCCATCATTTGAATGACTTTTTCTGGCAGGTTCTTGGTCATGTCGGTGGTGATAAAACCAGGGGCAACACAGTTCACTCGGATTTGAGCGCCTTTTCTCGATAGCTCTTTCGCCCAACCTTTACTCATTGAGATGACGCCGCCTTTACTTGCGCCGTAGTTACTTTGCCCAATATTGCCATCCGTACCCACGATAGAAGAAATGCTGACAATGCTACCTGCGCCCTGCTCTAGCATTACTGGCGCGAC
>NZ_JAWOUH010000482.1:0-679 GCF_033339295.1 Vibrio sp. 704 | reverse complement strand
AGACTGCGTTTGTATCCGCATAAGATTGGCTTGTTTGTTCTTCTGACGCCCAATCATCTGCTTGCTGCGCTGCAGCTTCCAACTCTTCGATGGTTACATTAAGCTGCTTGGTACGCTCAACCATTGGATCCACGTTATCTGTGCTGACCGCTTTAAGTTGTGGTTCTGGTTCAACATACGTTGGCGTCGCATTTACTGCCGCAACTCGTTGAGTTTGGGGCTCTGGCGTCGGTTTTACCGTAGACGTTTCTGATTTGGCTTGCGGCATATATATAGGATATTCGTGTACTGCCGCTTTCTCTTTTGGTTCTTCAACTTCGTAAGCCGTTAAGTGAGGAAGCGTCTCGTCGTCTTGTTGATCGTCTTCAACGTGTTTTGTTGATACTTTATCCTCAACAAACTCATCAAGCTGAGGCTCTAGCGTCTCTTGTTCTGAACCTCTGAACTTATTCGCGATGGCAGCCAATACCGCTAACGAGCGATCACCAAGCCATTCGACGATGTTCAGCCAAGAAATCCCCGTAAACAAAGTAAAACCAGCCCCCCACAGAAATAGAAGGACGAGTGTTGTACCCAATACATTCAACGTCGGCAGGGCAAGGCTTGATAAAACATCGCCTACTACACCGCCCGATGAGAAGTACCAAATATCATCGAAGTTAATATCGGCAAGGCCGCA
>NZ_JAWOUH010000481.1:0-680 GCF_033339295.1 Vibrio sp. 704 | reverse complement strand
ATGCTAGCCAGTCAGCTGTTTGCACCGCAGTGACAACTGAGTCCACAGCCTGCCACCCGACCAATCCGGCAAAAGTAGCAAACACACCGGTTGCGAGCCACTTTCTGCCCGGCCTAGGGCGAATCACGTGTTCAAGTTGCCGTTCTTGTTCGGTTTCAATTCGATCTTCTTCTATCTTCACTGGTACAAAAGTTTCTTTTTCACTGAATGTCTTTTGCGCCGTTAACTCTGGTGAATCCGATTGCTGCTCTTTCTCTAGTGCTTTGTCAGAGAAAATTTGTTTCTGCTTCAATTCGCTCATTTCAATTTGTCTCCTAGCAGATAATCCAGTGCTTTATCTAGACGTATGTGTTTCATCGGTTCATCACTTGCTGACGGCATAGGACGGAAGGGAGTAAAGTCAAAACCACTGTTTTGCCAATAGGCGGCATTGGGTAGCTTCTTCGGCACCTCTCCTGGGAACATCGTCATTGCCTCACCGTTTAAGGTCGTACCTTGTAACGCAGAAATGGTTTTGTCGCCTGAGGTAATAAACCCTGAAGTGGTCGCTTGGATGGAAGCAATGCTCATACAACTCATTTCAATGTTCTCATAAGCAGCGGTTTGCCATGCTGGGTGCACCATTTGTTGCAGTAGAGAGACAAGGTGCGGATGCTGATCTGGTGTCACGTGATCGGCCT
>NZ_JAWOUH010000480.1:0-680 GCF_033339295.1 Vibrio sp. 704 | reverse complement strand
GCCAAATAGTCGACCTTAATTTCTGCGGCTGTGATGATGTCAGATTTGTCTTTCTCCGTGAGCGCATCGGCTGATAAGCCACCGCCTTTTTTGTTGATGCCCTTGTTGTTGGATAATGGACCACCAACGGTCACACGGGTATGGACTTTATTTCCTTCTACGCTGGTGACTTGCAATTGAACTCTGCCATCATCAAGCAGTAGAATGTCGTTCGGTGAAACATCTTGAGGCAGTTCTTTGTAATCCAAACCAACGGATTCTTGGTTCCCTTCGCCTTTTGGTAAGTCGCTATCTAGTGTGAATTTATCGCCGACTTTGAGTGTGATTTTACCGTCTTTAAAGGTCGAAACACGAATTTTAGGTCCCTGTAAATCGCCAAGAATGGCAACCTGACGCCCTAATCTTGCGGCAATCGCGCGTACTTTTTTAGCACGTTGAATGTGGTCTTCACTTGTACCGTGAGAAAAGTTCATACGAACGACGTTCGCACCAGCTTTAATGATCTCCTCCAGCACATTGTCTTTATCAGTTGAAGGGCCAAGAGTGGTGACAATTTTCGTTCTTCTTAATTTGGAAGTCATAGATTCTCCGAAGAATGCAGGTGTAGGACAAAGTAACTCAAATTTTATTCTTACTTAATCTAACCACTGTCGAGGTCAGTATTTCTAAGCTCGATGCCA
>NZ_JAWOUH010000479.1:0-681 GCF_033339295.1 Vibrio sp. 704 | reverse complement strand
CCGCAATTTGAAGCTAACTTCGGTTTCCATGCCAACGTATTTGTCAAAGTAACCAACAGCAGTACTTTTGAAGACATTACTTTGAACAAAATGTCGATTCGCGGTGTGAGTATTCCTGACGCAACCACCCCTGGTGATGTTGATGTAGGTACTCTATTCAGAATCTTCGATGACTCTGGTACGAGCATTGAAGGTGTGCTTGACTCTGCATTCCAACAATTGCTTGATGGTTACTGTAATGTTGGACAAACGATTCCTGCTGGCGAGACCTATGCTTGTTTCGTTCGTGTTCAACTCTTCAATGCACTTGGTATTTTCGATACCTTCAGCGCCTCTGGTGCAGATGATGGTATTGTTATAGAAGTGCTGGATGATGACGGTAGTATTCGAGCTGCAGAAGTGGAAGTTACGGTTCAAACTCAAGATGTGATTCAACCTTAATGTTTGAATGCACTAAAAATCAGTAAGGCCTACCTTAAAATAAATGCCAGTCAGAACTTCTGACTGGCATTTTTGTTTTTCTAGAGCAACTTGTCTAAGTCAACTTACTTGTTTCGACCTTTGCCTTTGCTCCCCGTAGAAGTACTCGTATCAGAACTACCAAAACCAATATTCACCGATGCAGAAGCCGTATTCACGCCATCACTGATGGTGTAACTAAAACTATCGCTACCTTTAAAG
>NZ_JAWOUH010000478.1:0-682 GCF_033339295.1 Vibrio sp. 704 | reverse complement strand
AGAGCAATTGCGCGGACAACTTATCGAAAAAGAAAATCAGATCGTCATTTCAAACGAAGCATTGTCTTACACCCGTTATCAACATCAACTTTTAGCCGAAGACTACAGTCGTTTTAGAGATGAGCAGTCAATAAACAGAGTACTTCGTTAGTCGCTACCAGCGTTGAGGAGAGAGATGAAACCAATCTTATTGGTCGACGATAGCAAAACGGTATTGCTTTACATGACCTCCGCATTGCAAAAGCAAGGGTACGAAGTCATCGCTGTGGAGGACGGTGAGTCTGCACTTGAAGTCCTGACGCACCGAAAAGATATTCAGTTTGTTCTCAGTGACCTGATGATGCCTGGGCTCAGTGGTATTGATTTGTGTCGTGTACTCAAATCTGCGGCGTTTGAGCGGTATATCTTTTTTGTCCTACTTTCTTCACGCAATGATCAGGGCTCGATTGTCAAAGGCATTGACGCTGGCGCGGATGATTTCGTAGATAAAAAAACGTCGGTAGAAGAGCTTCAAGCACGCATACGAGCAGGGTTTCGTACTCTCGATTTGCACAATATGTTACTCGCGAGAAATCAAGAATTAGATATCGCTTACCAAACGATTCGTCAGGATCTAGAATCTGCTGGTGATCTCATGAGGCAGCTTTTACCGGTAGAGCTGCAAATCGGAGCGACAAAATTA
>NZ_JAWOUH010000477.1:0-682 GCF_033339295.1 Vibrio sp. 704 | reverse complement strand
ATCTATCTACGTGATGAAGACAAGCATCTGCGATAGAGAGCAAAGAAAGAGAAAGGCGAGCTAGGTAGCTCGCCTTTTTTGTGCATTGTAGTTGGGTAAAGTGCTTTCTAAATCAGCTCTTCATTGATTCCAAACTCGTTTGGCAACCAGTGAGAAGTGATCTCTTTTGGCTCTTGCACAAGCCATTCAACCGGCAAGTCAGACAGTAACTCATCGTGTTTTTCCGCCATGATCAATACGTCCATGATATCTGCTCCATTTTGTCTCTAAGCACAATGTAGAAGCCGAAGATGTCATTGAGTTGACTAAAATGTGACCATTGCATGTTGATAAGACAGGAGACTCAGAAATGTGGCTATGTTTCTGGTTGCGTATATCTTTTGGTGGCTTATCCACATTTTCTGTGGATAACCTGTATCAAAGATCGTGAGTATCTCTGAAGATCCAGAAAATTTCATAAAATTAGGGGGTTATGTGGCCAATTACTGACCTCGCTTCATTCCATCAACTGGGCGTACTTTGACCGTAACACGGCCTTCTTTTGTTTGTACAAAGCTCAATGTCATTTCAAGTGTGATGGCAACAGAGACGCTCATCATGACAAAAATAGCTAGCATGATGACCAGTTGATATTTAATGGCAACCAATGGGCTTGCGCCCCCTAGGATTTGCCCTGTCATCA
>NZ_JAWOUH010000476.1:0-682 GCF_033339295.1 Vibrio sp. 704 | reverse complement strand
ATTCATGTTGGTAGAAGCCAGGTACTTGACGAACAACCGCTTGAACTCGACAACGGAGAATGTGACGGTGCCATTAGTGAATGTGGTCAAATTATGGGAACCTACTTGCACGGATTTTTTGACGAAGCGGAAGCGCTAAACCTCATTACTGAGTGGGTGAATGGCACTCAGGTCAAACAGCAAGATTTTGAAGTATTGAAAGAACAAGGTATTAACCGTATTGCGGATGCGATAGAACAACACATGAACCTTGACTTTCTGTTTAAATAACTCGTTAACCAAACGCTATCTTTAACCAAATTTTCTCTCGGCTCCTTATTAGAAAAACGGATCGGGCTGGGAACGCATTCATTTGGCTAGATAGAATTTTCGCTTGCCTTGTACGGAGTCACTTTATGAAAGCATGGAAAACGCATGCTTGCCTAGCGGCAATATTAAGCATTTCATTCTCAACAAATGCAGCAACGGATCTGAAAGTTTATGCTGCGTCTTCGATGACGAATGCGATTGACGAAATCGCTCAAGATTTTAAAGAAAAGTATGACGTAACAGTTACGCCTGTGTATGGCGGCTCGTCTTCGATCGCACGACAAATTATCAATGGTGCTCCAGCTGATGTGTTTATTTCTGCAAACACGAAATGGATGGACTACTTGGTTGATGAAGGCGTTATAGATAGTGA
>NZ_JAWOUH010000475.1:0-683 GCF_033339295.1 Vibrio sp. 704 | reverse complement strand
CAACATTGCCTGCGATTGGGTTGTTTAACGAAAAAGCATTTCCGTTTGCTTTGGATGAGAATCCAACCCGACTGGAGAATATGCCGAACAAGGCGCTGTCGTTATTGTCGCGCTCCGAGCATGGCTTTTTCGTTATGATCGAAGGAAGCCAAATCGACTGGTGCGGTCATGCGAATGACATAGCATGCGCGATGGCAGAAATGGATGATTTTGCTAAGTCGATTGCTTTAGCCAAGGCGTATGTTGATGCTCATCCTGACACTTTGCTCGTTGTCACCGCCGATCACTCCACGGGAGGTTTAACTATCGGCGCAAATGGTCAATACGACTGGAAAACGGATGTGATCAAAGGCGTGCATCAAACGGCGTGGCCATTAGCAACGTCACTTGCAAAGGGTTCAGACATCAAACAAGTGTGGTCAGAATCAGTAGATTGGGCGCTATCAGATGTGCAATTTGAGCTCCTCATTGACGCGAAGAAGAGTGAAGAGCCCGCGAAAGCGCTTTATCAAGCCGTAAAGTCAATCATCAACGATCAAAGCCTTACAGGTTGGACGACAAAAGGGCATACCGCGGTGGATGTTCAGGTGTTTGCTTATGGTAAGGGGTCACAAGCATTCGTTGGCTCTCAGAACAATACCGATATCGCAAACAAGTTGATTGGTTATCTTCAATAAGAGACG
>NZ_JAWOUH010000474.1:0-683 GCF_033339295.1 Vibrio sp. 704 | reverse complement strand
GTAAATAGTTTCAAAATGTTTTTGAGTTAATTTTTTGTAACAAAAGTGCTCAAAATAAGTGCTAAGCAGCCGAAGTGCCGAATTTAAAGGCTTTATAAAATTCCGCTTGTTAACTGTATGTAAAGTGCGCGCTCTGGGTTGTCAGCAAGGACGAAAGTGAATAAAAAATGTGCTTGATATTGCGATCTAGATAAGCAAAATGGAGCGCAAAATGAGTTTTCATTTATGAAGGGATGCTTTTTTAGACTTGTTGTGAGGTGACTTATGAAACTGTTCCTATTACTCATGGCTTCTGTTTCTGCTGGTGTAGCATCTGCAGATCACATCCATTCATTTATGTTAGGTTTATCTATTGCTTCTCTGGCAGTGGGTAGCTGTTATTTCTTTGCTTTCCGTAGCTCGCGTTTTCCGCAGTTAGCACTGTTTTTATTGATTTGCGGCATGTTATCTAAACTGACTATTACGGTTGTAGGTGTTATGTGGGGTATGTCTGCGCAATTGATTACTTCACCAATCGTGTTTGCGTTGTCTTATCTTTTCTTTTCACTTGCTGTTACGTACTTGTGGTTCAGCTATCGTGAAAGCATCACGCAAATTCCAGAGCGATTTAAAGCAGCTTGATTTAGCGCTTTGATACCGACAAATATGAAAACGCCAGCGATTAACGCTGGCGTTTTTGTTTT
>NZ_JAWOUH010000473.1:0-684 GCF_033339295.1 Vibrio sp. 704 | reverse complement strand
TTGTTATTCAATGTATATCACGACATTTTGCGAAGTAAAGATTATCAGGCAAGGTTCTGTTTTTCTTTTGTGCGATTTTGAACCGGTCCAATTTAAACGTTTTCAATCTCTATTTTTACTTTTTTTGCTTTAAATTAATGGTTTATTTATTGTTCTTGGCAGAAGAAGAGACGGTTGGTCGTCTCTAGTACCAAAATGTAAGTCCAATTGTTTGGAAAATTAGGCAAGTATTAGCCATGAATAGGCTAACGATAAATGGCCTGCGGCGTTAACGTTATCTACACAGTTTGGCGAATGCTCGATACGCATTCTGCATTCCATAAAGAGACGTAGAGCAATGGTTAATCACACAGCAAAAACACAGATTCCACAATCACTAAAAGCCGGAGTATTTAACGGCCGTGGCATTTTTGATTTCGGGGCAAAGAACGAAGCGTATGCCGATTACTTCACGGGGACAAGCTACTTGGCGTTGCTCAACCAACCGGGGCTGATCGTAGCAAATGTGACGTTTGAACCGGGCTGCCGTAATTTTTGGCACATTCATCACGAAGGCGGACAAATCTTGCTCGCGACGGGAGGCCGTGGGTGGTATCAAGAATTTGGTCAGCCAGCGCAAGCGCTCAACGTGGGCGACGTCGTGCATATTGCGCCTGGCACTAAGCATTGGCATGGCGCAGCTAA
>NZ_JAWOUH010000472.1:0-684 GCF_033339295.1 Vibrio sp. 704 | reverse complement strand
CTTCAACCAGGTGATATCATCCATGTGCCAAGAAATGATTCGCAAAAGGTTTTCGTTATGGGTGAAGTGAACGACCCTAAACTACTGAAAATAGATCGCGCTGGCATGAGCCTTACGGAAGCTTTAAGTAACGTTGGCGGTATTAATCAGATATCAGCGGATGCGACAGGTGTATTCGTAATTAGGAGGTCACAAGACGCAGGTTCACTGGGCGACATATATCAACTTGATGTCTCCGATGCGGCAGCGCTCGTTATTGGTACTGAATTTGCTCTCAAACCGTATGACATCGTTTATGTCACTGCGGCGCCTATCAGTCGTTGGAATCGCGTTATTGCACAGCTAGTACCTACCATCTCTGGCTTCAATGAACTTACAGAAGGCGTCCTTCGAGTCAGGACTTGGCCATAGAAAAAGCATTCTGAAGGGCTTGTTTGAACACAAACAAGTCATTCAAACGTTGTCTATAAGGAGCAAAACATGTTTTCGAACATTCTTGTCGTGTGTGTAGGTAATATTTGTCGCTCCCCCACAGGCGAGCGGTTACTACAGCAACTACTCCCAGATAAACAGATTTCTTCGGCGGGTATTCCCGTAGAAAAAAGTCGCCTAACCGGAAAACCAGCAGATGAAACCGCCAGACTTGTCGCGTCAGAACGTGGTATCTACCTGCTAGACCACAAA
>NZ_JAWOUH010000471.1:0-684 GCF_033339295.1 Vibrio sp. 704 | reverse complement strand
GATTGGTATGTCTTATCAGTCTCGTTTTGGCCGAGAAGAGTGGCTACAGCCTTACACTGATAAAACATTGGAAACCATCACCAGTAAAGGCGTGAAGAAAATTGATATCATGACTCCTGCATTTTCATCTGATTGTTTAGAAACGTTGGAAGAAATAGCTGGAGAGAACAAAGAGATCTTTATGGAAGCTGGTGGTGAGCAGTTCCACTATATTCCATGCCTTAACGACGATGACATGCATATCGATATGATGGCAGAACTAGTACGCAGCAAGCTGTAGAGCTTTGGTATTCTGCACCGAATGAATACTAAAAAGGGTCGCGATTGCGACCCTTTTTAGTAACTTGAAACCATGTTAAGCAACTTGTGTTTGTTGCTCTTCAATTTGTTCTGCAGTGCTATGAGTGTTTTCTGCACCGTGCATCCAACGAACAAGCGTGTTCGAGAATAACATTAGAATCACACCACTGATCAATGCAGTTACTGCGATGCCACTAAAGATAGCCATTGCACCAAGTTCACCCACATGAGAACCCACGTAACCAGCGACATAGTTCGCAATAGCGTTACAACCAAACCATGCACCCATCATCAACGATGCAAGACGTAGCGGAGCCAGTTTGGTTACAAGAGACAGGCCAATAGGGGATAGACACAGTTCACCCAAAGTATGGAAGAAGAACG
>NZ_JAWOUH010000470.1:0-685 GCF_033339295.1 Vibrio sp. 704 | reverse complement strand
AAGCCTAGAGCTGCTAGATGCGCTTGAAATTGGCATTATTTTGTCGGAATACGTTGGCTCTGACAACGAAAACGAATAGTACCGTTTAGTACTCTCTTCACGTTCTTTTAGACGTTATACTAAGTTCATGAAACACCGAGCCAAGAAGGGCGAAAGACGGTAAATGAACTTTTTAGCCCACCTGCATATTGCAGATCACTGTAATAGCCATTTTATGGGAAACTTGCTTGGAGACTTCGTAAAAGGAGATCCAAGCAAGCTATACGATTCTGACATTACTAATGGCATCAAACTCCACCGCTTCGTTGACCGAATTACCGATCATCACCCTATTGTCGAAGAATGTAAGCCACATTTTAAAGGCGTAGCGAGACGCTTCGCGCCAATTGCGCTAGACATGTTTTGGGACCATTGTTTAGCCAAGCATTGGAATGATTTTCACCAAGAGTCGTTAGACGACTTTGTCGAGTTCGCATTTCAAAAAGTAGACAAAGATGTTCAAGCACCACTTCCTGCGCGTTTTATGTTATTGCATCAACGCATGTGGCGGGGCGGCTGGCTGCAATCTTATCAAGATCTCTCCAACATCGAGTTTGCACTGCATCGGATGTCTCAGCGAAGCCCGAGAATGGCCGACTTGACGACAACGTTTGAGGTGTTAGATGGTGAATACGCAGCGTTAGAG
>NZ_JAWOUH010000469.1:0-686 GCF_033339295.1 Vibrio sp. 704 | reverse complement strand
CATCGAAGAGCTAGCTAAGCTCGAAAAGAATACATTGCGTGACAATGTCACAAATATTGCATCTCGCGCTGAGTCTAAAATATCTCGAGCTCATCGAAGAATACTGATTGCTGAAGACAATCTGATGAACCAAAAAATCGCGAGCTTTTTCTTAGATAAAGCAGGGTACGACTACTTAATTACGAGTAACGGGCAAGAAGCGCTGGATGCCATCACCAAAGGTGAGCAGTTTGACGCCATTTTGATGGATTGTATGATGCCGGTGATGGACGGCCTAACCGCGACAAAAGAGATTCGCCGTTGGGAAAAGAAAGTGGGCTGCAAGAAAACAACCATCATTGCTTTGACCGCGAGTGTGTTGGAAGAGGACATTCACAATTGTTTTGCTGCGGGTATGGATGCGTATTTGCCAAAGCCGTATAAATCTAACCAGTTATTTGAGTTGTTTAATGAACTAAAGCTTGCTTAAATCGCACTGATAAGCCGAATTCATTACGGCTTTTTAGAACGAATATAAAGGAAGTGACATGTTTAAACTCGCTGTTATCGGGACTAACTGGATTTCGCAACAATTTGTTGAAGCAGCAATCCAAACCAAGCAGTTTTGCCTTAAAGCTGTGTATTCGAGAGATATAGAAAAAGCGCGTTTGTTTGGCACGCCTTACGATGCAGATACTTATTACGAC
>NZ_JAWOUH010000468.1:0-686 GCF_033339295.1 Vibrio sp. 704 | reverse complement strand
TCAAACCCTGCGCGGCCAAGGTAATCTGACAACGCTTCGCGAAGGTCGAGGTTGTCATCGACGACCAGTATCTGCTTGTTTTCCATCCTACTTTCCCTGTGTCCGTCCCTGTGCCTGCCCCTGAGTTTGGCGCTGGCCAATATGATGCATTCTTAAACGCCCATGCACAATCGAGCCGATTACAATTTTCACTTCTCGATATAAGAGATTTGTAAGCGGCCACTTACAAACTGATTGCCTTTTGTAACCTTAGGCGCCGCCTTGCTCACTATGATCATCCTGACCTTACGTGAAACAACATGACCTGAAGGAATCAGGTCCTACAACACTGGCATTCGTCAGGAGGAAACCATGTTTGCAAGTATATTTGGACAACTACAAAAAATAGGGCGGTCGTTGATGCTGCCTGTGGCGGTGTTACCGGTGGCCGGCTTGATGCTGGGTATTGGTAACGCGGGGTTTGCGTTTATTCCAGACGCGGTCAACAAAGTGATGCTCGCCGCCGGTGAAGGCGTGTTCGGCAACATGCAGTTGATGTTTGCGGTCGGTGTAGCGCTCGGGTTATCAAAAGGCAATGACGGTGCGGCTGCGCTCGCTGGCTTAGTTGGCCTAATTATTATGAACGCATCGCTCGGTATCGTGACTGGCTTGCGCGGCTTAGAAACTGACGCCACCATCATGGGCGT
>NZ_JAWOUH010000467.1:0-686 GCF_033339295.1 Vibrio sp. 704 | reverse complement strand
TCATCTACTTTCTCAAGAATTTCAGCAACCACAGGTTCGAAATCAACAGAGATGAAACGCACTTTCGCTGATGAGCCGTATTTGTTCCATAGGTAGTGAGAAACCTGCTTAACGCCGATTTCATGAGCTGGGCCACCTAGGTTAAAGAAACAGTAGTGAACTTTAGAGCCACGTTTGATGTGTAGGTAGCTTGATACACCAGAGTCGAAACCACCTGAGATCAGGCTTAGTACGTCTTCTTGAGTACCTAGAGGGAAGCCACCTAGACCTTTGTAACGTGCCAACACTTGGTTAAGTTTGTCACCCGATACTTCAACTTTTACCGTCACATCAGGGTTGTGTAATTTAACGCGTGCGCTTTCTACTGCTTGGTTTAGACCACCACCAACGTAACGTTCAAGCTCGATAGACGTGAAGTCATGCTTACCACGGCGTTTTGCACGAACCACAAACGTTTTATTTTCAATAAGCGGACGGCTAAGTTCCAGCACCTGCTCGTAGATGTCGTGCAGGTCTTTAAACTCAGATTGCTTCACTTCTAGAACGTGATGAATGCCTGGCGTGTGAGTCAGGATTTCTAAAACTTCAGCGTGGTATTCGTTGCTCTCAGAGGTCACTTCAATGTGATCACGACGGTTAAATACTGCGACAGATTCCGTGCGGCTCTTGACGATATTACGAATGTT
>NZ_JAWOUH010000466.1:0-686 GCF_033339295.1 Vibrio sp. 704 | reverse complement strand
ATGTTAACCACAAAAATTGAAACAGAACGATTAATACTACGAGCTTTAGTCGCAGAAGATGCGGGAGACTTGTTTAGTATATTCTCAGACAATGAAGTCATGAAATATTGGAATACTGAACCTTGGGTGTCTGTTGATGAGGCAAAAACATTTATAACTGATAGTGCTCGATCTATGGATAGCAATACAGAAGTGATTCTAGGTATCTACTTAAAAAGCACAGGGCAACTTCTAGGTAAGATAATTCTATTTAGCTTTGCCAAAGAATCTAGACGTGCAGAAATCGGTTTTGGCGTCCGCCGTGATTTCTGGGGAAAAGGTATTGTTCTTGAGGCTGGTTCAGCACTAATTGAGCACGCATTTCATACTCTAAAATTGCGCCGCATCGAAGCTGAAATCGATCCAGACAACATCGCTTCAGGTAAGACTTTGGAGAGATTAGGGTTCGTAAAAGAAGGTTATCTGAGACAACGATGGGAAGTTAATGGCGTTGTGTCGGATTCCGCAATCTATGGCTTACTAGCTAAGCCTTTGAAAATCTCATAATAGTGTATTCAATATGGAGGAAAACAAATGGATTTAAATTCACTAGTGTTGTTTGTCATCGCTTGCCTAGCCATCAATATGATACCCGGACCAGATGTAATCTACATTGTTTCGAACACAATGAAAGGTAAACTGGCCAG
>NZ_JAWOUH010000465.1:0-687 GCF_033339295.1 Vibrio sp. 704 | reverse complement strand
TGCGTATTGAATACAAGATGTGAAAGACAATGGATATTAAACAGCAGGTTGCTGAGCAACGTACCGAGCTAGAGCAAGCCGTGGCACGAGCACTGGAGCTCGCGTCGGCGAAGTCGGATGCAGCAGAAGTCGCAATTACTAAAAGCACAGGTTTGAGTGTTTCCACTCGAATGGGTGATGTAGAAAATGTCGAGTTCAACAGTGATGGTGCGCTTGGCATTACCGTTTACCGAGGCCAGCGTAAGGGCAGCGCTTCCACATCTGATTTGAGTGAAGCGGCTATTGAACAGACAGTGAATGCCGCGCTTGATATCGCTCATTACACATCTGAAGACCCGTTCGCAGGCCCAGCGCCGAAAGAATTTATGGTGAAAGAGGTGCCAGATCTTGACCTTTTCCACCCAGACTCTCCAGACCCAGACTACGCAGCACAAGTGGCGATTGCCGCTGAGAAAGAAGCGCTAAGCTACAGCGATGCAATCAAGCAAAGTGACGGTGCAAGCTACGATAGCCACTACGGCGTCAAAGTGTACGGAAACAGCCATGGTTTGTTAGCAAGCTACGCGTCTAGTCGCCACAGCACAAGCTGCTGCGTTATTGGCGTAGGCAAAAATGGCGAAATGGAACGTGACTACAGCTATACCGTTGCCCGCCATCGCGATGATTTGTGGACGCCAGAAACCGTCG
>NZ_JAWOUH010000464.1:0-689 GCF_033339295.1 Vibrio sp. 704 | reverse complement strand
ATCCACGGTGAAATCCGCACCCACTTTGCTGGTAAACCGTTAGCGATTAAGCGCTGCATTCAGAATCTGGTCGATAACGCGCTCAAATACGGCCATCAAGCGGACATTACGCTGAGTGAAAGCCCAGAGTTGATCCAGATTGAAATTGAAGATCACGGTGACGGCGTTGACGATTTATTACTTGAAAAGCTCTGCCAGCCATACTTTCGCGCTAGCAAAGATAAAGAAGGCAGTGGGCTGGGATTAACCATTTCACAGAGTATTGCAAAGGCTCATGGCGGCAACTTGTTGCTGAGCCATTCTCAGTTTGGCGGCCTCTGCGCCACACTGACTTTCCCGAGAGACTGACTATGAACAAACTGGCATTCTTGTTCCCACTGTTGCTCGCCCCTTGCGTCGCTCACGCTGAGTCGCCACAAGGGGTAGAGTTTTTACATTGGTGGACTTCTGACGGCGAGCAGCAAGCGCTGCAAACACTTAAAGCTCAGCTAAAACAGCACGATATAGAGCTGCTGCAAAGCCCGGTGTTAGGTGGTGGTGGCGACAGCGCGATGACGGTACTGCAAGCTCGCGCGCTGGCGGGCAATCCACCAAGCTTCGCGCAAATCGAAGGGCCAAGTATTAAAGCATGGGATGCCATCGGTATTTTGCACAACGTCAACGCAGTTGCCGATGAGCAGCGCTGGGAC
>NZ_JAWOUH010000463.1:0-689 GCF_033339295.1 Vibrio sp. 704 | reverse complement strand
ACATATTGGTGACGTTCAATTACAGCCATGATGAAGTGTTGGCAAGCAAGATTGAGTCGGAGATCAACGGCGGTGATTACGCAGGTTTGGTTTACGCATCCAGTATGACGCGAGAGTTGGAGCAGCAACGCGTCACAACTTCCTTACCGACTGTGCTGCTGAACTGCACCAACGAAGAACACACCGAAACGCCAAGTATTTTGCCAGCCGATATGATTGGAGCTTACAAAGCAGTTTCACACCTCACAGCGCAAGGTCATCGTCGCATTGCCATGCTGTCTGGTGAAAGTTGGATGCTAGCCAGTAAGCAACGTGCCGATGGTTATCGTCAGGCTCTCATTGATGCAGACATCATTCCTAACTCAGAGTATTTAGTCGATGCAAACTGGTCGCTAAAAGAAGCGCACCAGCAAACACTGTCTCTACTGAATATGGAGCAGCCGCCGGAAGCGATTTTCTGTGGCCGCGACTATATGGCAATGGGGTGCTACCAAGCGATAGCGGAGTTGGGGTTGAAGATTCCTCAGGATGTTGCCGTTGTCGGTTACGATAATCAGCAAATCGCCTCTGAAAGCTTTCCAGCATTAACGTCGGTTGAACTGCCCTACTCAGACATGGGTAAACTCGCAATCGAATCGTTGATGGCACTGATTGAAGGGCAGCCGTTGCTTTCTAACAAACGCAAAGTA
>NZ_JAWOUH010000462.1:0-689 GCF_033339295.1 Vibrio sp. 704 | reverse complement strand
CATCGAGTTGCTGTGACTGACGCTGCAACTGATAACTTGGATGTTGGCGTTCTAAGCGATGCAGAAGTTGCGCAGATTGCTGTTTTTGCTGTGCTAAGTAGTAGCGCATCGCACTAGCTAGTTTATGCTGTTTCGCTACAAGCGATTGATCTTTATGGCTGTTGTCACGGCTAACCAGTTCAGCGGCAGCTGATGGAGTAGGAGCTCGCACATCGGCAACAAAATCGGCAATCGTCATGTCGACTTCATGGCCCACAGCACTAATGATCGGGATTTGACTTGCAGCAATAGTGCGAGCAAGGATCTCATTGTTAAAGCACCATAAGTCTTCTAGAGAGCCGCCGCCACGACCAACAATCAATACATCACATTCATTTCGGCTGTTAGCACGACCGATTGCTTGGGCAATTTGAATGGCTGCGTCATCACCTTGGACCATGGTCGGATAAATAACCACGGGGAGGGAAGGATCACGGCGTTTTAAAACGTCCAATATGTCGTAAAGCGCTGCACCTGTTTTAGAAGTGATGACACCAACACGCTTTGGATGCTCTGGTAGTGGCAGTTTGTTGGTTTGAGCGAACAAACCTTCCGCTGCCAACTTCATCTTAAGCTCTTCAAACTCTTGTTGCAGACGACCATCGCCTTCAGGCTGCATGCTTTCGATGATCAATTGGTAGTCACCACGT
>NZ_JAWOUH010000461.1:0-690 GCF_033339295.1 Vibrio sp. 704 | reverse complement strand
TACCAACACTTGCTGTTTCACCAAAGCATCGACCACTTCAAGGTTGTTGTGACGAAGAAGCGCTCTCACTTCGCTTTCTTTCCCTTTGTGATATTTCACAAAATAGCGAGCCGGTTGTTGCTCTGCACTTGTTGGACGCTCATCCACAAGAGGAAAGCCTTGGTTGTTGGCAAGGCTGGTGGCGCTCATGCCAATCGCCAATAGCGCGGTCAAACTCCCCGCCGTTACGGAAAGTAAGGTCAGCTTCTTCATAGTCACTCCTTATTGAAATGTCAGAGACCAACTGTTGATTGTACCTGTGTCTCTTCTGGCACTGTCGACGGCTTTAAGTTCCCAAGAACCTTGTGATTCAAAACCAGAGAAATCAACTTGGAAAGTGGTTTTGATATCGTTAGCGCTGCCGCCAGTATTGTCGTGAAGCACGACTTGTCCACCTGTCGGTGAAGTCAGAGTCACTCGTAGGTCACCGATGTAAGTATGGCTAATATCTACGTCAATGCTTACAGTACCTGAGTCGCCAGTGCGATCGACATTCAGTGCGCTGATGGCACCAGAGGTTTTGTTGTCAGGAATCGCAACAGGGTTAGTGTTTGAGTAGCTAGAATCTGCAGAGCTACCGCCACCGTCAGGACCATTACAGCCCGCATCCAAGAACAGCTTCGCCGCTTCCGCATTCACTAGGCCGTGACC
>NZ_JAWOUH010000460.1:0-690 GCF_033339295.1 Vibrio sp. 704 | reverse complement strand
CACGCATTGTCCAATCAGGCCTCAGCTTAGGAGGGCTATTGCTGTGCGCCCAATTTTCAGCCCCGGTATTGGCCGATGACTTTCTTTGTCAGGCGACTCAAGCGAGCGACAAAGAACTGCCGATGCTAGAGAAAAGTTGCCCAATCGGTCAGGTAGATTGGGGAAAGAAAGTGCCGCAAGGAGGCAATGATTTCTATTGGATTCAATGTGGCTTGCTGCCTAAACCAATGCCACTTGCCAAAGCCAAACCCATTTACAGCAAAATCACCACCGATGTTTGGATGAAGCCCGAAACAAAGGGCTATCGTTGTCTTATTGGGCCTTATACAGAATTTTCTAAAGCGTCTGCTGATTTGCGAGGAGTCAAAACCTTGTCGAACTATCGCGAGGCATTTATTCGTGTGGTTGGCAAAGGGAGTGACAACACCGTGAAGCAAATGCAGCCGTCATCAAAGTCGACTCCTGTCGCCAAACCAAACGTCGCACCGAAGCCTGTTGCGCCAGTCGTGGCCAGTCGTCCAGATACCGAGGCGTTTAAAGCTTCTGCGACAAAAACGACAGCGCAGCCAGTTACGGCAAAAGAGCCGAAACCGAGCACGACAACAAAACCGGTAGCGAAAGCAAAACCAGCACCGAGCGTAAAAGGCAATGGAGAGGTGGAAGTGCGCTTGCGAGCGTCTCTACATGGCA
>NZ_JAWOUH010000459.1:0-690 GCF_033339295.1 Vibrio sp. 704 | reverse complement strand
TGACGGAATCGCGACAATTGCAGCATCAATGGTTGGTGCGCCGCCAAACACTACTTACAGTGAAGTAACAGGCGCGGTAATGCTGACCAAAGCTTTCAACCCAGTAATCATGACTTGGGCTGCCATTACCGCTATTGTTCTTGCGCTGGTAGGTAAGCTAGGTGCGATTCTGCAAACCATTCCTGTGCCAGTAATGGGCGGCATCATGATTCTTCTGTTCGGTTCTATCGCAACCGTCGGTTTGAATACGCTGATTAAGAACAACGTTGATCTACACAAGTCTCGGAACCTAGTGATCGTTGCAGTAACACTGGTATTTGGTATCGGTGGTATGGCTTTCGGTATCGGCGAGTTCAGCCTACAAGGTGTAAGCCTATGTGGTATCGTGGCAATCCTTCTTAACCTAGTGCTGCCACACGACCTTGGTGAAAACCACGTGGTTGATAACGCTCAAATGGAAGAAGAAAGCGCGAAGTAATTCGACTGTGCGACTTTTAAGTGGCGCACTTTAACCTTTCTAAATAAATAAACAGCAACAAAAAAGGCTTGGTGAAAACCAAGCCTTTGTTTTATTCGGAGTAACTAATTACTTAGTACCGAAAATCTTATCACCTGCATCACCAAGACCAGGTACGATGTAGCCTTTATCGTTTAGCTTCTCATCGATTGCCGCAGTGTAAAGCTCAACGT
>NZ_JAWOUH010000458.1:0-690 GCF_033339295.1 Vibrio sp. 704 | reverse complement strand
TGCTGAACCGCAAGTTCAATGAAATCTTGTCCGCCGCCAGTACACCAACCAACGGTTTCGATCATTTTCTCCGCATTATCTGGAGCGATATGTAGAGGCTCTCGATTAAGGACTTGGTTGATCTTGCTCGCAAATTGAGAACCAGTCATCGGTTTTTTCAAGCGTCCAAATAGGGCGACAGACTGCGGATGACCTTCTAACCCACCGTCGATTTCAATATCAAGAAGACGAGCAAGCTCTGCGTTGTTACCAAGTTCAGGATGAATGTCGAGCGGTAGATGGTAGCCGTACAGATTAATGTCACTTTTAATTAGGCTACGAATGCGCTTACCTTTCATACCGCGAATGGGTTCTGGCTCCCCTTTCCAAAAATAACCATGGTGGACCAATAACGCATCGGCTCTGAGTTCAATCGCTTTATCAATTAATGCTTGAGAAGCAGTTACTCCAGTAACTACGCGCTTGATCTGTGGACAGCCTTCAACCTGTAAGCCATTTGGCGCGTAATCTTTAATTAACTCGGGCGAGAGTTTGCTGTTAAGAATCTTTTCTAACTGTAAATTATTCATTATCACTTCCAATTTCGAGCGAGTACCTCAAAGTGTATATCGAACTATGACACTGATGCTAGCTACCCTATTCTACTAACCAAATTTAGTTACAATAACGAGGCTCGCTGCTTTATCAACA
>NZ_JAWOUH010000457.1:0-691 GCF_033339295.1 Vibrio sp. 704 | reverse complement strand
TTTTCTTATCCTTAGTTGTCAAAGCATTGTGTTCAATGACGAATTCAACGGTAGTCGTATACCTTGTGAACCTTATCCACCCCTTGTGACTGACCAATAGCATGGCAAGTCGTACATTGTTCGGTGCCCATGGCTTGTGCTGCTGTGTCTGCTCCAAATACCGCGCCGTGATTCAGCATATGGTTCAGAGGCGCATCTCCTGCCACGGTATCCGGGTCAGCATTAGCTAAAGATGACTCTAAGTGACACGCGCCACAGGCGACTAATGCAGGACTAAAGTATTTACCACTCGCAAGAGAAGGGCGCGTATTTTGTTGGCTAGGTAAGTTGTATTGAGCATTGGTATGGCAGGCCTCACAGTTGTTGACTGCGCCAGGGAAAGGCGCTTCACCGCTATGAGCGGAGCCAAAGGCATGGAATGAGTGCACGTGGTACTTCAGATCAGCCGCCATTCCAGGATAAAACGCAGAACGTTCAGAGTTATGGCAATTTTTACATTGTTGGAAGTCGGTGGCGGCATGTGGATGCTCACCGAGCTTATGGATAGTCAGCTCTTTGTGACAATCGTTACACGATGAAATGTCCGCGCCCACTGGCAGTTTGTGTTGCTTGTTGATACCAGACACATCAAACGAGCCAGATGCGTTATTGGCGGCAATGACGAAAGGCGATTTGATAAGATCGATGCCTT
>NZ_JAWOUH010000456.1:0-691 GCF_033339295.1 Vibrio sp. 704 | reverse complement strand
CTGGGACAACGAAAACACCACACTAGAGAAAGTTACTTTCCTACCGATTGAAAACCAAGTTGCAGAAATGAACCGCTTCCTAGCGGGTGAAATCGACTTCACGAACGAACTGCCAACAGAGCACTTCAAGCGTCTGAAGAAAGAGCACCCACAAGAAGTATCTGTGACGGGTAACCTATGTACTTACTACTACATCTTCAACACGAAGAAAGCTCCGTTTGATGATGTACGTGTTCGTCAAGCTATCTCTTACGCGATTGACCGTAACATCGTAACTGATGCGATTTTAGCTCAAGGTCAAAAACCAGCTTACTTCCTAACGCCAGAAATCACAGCAGGTTTCAACCCAGAAATTCCTGCATACGGCAAAATGACGCAAGAAGAGCGTAACGCAGAAGCGGCTCGTCTATTGGAAGAAGCAGGCTACGGCGCAGATAATCCACTTAAGTTTAACCTTCTTTACAACACGTCTGAGAACCACAAGAAAATTGCGGTTGCTCTAGGCTCTATGTGGAAGAAAACACTTGGTCTAGATGTAACGCTAGAAAACCAAGAGTGGAAAACATACCTATCAACAAAAGACTCAGGTAACTTCGAAGTTGCTCGTGCTGGTTGGTGTGGTGACTACAACGAAGCTTCGTCATTCTTGACTCTAATGATGAGCAACAACACCACTGGTGGTATTCACTAC
>NZ_JAWOUH010000455.1:0-692 GCF_033339295.1 Vibrio sp. 704 | reverse complement strand
CATACGTTGGGAATCACTCTTAAATGCTTTGTTATGCCCCTTGGATTCAAGTACGAAGTGCGACACCTCTGAACATAAAAACAGTGAGATGCGATAATCATGAACTTTGCTCCCGCCAAGAAGTAAAAAACATGAGATACACGCACCTCACTGAGAACGAAAGGTATATGATTTCTGCACTCAGAAAGCAAGGAATTAGTACCGCTAAAATAGCTAAACAACTGGGTCGTCACAAAGCTACTATCTATCGAGAAATTGAACGTAATTCCCGATACAACAGACACTTTAAAAGGTACTCCTATCAGGCGTGGAGAGCCCAACAAATGGCTCGCAACCGGCTGAGTCGCTCGCGCAGAAATAAGCGCTACAGCGAAATCGACTTTAGGTTGCCTGAAGCCTTGCTACGACTGGATTGGAGTCCTGACCAAATCGTCGGATACCTCAGGGGAAGAGGCTATCCAACAATGAGCCACGAGCTCATTTATCAGCATATTTGGAACGACAAAACTCTCGGTGGAACACTATGGAAGCACCTACGCCAATCTACTAAGAAAAGGCGTAAAAGGTATAACTCAAAAGACAGCCGAGGTCGGCTGGCAGCAAAACGTCATATTACCGAAAGACCTGCAAAAGCTGAGCATCGAAAAGAGCCTGGTCATTGGGAAATTGATACCGTCGTGGGCCGTGGAACC
>NZ_JAWOUH010000454.1:0-693 GCF_033339295.1 Vibrio sp. 704 | reverse complement strand
GAGATAAAGGCAAAGAACGGCACTCGGACACTACCCGATAAAACGTTGGTCACGACGTTATTCCCAATCGGAAACAAACGTAGCAAAAGGATTTTGTAAAACGGCTTACGACTCGCAAATGAATTAAAACGCGTCATTTTTTTCGGGAACCGTCGATAAAGCCAATTTCCGATGAGAAAGCGAGCGCAGGCGTAGTTAAATGTCGCCCCAAAAACACAAGCAAATAAGGTGATAAGCACGCCTAATTGGACGTGGTATAAATAGCCGAATACCAATGCGATGGCTTGCTTTGGCCCACTCAACGACAAAAACACCACACTGAATGTGAAGATGACCACATGCCCTAAAGCCCCGTTTTTTTGAATGTAGCCAACCAGCCAGTTCTTATCTGTGAGGTGAGATAAAACGGGATTATCGAGCTGATTTGCTAACAAAACCCCAGCAAGTATAAGAAGTGCAAGCTTTAACCATTTCATTGTTTTGCATTTTCATTGGCAATGCTGACAGCTTTGATCATCGGATTTTTCGTGCGCTTTTGTAACCAGATCACACCAAACATATCAACAATCCCTACCCAAGCACGGTTCCATGCATTGTAATTGGAAGTGCCTGCTTCTCTGTCTCGGTGCGCGACTGGGTGAACGACGATTTCCCCGCCCATCGCTTTGATGAGTGCAGGCAAAAACCGATGCA
>NZ_JAWOUH010000453.1:0-694 GCF_033339295.1 Vibrio sp. 704 | reverse complement strand
CGATGTGATTATTCTTTAGTTGTTATGACGAAAGAACCGTTACAGGGTAGCGTTTCTTACGAGCAACTGAAGCCATTAATGCCTCAAATGCAGAGCATGTTAGAGGATTTAGGGGGGATGTTTGCTGGATGGTTCACACCTGAAGTACAGGGCGTCACAATGGAGTTTGCCAACGAACTGAACGGTAAGATCGTTTTTTCAAATGGACAAGAGAAGGCGATTGTTAACGGTAAAGTGCAGGTTGCTTTGAGTGAAATTGGCGAAGGTGGAACAATAACGTTACCGGAACCAACGATGAGAGTGCTTCCTTATTTGCCCCAAGCAAAGAAATAGCACTATCTTCACGAAAGAGCCGCATTCGCGGTTCTTTTTCTATTCTATGATGATAATTCAGCGCACTTATTTTCTTATCCTTCAATACAAACATTTAATCCTGCTGCAAAAGCCCGTATAATCCACGCCCCAAAGAAACCCATGTTAGGAAGTCCTACTGTCGATTTTATCGGCGATGTGAGAGCCCGCAATGAACCAGAAAGATACAAGAAAAGAAACCCTTGAATTCAACAAGCTTCAAAAACGTTTGAGAAGAAATGTTGGAAATGCCATTACAGATTACAACATGATCGAAGAAGGCGATGTTGTCATGGCATGCATAAGCGGTGGTAAAGACTCATTTGCGATGCTCGATATCCTG
>NZ_JAWOUH010000452.1:0-694 GCF_033339295.1 Vibrio sp. 704 | reverse complement strand
GCAGAAGCAGAAGCAGAAGCGCCACAAGTACCGGTTGCGCCTCGTATTCAAGAGCAAGAAAAGCCGACAGAAAGCTTCTTCGCTCGCCTTAAGCGCAGCCTTAGCCGTACAAAAGCAAACATCGGTGCTGGTTTCTTTGGCCTGTTCAGCGGTAAAAAAATCGATGACGACCTATTTGAAGAGCTAGAAGAGCAACTGCTCATTGCCGATGTGGGCATGGACACCACCACAAAAATCATCAACAACCTGACAGAAAAAGCCTCTCGAGGTGATCTGAAAGATGGCGAAGCCCTTTATGGTCTGCTGAAAGAAGAAATGGCGGAGATTCTATCTAAAGTAGAACAGCCTCTAGAGATCGACAGCAGCAAAACACCTTACGTCATCTTGATGGTTGGTGTGAATGGTGTGGGTAAAACCACCACCATCGGTAAACTTGCGAAGCAGTTCCAAAGCCAAGGCAAGAAAGTGATGTTAGCGGCTGGCGATACTTTCCGAGCGGCTGCAGTTGAGCAGCTGCAAGTGTGGGGCGAGCGTAACAATGTTCCTGTGATCGCGCAGCATACTGGCGCAGACAGCGCATCGGTTATCTACGATGCGATTGAAGCGGCAAAAGCGCGTGGCGTCGATGTGGTTATTGCCGATACGGCGGGTCGTCTACAAAACAAAGCCAACCTAATGGAAGAGCTACGCAAGA
>NZ_JAWOUH010000451.1:0-696 GCF_033339295.1 Vibrio sp. 704 | reverse complement strand
CTAGTACAGAACCTGAGGCAAGCGCTCAATCAAGCCGAAGAAATATTCCATCAGCATTTGCGTCATCCAGTGACCAAACAGCATCAAAGCTAACAAAGTCACGATCAAACGAGGTAAGAAGCTTAATGTCTGTTCGTTAATTGACGTCGCGGCTTGAAAAATCGCCACGACCAAACCGATGAGCAAACTAGGGATAATAATGGCACAGACCATGATCAACACCATCCACAGTGCCTCACGGAAAAGCTCGACAAACATTTCAGGAGTCATGTCTTACCTCTTTTCTCTGTGCCAACCTAAAGGGCAAAACTGCCGGCTAAGGTCGACAATATCAAGTTCCAACCATCCACCAACACAAACAGCATTAACTTAAACGGCAGCGATACAATCATTGGCGATAGCATCATCATACCCATGGCCATCAAGACGCTAGCGACCACCAAGTCGATGATCAAAAACGGAATGAACAGCATAAAGCCGATTTGGAACGCAGTTTTAAGCTCACTGATCACAAACGCAGGAAGAACAACGGCAAACGAGATGTCTTCTACTTTTTGATCGAGCGGCTCATTGGCAATTCGCAACATTTGCTCGAGAGAGCTCTGATGGGTTTGCGCCAACATGAAGTTGCGAACGGGCTTTTCCGCCACGGAAAATGCTTGAACCAGCGTAATTTCACCATTGTCGTATGGTTGG
>NZ_JAWOUH010000450.1:0-696 GCF_033339295.1 Vibrio sp. 704 | reverse complement strand
ATCCCACTTTATATGTTGCAAGTGTACAACCGAGTCATCTCATCTTATTCGACTGACACCTTGTTGCTTCTTACCATCATCGTGTTGGCGGCTTTGTTTACTATGTCCATTATCGATATTGCTCGTGCACAAATGAGTAAATCGTTCGGATTTTGGATGGACGCGAAACTTTCAGTGTTCATGCTTAAACGAAGCATTCAGTATCAATCGCATACTGGAAAGAGTTACACCTCTCAGGTTCTTCGAGATATTCAAACCATAAAAAGCTTTTTGAGCAGCCAAGCCCCTTATCCTTTGTTAGACGCTCCCTGGACACCGCTGTTTATTTTGTTCGTCTATCTACTCCATCCTTTGCTTGGGCACATTGCGTTGCTTGGTTCTGTCGTTCTGTTTAGCTTAGGTTTGATCAACGAGTTGATGACGAGAAAGACGATGCAAGAAAGTGAAGTTAGGGCCATTTCTCATATTAGCAGTGCAGAGTTAGCGACACAAAACGCCAACTCTATTTTAGCCATGGGGATGATGAACGCATTTTTAGAGCAGTGGCAATCGCGAGTACAGAGTGTCAGCGTGCTTGAAGAGCGAGTTGCAGGAAAGTCGATTTATATGGCTAACTTTTCTAAGTTTGTTCGTGGCTCTTTGCAAATATTTTTACTTGGCGGTGGTCCATGGCTAGTTATTCAGCATGAAATCACG
>NZ_JAWOUH010000449.1:0-697 GCF_033339295.1 Vibrio sp. 704 | reverse complement strand
GGGGGTATCGTCCACCGGGTTATGATCCGAATGTGGATATGGATCCGTCGCTTGTGCACGAGTTAAAAGTTGGCGATCAGAATAATACCGATATGGGGCCGGGTAACTTTCAATTGCTCGATTTTGGGCAAGCGACTGGCAATAGCGGTGCGGCTTTGGTTCGTGATGCATTGTCTGGTGCTTACAACGGTTGCGCAGCCGTTGGGAATACCGTGACAACCAAACCAGGGAATAGCGCTGGCCCCGTTGCGCAAGGGTTGAATGTAAGACTTAACGACTTCTCTGGCCCAATTAAAAACGACGGTACGGTTTTACCAGATAAGTATGTAAGAGAGCCTGATATTTTGGCTGAAACCGACGCTGAATATGCGGGTGACTTGTATTACGCCAACTATCGTCAGGAGCTGAGTTCTTGTGAAAGTGGCGGTTCTTGTGATTACGACAGTTACACAGGTGATGGTGGTTCTAACGGACGCCGAATCTTACGTATCCCAATCGTTAATTGTACAGAATCGACAGGTAAGTCCGACTTCGATGTGTTGGGATTTGGTTGCTTCTTTTTGCTACAAAAAGTCAGTAATTCTGGTCAAGCATCTGTCTTTGGGCAGTTCCTTTACGATTGCCTGATCAATAACGGTTCAACAGGAACAGACCCAACCGACAAAGGTTTCTACCGGATCCAGCTATACAAAGATCC
>NZ_JAWOUH010000448.1:0-697 GCF_033339295.1 Vibrio sp. 704 | reverse complement strand
TTTTAGGTAGTGAGTGCTGACGATGGTTCGTCCCGCTTGCCCCACCATGAGATGGCATCCCAAACCGGCCAGCATTTTAGCGACTGGTCGCATAAAGTCTAAGTGTCTTACAAATTGTGCTTCCACAAACTCAAAATTGAGACACTTTCTCTGCTCGCGTGACAACTGTAAGAGTTCATCACGAAACCACTTGAAGTATTCGCGACTCGAAAAAGGCGTCACATTTAGATTTAGAGCATAATTTTTAGAGCTGTCAAAATTCTCTTTAAAGTCTTTTAAGAATTTATGAAGTACAGCTCTATCCATTTGAGCTTCATAGCCCACTTGTCTGATAGCAGAGATAAACCGGGACGCTTTAACAATGCCATTTTCAGGATCCCGAATTCGACATGTTAACTCTTCGTGTAAGGCTTTTTTATGCGTCGCATCACTGATTGAGTGAACCGATTGTGCGTAGAGTATCACATTTTCTGATGTAAGTGCCGTATCAAATAACGTACGCCATCTCACACTTCCGCGCGCTTCTTCATCGTGGTTCCATTTCTTAAAACGGCTCCAGTTATTGTTGTTTTGTAGCTGCGCACTTCTGAGTGCCGTTTCCGCCTCATCAATAATTTGGCTGTGTCGTTCTCCCTCTTTGTACATAGTGATACCAATATGGCACCAGTTGTCGGGGTCGAGCGGATCTGGCGGCGTA
>NZ_JAWOUH010000447.1:0-697 GCF_033339295.1 Vibrio sp. 704 | reverse complement strand
CAAATCCAGTTCGACTTGAGCTGGGCTGCCAGCCAGAATTACATTCCAACCTTGTGCTCTCGCATGGTGGATGACGTCTATGTACCCTTCAGCATTCCAGTTTTTATATGCTTTACTGGCTCCTGGCACAATCAGTAGGTTGGGTTTGTCGCAAGAAACATGACTCTCTGCCCACTCTTGGTCTTGTGTGGAGTAGGAAAGTGCCCAGTCTAACTCCGTGTTAAGGATGCCAATTTGATGAGCAAAAGCCATCAAACCATCCGCCACGTGCAGAGATTGTGGTGAGGGAACTTTGACATTGGTGAATAGTGTTTGAAAATCTTGGCTTCTGTCAGATGAAAAACCAAGTTTGTATTTTGCCTTAATGCCCAAAGTCGCGACGCTCGCTCGAATCGCATATTGCATATGTAACAGAGCATCAAATTCTCGGCCCTTTAACTGTTTCCACAAGGCTTTATAGCCATCTAAACCAGCTTTTTTATCGAATACAATGACTTCGACCCCCTCAATCGCCGCTAGCAACTGAGCTTCCAACTTGCCAGTAATCCAAGTTATTTGCGTGGTTGGCCACTGTTTCTGGATTGCTTGCACAGTAGCGATGGTATTACACACATCTCCAATAGCGGATAAACGCAAGATGCATAATGACGATGGGGCAGAAGTGAACATAATTATTGTCTGACTAGATGAATAGAGG
>NZ_JAWOUH010000446.1:0-697 GCF_033339295.1 Vibrio sp. 704 | reverse complement strand
CTTCCTCTTGATCATGAGGAAGGCGCGCTATTAGACGCGATCACTAAAAAACTTGGCATTCCTGCTGAGAAAGTTATCTCTTTTAACGTCTTTAGACGCGGCTACGATGCTCGTAAGAAAACCAATATTCATCTTATTTACACGCTAGACATCATCGTTGAAGGCGATGAAACCGCGTTGCTAGCGAAGTTCGCAAACGATCCTCACGTTCGCCAAACGCCAGACATGGAATACAAGTTTGTTGCGAAAGCACCTGAGAACCTAACAGAGCGCCCAATCGTCATCGGTTTTGGTCCATGTGGTCTGTTTGCTGGTTTGGTGTTGGCTCAAATGGGTTTCAACCCAATCATTGTTGAACGTGGTAAAGAAGTTCGTGAACGTACTAAAGATACTTTCGGTTTCTGGCGTAAACGCACGCTAAACCCAGAATCAAACGTACAGTTTGGTGAGGGCGGTGCGGGTACGTTCTCTGACGGTAAGCTGTACAGCCAAGTGAAAGATCCAAACTTCTACGGTCGCAAAGTGATCACTGAATTTGTTAAGGCTGGCGCACCAGAAGAAATTCTATATGTAAGTAAACCGCACATCGGTACTTTCAAGCTGGTAACGATGATCGAGAAAATGCGTGCGACCATCATCGAGCTAGGTGGTGAAATTCGTTTCAGTACTCGTGTTGATGATCTTCATATGGAAGACG
>NZ_JAWOUH010000445.1:0-698 GCF_033339295.1 Vibrio sp. 704 | reverse complement strand
AATGGAAGGCTTTTGACTGACATGCCCAATGATTGATTGGTAGTAGCGTCGAATATTTTCAACGTAATTACGCGCCTCGTCTCCACGAGCGTAGCCATAACGGGTTTGGCTGTAGTAACGCTTTTGTCGTAACAGCGGTAGTCGGTCTTTTACATCTGCCCATGCGTTTGGATCGCCACCTTGTGCCTTGGTTAGTCGACGCGCGTCCATCATGTGGCCATAACCAATATTGTACGATGCCAATGCAAACCAAATTTTTTCATGTTCGTTAATCGTATCAGGTACGCGAGCGACGATGCGACGCAGGTATTCCACACCACCACGAACAGATTGCTCAGGGTTTAGACGATCGGTTACACCAACACTTTTCGCAGTTGGTAAAGTCAGCATCATCATGCCACGAACACCCGTAGGCGATTTTGCTTTTGGTTTCCAATGAGATTCTTGGTAGGCCAAAGCCGCGATTAAACGCCAATCAAACTCTTCGCTGTATTTTTGAAACAGCGGAGCCCATCTCGGCAACTTATCATCAAGAGCACGAATAAAGGCACGCGTGTCCACGTAGTCAAACGCTTCAATATGGCCAATGTACTTCTCTTCAAGAGAAGCTAGCTCGCCGGATTGTTTGATATTGCCGAAAAACTCAATCAGCATCGCATATAAGCTCTCATCCTCTGAGCGGCGAGTAAACCATGATA
>NZ_JAWOUH010000444.1:0-698 GCF_033339295.1 Vibrio sp. 704 | reverse complement strand
GCCATTGAAATCTGCAACAGAACGTTTTAGCTCAACTGCTCCTGTACCGTCACCCTGAACCGTCAAACCATATTTCGAGATAACGTTAGCGTTCAATGCGAGATACCCGCTATCTACCGCTACATTAAGAACATACTCTGCATTCGGGTTATCAAGTACCGCATCGACATCAGAGATACCGAAGCTATTTAGCAATAAGGCGTTGTCTTCAGGTGTTTCCACATCGACAACATTAACGAAGTCAGGTCTGTCGTTTACCGCTGTAACATCGACAGACACATCAAACTCTTCCGCATTACCCAAGCTTTGGCTGCCGTCTAGGCCGGTATCGACCGCTTGCACTTTAAAATGAAGCGAGCCAGCCCAAGAATTGTCATTTCTGTCACCAGAATTAAAGACGATTTGATCTAGGTCTTGAGCATTGATTTCAAGGACAAAAACACCACTACCTTGATCAACAAATGCCGTTCCATCTGGAAGTGACAAGCTCGCACCATCTAGTACGTTTGAAATCTCAACCCTCAGTGTTTCTGGATCATTCTCTTGATAATTTGCACCGTCGCCAATCGACTCTTTGTTATCCACCACCAGCGCATTCACGTTGATGGTAATGTCTTCGCCTTCATTGCCTGAGACTTGGGGATCTGGGTTAACATCCACGTCGTCGCCAATCGGGTTAACGACTAACGTAAAGTTAC
>NZ_JAWOUH010000443.1:0-698 GCF_033339295.1 Vibrio sp. 704 | reverse complement strand
CTTTTCTATCTCCAGCGTTGCTGGTTCTTGGCGTAATAGCCATCCCTCTATCGCGTTACTCGGCTTAGAAGCTAACTTACCGAATAACCAAGAAGCTCGATTCGCCGTTGATGAAATTCAAATTGAATTCGATTTGATTCAATCATTACTTCAGTTTAAGCCCGTCGTGGCAGACTTAACCATTCATAACTTGGCATTAGATATTCGCACGGTCGATCTTCTACCTACGTCGAGCAATCAAGAGCCGACCACTGATGTTGACCAAAATGAAATTAAGCTGATTGATCAGCTGGACTCACTATTGCTGCGCCAGTTTGAAGACTTCACCATTACGAATTCACGCGTCTGGTACAAATCGGTATCGGGCGAAACTCGTCGACTCGATATTGAACAGCTTCGCTGGAGTAACCAAGGCAAACGTCACTTAGCGGAAGGCACAGTCAGTATTGCAGACGCTAGCCTGAATTCGCTGTTAGTAAATGCTAACTTTAAAGACCATGGTTCGCTGCGTGATGTGTCTGGTGAGTTTTACGTGAGTGCGCAAGATGTCTCGGTAACGCCTTGGCTTACCACTTACATGCAAGAAGAGTCGGGGGCGGAGTCTGGCAAGGTCAGTTTGAATACCTGGCTGACTCTCAAACACAGCCAACCTAATTATGCGTACGTGGAGCTGCAACCGTCTGAGCTCGTATGGAATG
>NZ_JAWOUH010000442.1:0-698 GCF_033339295.1 Vibrio sp. 704 | reverse complement strand
AAGTTGTTGATGCTGTGGCTCAGACGGTTTTGTTTCGCACCAAGATCCGCACGTTGTGAATCCACGTATTTCAGTGCAGAGTCCAGTACAGAAATCGCGTTCTGAGATCCTTGAACCGTTGTCATATCAATATCTTGTACTGATGTTCTTACTGGCTCATCACTTAGGCCTAGCTCAGAAGCAAGACCACCAGAGATCGAGATGTCACCCTGAACGTTTGGATGAGCAACAAAAATTTGCAGCTTGCCATCTTCGCTTACAGACGCGTTGATCATGTCTGATTGACCATTGATGTACGTTGCTAGCTCTTCGATGTCATCACCCGCTTTCGCGTTGATATTGATTTCTAGATCATCAACATTACCATCTTCGTCTTCACCCATGCCAGGAAGCGTGATTTTTAGATCGGCTTTAGTTGGATCAACACCCCAATCTTTACCTTTTCCTACTTCAGAGAAGAATGTCACACCGCCCATACGAGTGTCATCTGCACGAATACTAGTTAGACCCATGATCATCGCTTCACCAGAGCTCGCACCGATTTGGAATGCCGCTTCACCGAATGAGCCGTTCAATAGACGACGGCCACCGAATGATGTGGTTTCTGCGATACGGTTCAGTTCGTCAACCAACGCCATTGATGCTTCGTTGATTGCCTGACGCTCAGCAGGAGAGTTAGTACCGTTTGATGTCTAGAT
>NZ_JAWOUH010000441.1:0-699 GCF_033339295.1 Vibrio sp. 704 | reverse complement strand
AATCACGACACCAGCAATGCCGTAAAAGAAAGCGCTATCAATACCACTCGAAAGCAAGAATGGTGCGAATACAGCAATCGTTGTCAGAACACCAAATGTCGCAGGCGTAGCAACGCGTTTGACACCGCGTACCACGTTCTCGACACCGCCGCCCTTTTCTTCGATTTCACTGTACGCACTTTCTCCCATGACGATGGCGTCATCCACCACAATTCCGAGCACCATGATGAAAGCGAACAGCGAGACGATGTTCACTGTAATACCCAAAGCTGGCATCATCATCACCGCACCAAGGAAACACACTGGTAAGCCGATCATTACCCACATCGCCAAACGGAAACGTAAGAAAATCGTCAACATGATCGCAACAAGCACCGCGCCTTGCAGCAAGTTTTTCAGCATCATGTCTAGACGACCATTTAGGTAGTACGTCATGTCGACCAGAATTTTTAGCTGAACATCACTCGGCAAGGTTTTGTTTTTGGCTTCGATGTAGTCACGAACTGACTGAGCAACCGGAATGATGTTTTGATCGCGCGTCGCTTCGACTGACATGTAGATAGCATTTTGACCTGAATACTCGAAGTAGCGCTCTTCTTCGGTAAAGCCATCTTTGATGGTAGCAATGTCTTGCAACAATACCTTGGCACCATTGGCACCTAGATTAACGGGAATATTTCTAAATTCATCTCCACGGTA
>NZ_JAWOUH010000440.1:0-700 GCF_033339295.1 Vibrio sp. 704 | reverse complement strand
TGTGAACAACGCCACAAAACTGCGGTGAAAGATGGCTTTAACCGCCGCGAAGGTCGGTGTGCCTACTGGCCGTAATTCCATTCCAACTCACGTTTAGCGTCTAACAACTCTTTTTGTGCTTCATCTAATTTTCGGCGCTTTTTCTCGATTTTGTCGCTCGAACCCGACGTTTGTGCCTCTACCAATTCTAGCTCGCGGGCTTTTACTTTTTGCGCTTTTTGTTCGATTTCTGCTTGCAGTTTTTCGCGTAAATCTTCTTCCGAGCATTCATCCTCAATCGCAGCAAGGGCTCGTTTTAATCCATCAATGCGCTTTTGATTACCTTGTACTGTGGCGTATTCAATTTGCTGCTCAAGAGCAAACGCTTTGGCATCACACCCTTTTAGCTCTTCTTGAGCGACAGTAGGAAGCGAAATAGCCATCGTTAACGCAGCACCACAAATCACGGCTTTCATTTTAAACCTCTCCAGTAAATACAGCTCGCGCCCTCAAATGAGGGCGCATAAAAATAGGTCACATCATTGGCAAACGCACTTCGCTCGCCAAATGTTTCAAGGTCGAGGAAGTTAAGATTCTGCGCTTTGCTTGTTGTATTCAATCGAATTGATGAACCACTCTTTGTCACCTTCCGGCGTTCGAACGGTAAATTCTTCATCCACTTGCTTTTTCAACATGGCTCTGGCCATAGGGGAATCAATGG
>NZ_JAWOUH010000439.1:0-700 GCF_033339295.1 Vibrio sp. 704 | reverse complement strand
CGCTTAACCTAACCAGTCGTAGCGGCCGAGCGGCGGTGAAGAGCCACATGGATTCCATGGGTTATAAAGAAGATGAGTACAACCTAGACGCACTGTACGCCGATTTCTTGAAACTGGCCGACCGTAAAGGCCAAGTGTTTGATTACGATTTGGAAGCACTAATGCACTTCTCCAACTTGCGTGAAGAAGATGACTTCTACAAGTTGAATTACCTAAGCTTGCAATCGGGCAGCGTGATGGCAACCACCAGCATCAAGATGCAATGTGGTGATGCGGAAATGTGTGAAGCGGCGGTCGGTAATGGGCCTGTTGATGCGCTATACCAATGTATCTACCGCGTGACAGGTTACGAGATCGTACTAGATAAATTCGATCTAACCGCAAAAGGTGAAGGTGAGGATGGTCTAGGTCAAGCAGACATCATTGCCAACTACAAAGGTAGAAAATACCACGGTACGGGCGTTTCAACCGATATCGTAGAAGCTTCTGGTCAAGCACTATTGCATGTTATCAACAGCATCCATCGCGCAGACACCATTGCCGAGATGAAGCAGAAAAAGATTGCTACGGTATAGTCATACTGAGCTTTATCGCTCAAGGACAAATAACACGATTTCAAATAATTAAGCTCAAAAATTAGAAGATTAAAGGAATAACATGACAGACAAATCATACAAAATTGCCGTACTTCCTGGTGACG
>NZ_JAWOUH010000438.1:0-700 GCF_033339295.1 Vibrio sp. 704 | reverse complement strand
CCAATTCTTTGCCAACAAAGAGCGCTCACAAGAAGAATTCTTCCATACCTTCAACGCATTGTTGGAAGGTAACCAACAGATCATCCTAACTTCTGACCGTTATCCAAAAGAGATCAGCGGGGTAGAGGATCGTCTGAAATCGCGCTTTGGTTGGGGTCTAACGGTTGCGATCGAGCCGCCTGAGCTAGAGACGCGTGTGGCGATCTTGATGAAGAAAGCTGAAGACCATCAAATTCATTTGGCTGACGAAGTTGCGTTCTTTATTGCAAAACGTCTGCGTTCCAACGTTCGTGAGTTGGAAGGCGCGTTGAACCGAGTCATTGCCAACGCGAACTTTACTGGTCGCCCAATCACCATCGACTTCGTTCGCGAAGCGCTGCGCGATCTGCTGGCGCTGCAAGAGAAGTTGGTGACCATCGACAACATTCAAAAGACGGTTGCTGAGTACTACAAAATCAAAGTGGCGGATCTGCTGTCTAAACGTCGTTCTCGCTCCGTTGCACGTCCTCGTCAATTGGCGATGGCACTGGCTAAAGAGCTAACTAACCACAGCTTGCCAGAAATCGGTGATGCGTTTGGTGGCCGAGACCATACGACCGTTTTGCATGCATGTCGCAAGATTGAGCAGCTGCGTGAAGAGAGCCACGATATTAAGGAAGATTACTCGAACTTGATTCGCACCCTGTCTTCTTAATCGGTT
>NZ_JAWOUH010000437.1:0-701 GCF_033339295.1 Vibrio sp. 704 | reverse complement strand
CACTAATGGAACAACTGGGTTACAGCGACTACAAAGAGTTACAAGGGCACTTCTTGCGTCATGCCGAAGACAAACTGCGCAAACTTGGCAAGCGCATGCTGGGTTGGGAAGAAGCACAGCATGGCGACAAAGTCAGCAAAGACACAGTGATCTATTCGTGGTTAAGCGAAGAAGCGGCGTTGAACTGCGCGCGCCAAGGTTTCGATGTGGTGCTACAACCAGCGCAAACCACCTACTTAGATATGACCCAAGATTACGCACCAGAAGAACCGGGCGTGGATTGGGCTAACCCGTTGCCGCTAGAAAAAGCTTACAACTATGAACCACTCGCTGAAGTGCCAGCCGACGATCCAATACGTAAACGCATTTGGGGCATTCAAACAGCATTGTGGTGCGAAATCATCAACAACCAGTCTCGTATGGACTACATGGTCTTCCCACGCTTAACCGCAATGGCAGAAGCATGTTGGACAGACAAGCAACACCGAGACTGGACCGACTATTTATCACGTTTGAAAGGACACCTACCGCTGCTTGATTTGCAGGGAGTGAATTACCGTAAACCGTGGAAGTAATACAGAGCTGATGTAGAAGCATCACGCTTGAAGAGTTTTTAAATTTTGGCTGCAGACGCAGCTTTGTAAAAAGGAAAGACACAAATGAAATACGGCTATTTCGATAACGAGAATCGCGAATACGTC
>NZ_JAWOUH010000436.1:0-703 GCF_033339295.1 Vibrio sp. 704 | reverse complement strand
CGAGGTTGTGAGCCATTGAAATGATGGCGCGTACCAGAGAGTCATCTTTGTTGTCTTGCTGGGTTTGTGCGATAAACGAGCGATCGATTTTAAGCCCATCAAAGTGAACTTGTTGAAGATAGGACAGGGCAGAATAGCCAGTACCAAAATCATCTAACCAGACTTCAATACCAGTGGCTTGCAGTTTGCGCAAAACGAAGTGGGCTTTTTCGATGTCGTCCATCAAAAGTGACTCCGTCACTTCTACGTGAATGTCTTTTGCGGATACATTGTATTGCGATAAAAAGTGCTCAAATATGAGGCTAAGGTCCTGGCGGTAGATTTGTCGTGGGGACAAGTTCAACGCGATATGAAAATCATGGTCGAATGCTTCTGCCCATTCCGCTCTTTGCTTGATCGCGGTTTCGATCAAATGCTCACCAAGATCGAGAATCAAGTCGTTTTGTTCTGCAATCGGAATAAACTGTTCAGGGCCAATGTAGCCTTTCTCGGGATGATTCCATCGCACTAATGCTTCAACCCCAACCAACTGGTAGGTCTTAAGGTCAAATTTAGGTTGATACCAAAGCTCAAACTGAGATAAGTCGTGGATGGAGCGACTCAGTTCTCTTTCGATATAAAGTCGTTGTTTCACCGTCGCATCGAATGCGGGATCGTAAACGGACATAATGTCTTTGCCGCGACGTTTTGATTCTTGTGCGGC
>NZ_JAWOUH010000435.1:0-703 GCF_033339295.1 Vibrio sp. 704 | reverse complement strand
GCTACTGTGTTCGTCTGCATAACCAAATGCAGGGCTACAATGATCTAGGTATTACTGTGCGTTACATGGCATACCCTCGCCAAGGTGCGACAGGGCCTGTTGCTGAGCAAATGGCAACGATTTGGTGTGCAGAAGATCCAAAAGCGGCGATGCATAATGCGAAAGTGAGCCGCACTTTCGACAATCCAGCGAAAGATCTTGAGCAATGTAAAGAGACCATACAAGCGCACTACAACGTTGGTCGTCAGTTAGGTATTTCAGGTACACCTGCAATCTTCCTTCCAAACGGTGAGATGGTTGGTGGTTACTTACCGCCAGCTGAACTACTGAAACGTTTAGAGCAACTGTAATCCTTTAAGGAGCAGAGCCGACGCAATAGTCGGCTCTTTTCAAGCATGATAGAAATTCAACGACGTCCCGAACCGGATCTTTCCCTTCTCCCAGATTCCATTCCTCCGATCTTAAAACGCATTTACATCAATCGCGGTATTACTGACATCGCGCAGCTAGAAACCTCTGCTCGTGGATTGCATTCGTACCAAAAGCTTGGCGGCATTGAGCAGGCGGTTGAGTTGTTGTTCCAAGCGATTCAAGAGCAAAAACGCATCATCGTGGTGGGTGACTTTGACGCAGATGGCGCAACGAGTTCTGCTCTTTCTGTATTGGCATTACGTATGCTTGGCAGCAATAACGTCGATTACTT
>NZ_JAWOUH010000434.1:0-704 GCF_033339295.1 Vibrio sp. 704 | reverse complement strand
CTTCCGTGACAGACAGGGTTAAGCGATCAATGATCTCATTTGCATCAAAATCTTGATGGGAAAAGAAACGTTCTGGATAACCTATACACTCACCGAACATTTTGACTTTGCTGTTCCAAACAAGCCCTACAACAGGAACAGTCAACGAATAAGAAATAATGCAGGCATGAAGTCGAGCGGCGATTGTGCATTTAAATGTTGAAATAAGCTCAACCAACTCTCTTGGCGTTTGTGGCTCAATAACGTTTAGTTGCTTACCTAGATAGGTCTCCAGATCTTCGAGAATATCTACGTCGCTTTTCAAGCCATTAGTAAATAGCTGATAAGGTTGCCCGCGAGCTTCCAGTTCTGAAATAAGCGAGGCATATAGCTCGATAACTTGCGTTCTATCCAGATCAATACCGTTATCTTTAAAGATCCTTGCACGCACCAATCCAAGTCCGACAACATCTAGCGATTTTTTCTGTATCCCATAAACTTCTGAGCTGAAAACTGCTGAATCTGCTACTTGAGCGGTTTTGACGTACCCGTTTTCTATGTAGCCATCATTGAGCAAGCTCAAATCATCACGTGTCGTAACCATTTTTATAGCACTATGATTCAGACTTTCTTTTAACAATCGACATTTGTAGTTGCTTTGGTCATAACCTTCGACGCCCACAGCGTTGAAAAAAATCGGGCATGGCTTATTCGCAACCGTGTCA
>NZ_JAWOUH010000433.1:0-704 GCF_033339295.1 Vibrio sp. 704 | reverse complement strand
AGCTTCCCTGTCGCAGGATAAATAAGGTTCATCTGCGCTTTCAAGATGCCTTGCTCTGCGCCGTCTTTTAACTCTATGTTGAGTTCGTAATCACTGGTCTGCATATTTCGTGCACCAGGGAAATACGGTGTATGACCAATGGGATCCAGAAAGTAACTTGGAGCGTCTTGGTTAGCGATGTCGGTATATGGATATTCGACTTGTTGTTGAAGTAAGACGGCTTTGACCAGTGTGCGATATTTTCGTGCCTGAGAGCCGATTGCATCGACACGGTTGAGCAGCAACTCGACTTTGGGGATAAGTAACTGATGACGTGTTTGTTGTGTTGAAATCTCTTGGCGTTGCCATAGCAAGCTTGCGAGCGTCACGCTACAAACCGCAAGTATGGCACACAAGCCATAAGCAAAAATTAGCTTGAAGTTCTTATTACTCGCAACCTGAGTTGGAATAACGCGTCGATGGCTTTTCGCTGGTGGTGTTAAACGGATATTGGCAGGGTTAAGAAAATAGCCCTTTCGAGGATAAGTGACCAAGAGCTTAGCCGCATCGTACTCGGGTAGGTGTTGCTGTAGCAGCGCACGTAAGGTGCTCATGCGGTTAGTGAGCACATTCTTGGAGATGAATTTGCTCTGCCAAATGGTTTCGATAATGGTGTCGGCAGAGAGCGGATGCCCCACGCTTGTTAGCAGCAGTTCTAATAACTC
>NZ_JAWOUH010000432.1:0-707 GCF_033339295.1 Vibrio sp. 704 | reverse complement strand
CATCGCTAACTCACACAAACTGTCGGCTCCGAAACTCGCAGCACTGCTTTTTAGCGCATGGCTGATCTCTTTCAAATACACTAAGCGCTCTGAACCTTCTAACTGCGACAAGTTGTCGATGTACGTATCCATCTCACCCAAAAAAATATCGAGCAAAACAGGCACGTTATCACTGCCGATTTCCATCGACAGTTCATCTATTTTTTGTTGATTCAATATCGTCATGCTTACACCTTCTGCCGCTCTTCTTTACCATTCCATGCTTGTAGTTTGCGGTAAATCGTTGACGGACTGACATCAAGATACCCAGCGGCTCTTGGAATATTGCCGTCACACGCCTCAATCGCTTGCTCAATCGCCATTTTCTCTGTCATCCATAGCGGCATGATCTCTGAAACAGTCATCGCTTTTGGCTCAATCAGTTTAGATACAGATGGCCTATCTAACGGTTGATTCAGCGGCGGTGGCAACATATCTAACGTAATTTCTTTGCCGTTGTTGAGCACCACGATATTGCGTAGTACGTTTTGTAGTTGTCGGACGTTACCCGGCCATTCATAACTGTTAAAGCGATCAATCACTTCTTGAGAAAAGCGGACAAAGTTTTTGCCCTCTTCATGAGACATGTAGCCTAACAGTGAGTACGCAATTTCAATCACATCTTCACCACGTTCGCGAAGAGGCGGAAGATGCAAAGGAATCACGTA
>NZ_JAWOUH010000431.1:0-708 GCF_033339295.1 Vibrio sp. 704 | reverse complement strand
GAATGATAAGTATGACACCAATACCCGACATAAAGCCGGAGATCACGCTGTAAGGCATTAAGGTAACGTATTTACCCATCTTCAGCGTTCCAAGCAAGATCTGAAATGCACCCGCCATCATGACAACAGTAAACGTCATCGCCATACCTGTTTCAGGGTACTTCGCCATCATACTGGTCAATACGGCTGTCATGATCACCGTCATCGGACCCGTGGGTTCTGAGATAAGTGTATTTGAGCCACCAAATAAGGAGGCAAACAAGCCCACCATGATGGCGCCCCAAAGGCCAGCTTCTGCGCCCGCCCCCGAAGCAACCCCGAACGCCAACGCCAAAGGGAGAGAAATAATGGCCGTGGTCACCCCGCCAAATATATCCCCTTTGAAATTGATATCTTTAAAACGACTACCGAACACCGTTTAGCTCCCTGCATTAATTTCAAAATTAAATAAGTAAAATGTCATTACTTTAACGAGGAATGTGAAAAATTAAACCATAAATAAATTATGGCTTAATTCGTTATCTAATAAGCAGTCTGAATTGTACGAATTTATTTCCAAGAACACGTCAGATGAGTCCTGTCTGACGCATATTTAACGGGATCGAAATTGTAACATTGTGTATAGTTACAACACTGATCGCTTGATATGTTTCAATTGCGATGAGTGCTTTTGTCATTTAAGGGAAGTAGTTTGCAAGATGCCGGAAA
>NZ_JAWOUH010000430.1:0-710 GCF_033339295.1 Vibrio sp. 704 | reverse complement strand
TACCAAATAAGGCGGCACCCGGTATGTTTCTGATGCTATCAACGGATGTAACCGTAATCATGATCACAGAGAAAACACTGAGTTTAACAGCGGACTTGGCGATATTGCTCATTCGATACCTTTAATAAACGAGCCACGAATTCATGGTTGGAAAACCCGCGTGCTACAAGTAAGACGCGCGTATTGTAGGGTTGTTATAAACGGCGGGTATATAGCGAAAAATGGTATGTATGTACCCAAAAATGAACCGAAAACTCAGTGATTTATTTGTAATCAATGTAAACGTTTGCGTTGGTGTATTGGCGCGAAAAAAGTAAAAGAGACACACAACAAACTGCCTCAGGTTGACCTTCACCCAAGGGTAAGCGTTAAGTTAAAGGGAACGAAAATCGTTAAGGAGAAGTTAAATGGGATGTTGTAATCAAGCGCCAAAAGGTGGAACAGGCAAGCTATCATACTTAATGTTAGTTATCGCTGGATTGTTTGCGGCTATTTTTCTGATCGCCGCTCTTTGGGGGTAATACGAAACCCAAGGTATTGTAAATACACGGTTATGTTTATCCAAACTTTATGAAAGGCGGGTGGATTCATTTCATCAGTAGATGTTAATGTCCGAGCTCGTCTTTGGTGTTTTTGCACGCCCAACATATTCTTGTAAAGTTCTTATTGTGTAGTGTGTCGAAGAACCATAGAATCCGCGCGCTTTAATT
>NZ_JAWOUH010000429.1:0-710 GCF_033339295.1 Vibrio sp. 704 | reverse complement strand
GTATTCATGTTCTAAGTTCCAAACAAAATGGTCAGGGTTCGCGTAAGACGCTTCATAAGCGACAAAGTTAGGAATATTGCCCGGCTTGGACGGGTCACCCTCAAGGTACATGCCGCCGTTGTTGGTACTGATATCAAAGATTGGCCCCGCATATTTGCCGTAGTCATCGCTGGAATCAAAAATATTCACTTGAAGCTGTGTATTATGATCATCAGCGACTGGCTGCTCGCCAGTTTCCAAAGATTGATGAAAATACCCTTCTTCGTAACCCATTTTGCTACAAGCGGCCACGTGCTGCTCTTGCGTCATGTTTTGCGACAGAATACGGATGGTTGGGCTACAAGTGTAGGTTTGCGATAACACCAAACCTTTGAGCTTGGTTTCGAAATCACAAATTCCGTACTCGCTGCATTCGGCGTAGTACGAGACCGTATCCGCAGCAGCAAGCCAAACGGCATCCCCTTTTCCGTACATCTCATAGCGAGCAAAAATATCTTTTAACTTGCTACTCACCGTTGTGGCGGCACTGCCCGAATATTTGGTCAGACGCCCCAATTCGCGACCCGCATTTGCCACCATGAACTCGTCACTCGCTCCTATCGAGGACTCTCTCAACGCAAAGTCACCCAATGCTTTTGCAAGTTCGGTTTGGTTACCGATGGTTTGAAAATATTGGTCGTTCCACTGACCGCCGAAGAAGAGGGTGAACA
>NZ_JAWOUH010000428.1:0-713 GCF_033339295.1 Vibrio sp. 704 | reverse complement strand
GTGTCGAAGGTGTTGATTACGAAGCGGATGTAAACCCAGCTGTAGAAACAGACTTCATTCAAATCTAATTGATTGGAAAGATATGCAAAAGGCGCTCATTGAGCGCCTTTTTTGTACTTATTGAGCCGTTTCATCAAACTCAAACCGGTTAACTCAAAATTATCAAAATCGTACCAGCTAGCGTCATCAGGATGTTGGCTATCGCATAAGTACCCGCATAGCCAAGAGCAGGGATAGTCGATTTCGCGTATTCGTTTACGACATCCATCGCTGGTGCACAAGTACGTGCGCCAATGATCGCCCCGAATAGCAATGCGCGGTTCATCTTCAAAATGTATGCACCAACAAGGTAAGCAATCACAACAGGCACGACACTAACAATAAACGCAAGGCCGATCACCTGTGGGCCAACTTGAGTCAAGTGCTCGAACATCTTGCCACCAGCACTCAAACCGATACCGACCATAAAGAACATTAAACCAAGATCTTTGACCATGTTTAACGCGCCTTGCGGTACGTAGCCGAAAGTAGGGTGGTTGGCTCTAAGGAAGCCTAGTGTAATACCTGACAGCAAAAGGCCTACTGCATTACCTAAGCTAAACGATACTTGGCCAAATGTCATGGTCACTAGGCCAAACATAATGCCAAGAATAAAGAAGCTACAGAACGCCAATAAGTCGGCCATTTGGCTGTGAATCGAGATGAAACCGATT
>NZ_JAWOUH010000427.1:0-713 GCF_033339295.1 Vibrio sp. 704 | reverse complement strand
TACAACCGTCATGTTGTCGTTGAACCCGTGGCGTCCCGGATCTCGTACTTCTCCCAGTACGCGCACGGTGGATTCTTTAGAACGGTCGAGCCAGTTTTTGTTTTTCTCCGGAATGTAAATAGTGTCGCCAGGGCGCACGTCTGGCAGGATAGATTCATCTCCCGTTTCGAAATACATCGACAGATTTAGTTTGCTCACTTTTGCGTAGCCTAAGCCGCGATGAGTCACGCGAATATTGTGGATATCGGCATCCATCGTCGGGCCGTCGGCGGCCGAAAGAATATCGAGAAAGTGCATTTCGTCCGTGAAGCGATAGCGACCAGGTGCGTTGATTTGACCAAACACGTAAATGGCCGCGTCTGAGCTTTGGCTGACCCATTGAGATTTGTTGTCGGCAGGGTCATCTGGCAGTGCATGAACGCGCACGACCGTGCCGGCAGATACGCGTGGCAAGTTAGACGCTGGCGAACCATCTAAAATGTACTGGTCTAAATCGAAATTCGTCATTTGACCGTTGTTGGCCACTTCAATTTTGGAGGTGTCGGCACGGCGAGTCGGGCCGCCAACGTGAGCCAGCAAATCAATGAGGTCCATTTCATCCGACCATTCGATTCGGCCTGGACGAACGACTTCACCCATTACGGCAACGGCGCGACTTGGTGCGACTTTCAACCATGACTTTTCATTAAAGTCGGTTTTTTCTGGTACGAATA
>NZ_JAWOUH010000426.1:0-713 GCF_033339295.1 Vibrio sp. 704 | reverse complement strand
TGTTTGTGCCGCGGTATTTCGCTCGAGCTACGGTTTCTTGGCCTGTGTAACAGCCTTTAGTGAAGCTAATGCCACCTAGGGCTTGAATGTTCAAGGCTTGTGGAATGTGCTCGTTTTGCGCTGTGGCAGAAACGAATGGCAGTGCTGATTCAATGTCGAAACGAGTCCAAAGCTCGTGTGTTGTCAGCGTTGCATCGCTGTTTTCGATCAGTGCTTGCGCCGCTTCTTCTGTCACAGCAAGTAACCAACGGTTCGCCTCTACTTTTACCGCAGTGCCGCCATTGATGATGCGTACATCACCGGCATCTTCATTTAAAGCAGACACAAACGCATCGGCGTTGACACCTGCAACGCCAAGAATCACATCGTTAGATTCTTCAATCGTGACTTTGGAAAATACGGCGTATTTTTTTATTTCTTTCAGTTCGATTTCAATCGCAGATTTCGGCTGGATCATGCCGTAGCCATCACCATGATGGAACAAGCGGAATACACTCCACACTTTACCTTTCGCGTCGCAGTGCGCACCGAGTGTTGATTGGTCTTTTTCTAGAGAAACCACATCACAGGTAACTTGACCATGCAGGTACGATTTTTTGTCATCGCCTACCATGGTGATCATGCCTAGATGATCGAGTCGTGAGATAGACAGTTCTGGTAGAGCATCTTGAGTCGATAGGTTGAGCGGTGAAAAGCGAGTTTGCCATTCCATG
>NZ_JAWOUH010000425.1:0-713 GCF_033339295.1 Vibrio sp. 704 | reverse complement strand
CCATCGCAATCGGTAATGCTTTTTGAGACAAATCTTCAAATTGTTCTCCAACCTGCCCCATTCCTTTGAAACTTGAGACAGAAAGGGCTATAACAAGTGCGATGATAGTTAAAAATGTTGCGCTGATAGTCTGAATCAGTGAAAGCGATGAGCGTTTGCGCGTTGCCATAATCAATTTTTATTCTTTCTTGAGGTTGAGCCGGCTTTGTCGTGAATCCGTCACACATGTGAGACAAAACCGTGATTTTCAGCCCATACTATGGATTGGTTATGACATTAATATTTCAGTTATGAGTCATACAGATGACAGGTGAAGATTTGCGTCGTATATATTTTCCTTTGATAATCAGTGCTCTACTTTCAGCTTGTTCGTCTGGCCCAGAGCCGAGTGAACAGGTTGAAGTAACTGTACCCACCAATCAGTTATTGTCTAATAACCCTGACTTGTTTCAGTTTTACAACGAGTGGCACGGCACGCCCTATCGACTTGGCGGAACGCAAAAATCTGGAATCGACTGCTCGGCTTTCGTTCAAAGAGCCTTTGTCGCAGCGTATCAACTCGCCCTACCAAGGACGACAAAGCAGCAATCCACACAAGGCGTTGAGCTGAGTTGGACGGATGCCAAACAAGGAGATTTGGTGTTTTTTAAAACTCGACGAAGCACCTACCACGTTGGAATCTACTTGGGGAACAAGCAGTTTATGCACGCATC
>NZ_JAWOUH010000424.1:0-713 GCF_033339295.1 Vibrio sp. 704 | reverse complement strand
ATATCATTTATCAAAGTGGTGGTGTGGTTGATTCAACTCAAACTTATTGGGTGCCTTTGTTGGTTGTCGCTTTCTTCTTATCTGGCACTCGTCTTATCGCTATTGCTTGGAGTGGCGTGGTGATTGCCATTTCCGCCTTAATGACACATCAGCATGTTTCGGGTTTTGAGTTTCCTCAACTGGTATTATCGGAAGCTTCTCAGAGATTAGAAATTTGGTCTGGTACCGTATTGCCGCTGGTGGTGATTTGTATCGCTCAGGCATTTACTGCTAAGCAACGTGATGATGCGATTGAAAATGCCGAAGCAGCAAAAGTCGAGAGTGAGCAAGTCGCCAAAAAAGCAACAGAAGGCGAACTGCATCTGGCTGAAGTATTGGAACAAGCTAATTTAAATTCGATAGAGCTGAAATCTGTTTCGCAAGCGCTTGATGAGCAATCGTCGCAGTTGGATGAGCAAGTCAATGCACTCAACGTGAATAGTGAATCTCAAGCAAGTGCGGCAGAGCAAATGAGCCAACAAGTACATCACATGGCCACAGGGATTGAAGAGTCGAGCAAGTTTGTGGAAGAGCTGCGCGAGAAGAGTGAAGACGTTCATCAACAAGCGGAGAAAAGCTCGGAATTGCTGGAGGATTCTACCCAAGCGATCAGCCAGATCATTACTAGCCATGAAGAAATCATGAAAGTGGCAGACTTGATTACCTCTGTAGCA
>NZ_JAWOUH010000423.1:0-714 GCF_033339295.1 Vibrio sp. 704 | reverse complement strand
ATGTACCAACAATCAGATTGGTAACGCAGGCTTGCTAGCCATTCCATATCGGTATTTTCATTTAGGTCATAGTAGTACTGACCGCTTGCAGACCAGTTACGGTTGAACTCGTATGCCGCTACGATACCTGCTTGTGAAATACCTTTACGAGTAATAGTGTCGAGGTTTTCGAGAATGATCGTATCTTCGATGTATTCGCGAGTGACATAGCGGTAGTTACCTTGAATAAAGCCGCCGTTAAACTGATATTCCAACGTACTGTTGGCAAGCTGCATTGAGCTTAAGTCGATGTCGTACTGAACGCCACCGTGATAGAACAGGTAGTCGTTGTAGTTGAAATCAGCTTCAACTGCCCATGAAGAGTAGTTGGTTGTCTCGTCTGGAATGTTCGGGCTATTGCTGATTTTCGTCTTCTTATCGAAGTAGTAGATCTGACCAAACGACACGTTCAAACGGTCTTTGTAGTCATCATCAAAGAAGCGCGTACTTGCACCGTAGCTCAGCTGGTTAGCCGATGCGATCTTATCAATACCACTGTACTTACGACTGCGGAATAGACCGTAGTAGTCAGTTTGCAGCAGCGTTGTATCGTAGTTGTAGATGTTGGTTTGATCTTCTTCTGGTACGTATAGGTACTGAAGCTGTGGTTCTAGCGTTTGTGTGTAGCCTTTGATCCAGCTGGTGTCACGCTCTAAGTAAATCTGAGCATGGGTA
>NZ_JAWOUH010000422.1:0-714 GCF_033339295.1 Vibrio sp. 704 | reverse complement strand
TAAAGAGAAAATGATTGCTGCTCTTGAGCGTTTGAAGATGAGTCAAGAATCGAAACTCGATGGCACAATGATGGCGTTCGGTATCAACGGTAAGCAGTCTCTAACAGAGCTACTGATGAGCCACCCACCACTAGATAAACGTATTGCGGCGCTACGTAACCAGTAATACGACTTACATAGTTTTTTGAAAAGGCTTGGTTTTTACCAAGCCTTTTTTTTGCCTGATGATCGCTCACCAATTTGATTACGTACTACTTTCTAAAAATCAAAGCGCAGAAACAAAGTTATACAAGTTTTTTTTTGTACAACTTTTTCTAATTGGTCTATCTTGTACATATAATATTTTTGTACAACCATCAGTGACGTTTGGGAGCGAAAGAATGGACATACAGTCGGTTGGAGACATTTACCAGAAGCTTAACAAAGCGAACCTGCATCTTCTGAAAGACGTTTATCACCAAGATGTGGTGTTTGAAGATTCGGCTCATCGCTTAGAAGGACTGCCTGCTCTTTCTGATTATTTCCAGTCATTGTACGCGAATGTGATTCGCTGTGATTTCATCATCCATGATCATCAGCAGGTTGGGGACACGGGTTTCCTGACTTGGACTATGGATCTTCAACATCCGAAATTACACAAAGGGGCTCCAATCGCTGTGAGCGGTGTTTCCCACATGAAGTTCTCCGATGGTCAAGTCATTTATCACCGAGATT
>NZ_JAWOUH010000421.1:0-715 GCF_033339295.1 Vibrio sp. 704 | reverse complement strand
CCGATAGGCAGTTCATGATTGCGCTTGATGAGACCTTCGATAAGCTCAGGCGTGTAACTGGAGCCTGCACCAATAATGGTAATTTTTAGATTCTTTTTCATCGTGCTGTTTCTCGTTATGGATAAGACAGTTTGATTTAAAAGCATCGTGATTCGCTATACAAACCAATTTAAACTTGCTATGCATTAGCCTTTCTAATTTATGTCGAGTGCCAAGATGGACAGAAAACAGCAGATGCTCTCTAACATGTACACTTTCGCCGTTGCTGGTAAGTGTCTCAGTTTTACCAAAGCCGCTGAAGAGTTGTTTATTACCCAAGGGGCAGTGAGCCAACGCATTAAGTCACTGGAAGAACAACTGGGTTTCAGCTTGTTTGTGCGCATGACGAGGCGATTAGAACTGACCAAAGAAGGTGAGCGATTACTGCACGCGCTTAACCAATCGTTTGAGGTGATTTTCTCTGAGCTTGAAGACATCAAATTCAACGAGCTGCGTGGCGAGCTTTACATCGGCGTGGCCCCCACGTTTGCACAGAGTTGGTTACTGCCGCGTATGGTGGAATTTCAGCGTTTGTATCCTTCTCTCAATATCAAGCTTCGAGTAAAGGCAAGCCGATTAGATTTCTTACATGAGCCCGTTGATATTGCGATTTACTACAGTGACAGCGAGCATCCGGGTTTCCATCATCAAAGGCTGTTTGATGAAGAGTTGATGC
>NZ_JAWOUH010000420.1:0-715 GCF_033339295.1 Vibrio sp. 704 | reverse complement strand
AGCGGTAATGCGTTTACTGACCAGTCTTGCACGCCAATTGGACTGTACCTTGTTATTAGTGACGCACAGTGAGAAAGTTGCGGCACACATGGAAGGGAAAATTCGTCTTCAAGGAGGGCAACTGCATGTTATGGCCCGTAGTTAAGGCACTACTCGGTCATTACCGTCGTTACCCACTGCAAATTATTCTCGTCTGGTTAGGCTTAACGCTTGGTGTTTCGCTTCTCGTTGGTGTTACTTCTATCAACCAACATGCGAAGCAGAGTTACGAAACAGGTGAGAAGCTTTTCTCAAACCCACTTCCTTACCGAATTCGTACCAAACATTCTGCAAATAAAATTCCTCAAGGGTTTTACATTCAGTTGCGCCGCGCTGGTTTCAACCAATGTGCGCCTTTTGACGTCCTTCATCTGGATGCCAAAACGGACATGAACTTGATGCTCGTTGGCATCGATCCTGTCGCAATGATCCCTCTTCAGCACGGCAAGTCACTTAATGAGATGCCTGTTCTCTCCTTGATGAAGCCGCCGTATCCGATTTTGATCAGTCAAGATTTGGCGTCTTACATGAACTGGCAAGACGGCGACTTTATTGAGTTGAATGATGGTAGCCGTCTTGGTCCTGTTCAAGTGGATCAAAACAAGCTCTTATCAGGTACACGTTTAGTTACCGACATTTCTTTATTAAGAATGTTGAAGCGAAGCTCGGGCCTTTC
>NZ_JAWOUH010000419.1:0-716 GCF_033339295.1 Vibrio sp. 704 | reverse complement strand
TTCGAGAAACGTTTCAAATCGATTTTGAAGCAGCTTGAAAAAGAAGAAGATGCCATCCTGTTCATTGATGAGATCCATACTATTATCGGTGCTGGTGCAGCGTCTGGTGGCCAAGTCGATGCGGCAAACTTGATTAAACCTCTACTAAGTAGCGGTAAGTTGCGCTGTATTGGTTCAACTACCTACCAAGAGTACAGCAATATTTTCGAAAAAGAGCGTGCGCTATCTCGTCGCTTCCAAAAAATCGACGTTGTAGAACCATCTCTGGACGATACAACCAAGATCCTGATGGGCTTGAAACCAAAGTACGAAGCTCACCACGAAGTGCGTTACACCAACAAAGCACTGCGTGCAGCCGTAGAGCTGTCTGCGAAGTACATCAACGAACGTCATCTACCTGACAAAGCGATTGACGTTATTGATGAAGCCGGTGCTCGTAGTCGATTAGCTCCAGCAAGTCGTCGTAAGAAGACGGTTGGCGTGGCTGATATTGAAGCCATGGTTGCAAAAATGGCTCGAATTCCAGAGAAGTCGGTGTCTTCATCTGACAAAGACATATTGAAGAATCTTGATGGCAAAATGAAGATGCTAGTCTTTGGTCAAGACAACGCTATTGATGCGCTTTCGGAGGCTATCAAACTGTCTCGTGCTGGTTTGGGTGTAGATAACAAGCCTGTGGGTTCGTTCTTGTTTGCAGGGCCTACTGGTGTGGGTAA
>NZ_JAWOUH010000418.1:0-716 GCF_033339295.1 Vibrio sp. 704 | reverse complement strand
TTGTCTTGTTGGTCCTCCAGGCGTGGGTAAAACATCGCTTGGCCGCTCAATTGCATCTGCTACTGGCCGTAAATACGTACGTATGGCCCTAGGTGGCGTGCGTGATGAAGCAGAGATTCGAGGCCACCGTCGTACTTACATTGGTTCATTGCCAGGTAAGCTGATTCAGAAAATGTCGAAAGTTGGTGTGAAAAACCCTCTCTTCCTTCTGGATGAAATCGACAAAATGTCTTCAGACATGCGTGGTGACCCGGCTTCAGCGTTGCTTGAAGTATTAGACCCTGAACAAAACAACTCATTCAACGACCACTACCTAGAAGTGGATTACGACTTGTCTGATGTGATGTTTGTTGCAACGTCTAACTCGATGAATATTCCTGGTCCGTTACTTGATCGTATGGAAGTGATTCGTCTATCCGGTTACACCGAAGATGAAAAACTAAACATTGCGAAGCGTCACCTTGTTGAAAAACAAGTGCAACGTAATGGCTTGAAACCAAACGAGATAGTCATCGAAGATTCAGCAATCATCGGTATTATCCGTTACTACACTCGTGAAGCGGGTGTGCGTGGTCTTGAGCGTGAGATTTCTAAGATCTGCCGCAAAGCAGTGAAGAACATCCTGCTAGATAAAGACATCAAATCAGTGACGGTAACGATGGACAACCTAAAAGAATACTTGGGTGTTCAACGTTTCGATTACGGGAAAGCTGATG
>NZ_JAWOUH010000417.1:0-720 GCF_033339295.1 Vibrio sp. 704 | reverse complement strand
CACTCCCTTTAATAAAGCGCTCCATTAGATAGCGGTCAGCGAGTCGTATATCGCCTTCGTAAGTCACGATATCTTGCTGTGAGAGCAGATCTTGTAATACGAGTGCTTCTTTGGTTACTTTCGTATAGCAAGCTGCGAGAGGGGTATGCTCGAACGTTTTCAGTTCAAGAGTTCGAATTTCAACTTGAATACTTTTCGATAGCGCCAGGTTTTGGGTTTGCTCAATGTACTCTTGAGCGATGAAGAACACGGGTTTCTCACCATTGATCAATAGTTGAGTCGGGCCTGCTTCTGTCGCAAGCCACAACTCTATCTGAGTTTGGCCTTTGATGTCTCGTGCTTGGCGAGTAAGTAGGAAACCTTGTTGGATGTTCAAAAGAGAGAAACCTTATAAATTTTTCAAGTCGCCATTCTAACATTATGGACTGTAAAAATAACCAGTAATAGAAAATGGAATTAGATACTTCTGCATAGTTACTTCTGGCTTGTTCAATCGGAGGTTTTTAGCAATTACAAATGGCTTAAAAAAGGATTTCTAGTTAACGATTTCTGTATATTAAACCACAAGATCTGCCAGTTGTTTTCTCGTTTGCAAGTTAAGTGATTCTCATATATCGAGGTTATATGGATATAGATACTTGATTTGTTGGGGGTAATGTTGTTAATTAGTTTTTCCTAGATTTCGGCTCTGCACATCACGCTCTGAAATAATAGAGTGGT
>NZ_JAWOUH010000416.1:0-654 GCF_033339295.1 Vibrio sp. 704 | reverse complement strand
TGCGATAATGATAAACAGCGTGCCGCCTAAGCTTGTTTCGATGTTCATGCTTTTTTCTCCTTCCAACAAGCCCCTAAAATACCGCCAGCGATTGCGCCGACAACGACATGGCTGTTTTCTGGCAAATACCAGTAAGCCATCAGTGATGAAGCTGCTGCCATACCCCAAATCGCGAAGATACGCAGATTTTTAGGGCCGCCTGCAACCATAGAAAGTAAAAAGCAACCCATGACCATATCAAGTCCGAGACTGACCGGATCTTTGATGGCGCCACCAAAGTAGATCCCCATCCACGTGCCGACAATCCAGAAGCCCCAAAGCGCAAGCCCTCCGCCGACCAACAAACCAAACCCAGGCTCTTTCTTGCCAAATGCGTTCATCGCCATTGCCCAGTTCGCATCGGAGGCAAGTAACATAATGCCATAGCGCTTATGTGGCGGTAGCTGTCTCAGCCAAGGGTAGAGCGTCGCACCCATCAGAAGGTGGCGAGCATTGATGGCAAACACAGTAATCAAAACCGGTACAAGTGGTACTTCAGCTCCCCACATTTCTAACGTGGCAAACTGAGACGCACCAGCAAAGACAAGCGTTCTCATTAAAAGAGTCGGAAAGGCGTCTAAACCGGTTTGCACCGCCGCCACCCCAAAGGCGAGC
>NZ_JAWOUH010000415.1:0-720 GCF_033339295.1 Vibrio sp. 704 | reverse complement strand
TGATGTTATGGGTTCGGCAGAGATCCAAATCTCCGATGCCAGCAAGTTAAACCTTGTCGCGCAATACTATGACAGCCAGCAAGATTCGCCATACGGCTTGTACATTGTTAATAGCAAATTTGTTGATGTGCGAAAAGGGTTCGATTCCGATCGTGAGCATGGTACAGAGCGTGTACTTTTAAGTGCAAACTACGCACACGACAACGTATTCGGTCATCAATTGATTGGTGAATTGTCTTACCGCAGCGAAGATCAAACCTTTACACCGTATTACCAAAGCTCTTCACAACAAGAAACCGAAGTGTTTGCGGGGCGTTTAGCGCTGGCGAAAAGTTGGGGGGCATTCAGTGCCGTTTACGGTGTGGATGCATACCTAGATCGATTCGATAGCAACCAAGCTTTGTTCGACAAAACCATCGCTGACAACTCAGGTAACCTAATTAACCGAACGTATGCGGAAGTGGGGCGTTATCCTGGTGTAGACGTAACATCTTACGCGATGTTTGTGCAAGGTGATTACCAAATCAATCAAGATTGGTCTGTGCAGGCGGGATACCGTTATCAATATATGGACAACAAGATTGATGATTTTGTCGCATACAGCGTGCAGAAGAACATTGCTTCGGGCAAAGGTGTGTCTGCCGATGCAGTGCCGGGTGGCAGTACTGATTACTCGGTGAGTTTGTTTAATGTTGGGACAATTTATCAGTTGAATGATGA
>NZ_JAWOUH010000414.1:0-720 GCF_033339295.1 Vibrio sp. 704 | reverse complement strand
AATACAAGTGCAATGCGCCGCCGCAGTGGCTTCACTACTGCATCTAAGGCAAAACAAGTTGCGCCAGCTATGACACTGGTTGAGAAGACAGCAATAGTGTCGAGTGTTACAACCAAAGTTATCAAAGCAGCTTAATCAAAAGCGCGGCGCCAGCTGCGCTTTTTCTTTTCCTTCCTTTTCTATTTGTCTTCGCGATGCAATTTGATACCTTAAGCGCAAATACTTATAAATATTGTGGAGAAAGAAATGAAGTGTCATCGCATAGAAGAGCTACTTGAGCTATTAGAGCCTGAGTGGCAAAAAGACCAAGAAATGAACCTGCTGCAATTCATCGTCAAACTGGCGCAAGAGGCGGGCTACGACGGCAAGTTGGAAGATCTCTCCGACGACGTACTGATCTACCATCTTAAAATGCGCAACAGCAGCAAAGACGAAATGATCCCGGGCCTGAAGAAAGACCAAGAAGATGACTTCAAAACCGCCATCTTACGTGCTCGCGGCATCATCAAATAAACACGTCTCACGACTTTCGAAGCGACTCCTCAGAGTCGCTTTTTTTATAACTAAATCAAATAGGTTTTTAATACAGTTATAACTGTTCAGCCGTTTATTAAGTTAACTGTACTGACTTTTGTTGTTAAACGTAGACTGCGTTAAGGAAAAGGAATTGTTATTGCTTGTATAATCGCCGTTTATCAGTATTAACTAAAATAATTAATA
>NZ_JAWOUH010000413.1:0-721 GCF_033339295.1 Vibrio sp. 704 | reverse complement strand
CTGAAGAAAATGACGAAGTTGTAGTTTCTATATCTGACACCGGAATTGGAATCTCGAGAGCAAAACAAGCCCATTTATTTACGGCATTCCATCAAGGTGATCGCTCAATTACTCGAAGGTTTGGTGGTACAGGTTTAGGGCTTGCTATTACCAAGCACTTAGTTGAAATGATGAGAGGTGAAATCTGTGTAAAAAGCCGCGAGAATGAGGGTTCTGACTTCACCATTCGAATTCCAGTTCTAACACGTTACAACCAAAACCGTCCTGTAAAAATTGAGCATAATAGACCAAACAAAGCTCTAAACTTGCTTATTGTCGAAGACACTCAATCAAATCAACTTGTCATTAAATTGATTCTTAACAAGCTTGGCCATAATGTTCATATTGCAAGCCATGGCGCAGAGGCGCTTACATTTCTTGAAGAAAACGATACTCAAATTGATATGATCTTGATGGATGTCTCGATGCCAGTAATGGATGGAATAACGGCAACTAGGCTGATTAGAAAGAAAGGAATCACAATTCCAATCGTCGCTTTAACAGCGCACGCGCTAGAAAGTGATAAAGATAAGTGCTTAGACGCTGGCATGGATAGTTTTGTATCAAAGCCAGTTCGCAGGCAAGATATCTATGAAGCTATACAATCATTAATAGAAACGGCGTAGTCATTAATATAGATCTTAACAATCGATAGATTATTAAGATCTATATTAAGTATTTT
>NZ_JAWOUH010000412.1:0-721 GCF_033339295.1 Vibrio sp. 704 | reverse complement strand
TCTCAACCCTATTTGACCTGTACATCATGGTCGTAATTTTGCGAATTTGGTTGCAAGCTGCACGTGCAGATTTCTACAACCCGTTCTCGCAATTTATTGTAAAAGCGACTCAGCCAGTCATTGGCCCACTGCGTCGTGTTATTCCATCAATCGGCAATATTGACCTTGCAACGGTTCTGTTCGCTTACGTGCTGTGTGTATTGAAATTTGTCGCACTGATTCTGATTGCGTCTAACGGCTCTGTCTCTTTCAGCGTTGATTTCCTATTCTTGGGTTTGTTATCGCTACTAAAAGCTGCTGGTGGCCTTCTGTTCTGGGTATTGTTGATTCGCGCAATCCTAAGCTGGGTGAGCCAAGGCCGTAGCCCAATTGAATACGTGTTCCATCAATTGACCGAGCCAATGTGCGCACCAATTCGTCGCGTGCTTCCTGCTTTTGGCGGCTTGGATTTGAGCGTGCTGGTTCTGTTCATCGGTTTGCAATTCGCAAACTTCTTGATGGGCGATATCATTGGTCCTATTTGGTTCCAACTGTAATGTCCGCAGCAGTTTGGCAAGATGGCGAGGACATCGTCCTTAAGCTTTATATTCAACCAAAAGCAAGCCGCGATAAAATCGTCGGCTTGCACGGTGAAGAGCTCAAAATCGCCATCACTGCACCACCTGTCGATGGCAAAGCCAATGCTCACCTCACCAAGTTCTTAGCCAAGCAGTTCAAAATC
>NZ_JAWOUH010000411.1:0-722 GCF_033339295.1 Vibrio sp. 704 | reverse complement strand
TACGCATTTTAGGGTCAACAATGCGCAATAGCGCGATGCCCATTGCAACTGTGCCTGTTAGCCAGCCCCAGGAGAATATGCCTTTTTCAAACCAATCATCGCCCATAATTCGAGGCGCAACCCAGAAGATCAGCCACAACGTAAATGCGATGCCACCAATGGCGAGTACGATCATTGGCGCAAGGTACTGAGCAAGAACAGTAATTTTGATTGCTGAAATACCAAATATGATCAGGTAGTCGGTGCTGATACCAGCCGCGTGCTTAAATGCTCCATCACAAAGGTATCGTGACGCTTTGGTTTGTTTCGCGACAATTCGCACGAGCATTCCGCCCAAAAAGCCCGTTACAAATGTCGGAATTTGTACTTTGTCGTGGAACGACGATAAGTAGTTTGCTGCGACATAAGAGAAAGCCGTAACGACGACGACAAGGGCTGCGTGAATAGCAAATGAATCCACAGAGAGTGAAGACATTGTGTCTTTCATCACTGGTTCTTGTTCTGTTGGTTTGACAAGACCTTTTCGTTCATGTTCATCCATGCTGTCAAAAGTTGTAAAGCTTCGAATCCAACCCATTTTTAGAGCAAATTGAAGCATCAGCATGCCGATGGAAATTGAGATGAAGATACCGACTGTCGCAAAGGTCAAACCAAGCGTGAAGCCATCTTCCCAACCAAGACCCGTGAAAATATCTCCCACAACTGAGGCTGAACCGTGACCA
>NZ_JAWOUH010000410.1:0-722 GCF_033339295.1 Vibrio sp. 704 | reverse complement strand
CTTCAAGGCGCGCGTGATGCCGACTCTTCTCTAGCCGCTCGCGATGTTGTGCTTTACGGTTTTGGTCGTATTGGTCGCCTACTGACTCGTCTTCTTATTGAAAAGAGTGGCCCAGGTTACCCTCTTCGACTGCGCGCAATTGTTGTTCGTGGCGGTAAGAAAGGTGATTTAGAAAAACGAGCTAGCCTACTTCGTCGTGATTCTGTACACGGTCAATTTAACGGCAGCATCGTGATTGATGAAGAGCGCAAAGCGCTTATCGTTAACGGCAACTACATTCAAATCATCTACGCAAACCATCCTAGTGATGTAGATTACTCTGTGTACGGCATCAACAATGCACTTGTTGTTGATAACACAGGTGTGTGGCGTGATTCTGAAGGTCTGAGCCAACATTTAGCGTGTAAAGGCGCAGAGAAAGTACTGCTAACGGCTCCGGGCAAAGGCGACATCAAGAACGTTGTATTCGGCGTTAACGAATCTGTGATTCAAGAAGATGACACCATCATCTCTGCAGCGAGCTGTACCACCAACGCAATCACACCAGTTCTAAAAGCATTGAACGACAAATACGGCGTACTTTCGGGCCATATTGAAACCGTTCACTCTTACACGAATGACCAAAACCTGATCGATAACTTCCACTCAGGTGACCGTCGCGGTCGCAGTGCATCTTTGAATATGGTTCTAACTTCAACTGGCGCAGCTAAAGCAGTAGCAAA
>NZ_JAWOUH010000409.1:0-723 GCF_033339295.1 Vibrio sp. 704 | reverse complement strand
TCATTATCTCGACCATTTTCGAGGTATGCAAAGCGTCGTGGCATCCACCACATGCCAAATGGCTGCACCAAAATACACATACCGACAGAGCACTTAACCGCAATCGCATAAATGCCTAACGTCGCCAACGAAGCATTTGCGCCGATAAACCAGCGTTCGGCACCATTCAAACAAAACGCGACAAGCGCAGACAGCATTACTGGTAGGCAGTAATTCAAATACTGCTTGGCTAAGGCAATCTGAGGCAGAGCAAGGGTGTAACGGTTGATGATGTGTAACCAAACAAATTGCATGACCGCTGCGATAAGACCGCCAATCAGCACCGAGATGACATGCGGGTGCAGCGCAAGCGCCGCGACGATAAACGTGACTTGCAGTAGAGTCGTCGTCACCATCACTTTAAGCAGTGTTTTGGCTTTGTCATCTTGAGTGCGCAGCCAAGCCGTGCCAATCGCAATACTGCCTTCCAGAACAATGGCAAGCGTGACAACAGCAAATTCGATGCGCGTAAAAGGTTCAGGAATAGAAAGCAACGCAATCAGTAACAGGAGAATCGCAGCCACCGCGCCGGCGATCAGCACCGACAATGAATAAAGTTGGTTGAGAGAAACGGTTCTTTTTTGTGCGTCTTTCTCCACGCCGACAAAACGATAGAGAGCTTCGTGCAAAGCAAAGCTGACCAACAAGGTTGTCACTACGCCAAAAGTGGTCAGTAGCTCGAGT
>NZ_JAWOUH010000408.1:0-723 GCF_033339295.1 Vibrio sp. 704 | reverse complement strand
ATGAACAACAGTATTGAAGGGCTGAATTACGACCGCATTAGCGTCGTGATCGTGCCATCTTCGGAGGTGCGAGTGACGACTCAAAGCAACCAATTTAAAAGCATTTTGTCGGTGCAAGTTACCAAAGAAACGGCGAACCATCTCATCGGGATTTTAGTGTTTATGGTACTGCTATTGATTGGCTCGAATGTCGCGACGTTCACGTGGTGCCGCAGGAGCGCAAAGCGTGGTTAAACCTGAAACACCGATGGCTCAGGTACTGCATCAGTTCAACTACTGCCCATGTCAGTACCTAGAGCAAAACTGGATCGTGCCAAAACAGCCTTGGCTTCTTAATTTGGATGGCTGGCGAGATAACCCAAACTTCAACCTTTGGTGTTTAGAAGAGTGGGCGCTTGCGCCTGTTCCAGAAACGGCTTTTAACAAGCCACACCATAGCTTGGCTCTGCTTCCTCCTGATGCGCTCAGTACGTTAATGCTCACCATTGGCGGGGCGTTGCACAGTTTTGCGATGCGCCAAGTGGTACTTAAAAAGCCCAAGCAGTGTTTGAACAACGTGTTTGGTTTGGATGTCGCCCGTTTTCTTATTCAGCAAGGGCCGATGTTGTTGTCACAATGGCCGAAAGGTTGGCAAAAAGCGCTACCAGACATGATGAAAGAAGACGAAGTTGAACGTCACATGCTCAAACAGGGCTACGCATGGATGAAGTTTATCTTAGCGAG
>NZ_JAWOUH010000407.1:0-723 GCF_033339295.1 Vibrio sp. 704 | reverse complement strand
CTTTGGCGCTTATCAACGATGGCTCTGGACTGTTGGGGGCTCATTCATTCTCACTATCTGTTGAGCCTAGTGTGCTGTTGCTATTAGCCATGTCGATGTTGATCATCAATACTCAAGTGTTTCGTGCAAAAGCCTATCAACTGGCCAGTAGCGGCTCTCAACTCGCACCACTGATTTTTACCAACTTGTTGTTTACGGCCGTTTGGCAATCACTTTTTTTCGCTGATGTAATGAACCGCACTCAAATCGCGGGCATGGGCTTAATTGTACTCGCGACGGTATTGAATGGGTGCTGGGATGTATTGGTCAAGCATCATCAAAGCAAGGCGTTACAAACGAGAACATCTTAGTGCCTCGTAAAAGTAAGTTGAGATAAGCATTTAAAACGCAAGCAAATTTGATTTTTCCTGAGAATAAACTAGCGTCAATGAAGGTTCAGGGAGAGAAAACATGCTTACATTAAACTATTACGTAGAAATAACCGCGACTCCGCAGCGCGTATGGAGAGTGCTGACGGATGCTGAGCTTTACAAGCGTTGGGCGCAGGCATTTTCACCTCAATCTCAATTCGAAGGGGAGTGGGAAGAGGGCAGCGACATCACCTTTTTTGATCCGGATATGGGCGGCACTCGCGCAGTGATTGATTCTGTGCAGCCACTGCATCGGCTAGAGTTTCATCATGTTGCCATCTTTAACCCGGATAATCGGCAGCAGTTGGATGGG
>NZ_JAWOUH010000406.1:0-724 GCF_033339295.1 Vibrio sp. 704 | reverse complement strand
GAATCAAATTACCGCTAGAGGGTGAACATGGAGAAGCTTAATGTAATTTGCGTTGATGACCAACGAGAGGTGTTAAGCGCGGTTCTACAAGATCTAGAACCGTTGAATAAATGGCTGAATATTGAGGATTGTGAGTCTGCTGATGAAGTGCTTGAGTTGATGGACGAGCTTGATGCAGATGGTGAAATGATCGCGTTAATTATTTCGGATCACGTGATGCCAGGTAAAACGGGTGTTGAGCTGCTGACGGAAATTTCCAAAGACAGCCGCTTTGTTCGCACTCGCAAAGTCTTGTTGACTGGGCAGGCCACGCACACTGATACGATCAATGCGATTAACTCTGCGGGCATCGATCGATATTTCGAAAAGCCTTGGCAAGCCAATCAGTTGATTGAGTGCGTAAGAAACCTCGTTACACAATACATTTTTGATATGGGGCTCGATTACACGCAATATCACGAGCACTTAGATCAAAACGTTGTGTTTGACCGCTTAAGATAGGTGGGTAAAGTTAACCTGAGTTTTCGCCACAGCCACGTTCTGTTTCGATGTAAAAACCGGTAACTAAACGGTGGCTGTGCGGAACAGGTGAGAATTCCAAAATTCGAACTATGAATTCAATGAATATCGGCTAGCACTTGCGACAGATAAGGGTTTTGAGAACCAGTAACCTTGTAAATAATCGACGCCCATCTGAGTAAAGAAGTCGCACATCTTCGCATCC
>NZ_JAWOUH010000405.1:0-724 GCF_033339295.1 Vibrio sp. 704 | reverse complement strand
CTTTACGGCAGGGGCAAAGTAGGACTATTTGGCACTCTTCGTTGAGCCAGAACATACTGCCGACGATCTGTTTGATATCAAGTTTATGCTGCTCAATCGTTGCATGGGCTTTGACCACGCCAGCGACCGAGCACTCGTCAGTAATCGCGATGGCATGGTAGCGATAAAAAGCCGCTTGCAACACAAGCTCTTCTGCATGAGAAGCGCCAGTGAGGAAAGAGAAATTAGACTGACAAAATAATTCTGCGTAACTCATAACGACTCAACAAAAATAGCCATGAAGAAACCAATGTTTATGTTGATCGCGAAATACCCATAACCAGCGACCTTGCTTGGTATGAGCAATGTAGTAATCGCGCATAATTTCGTCGCCATCCCACCATCCGGATACGATTCGTTCTGGCCCATGCACCAGCGATACTTGTTCTTGCAGAGCAATTGGGACAGGCAGTTGCATTGCTGGGCGCAGAAAATCTGGGATGCTATGAGTGGGTACGTCTGGCTCATCGGCTAGTCGGTATTGGCTGGCTTTCTCCGGTCTTGGGTCGTAGGCAATATCTGGCTTGAGCACTGCACTTTTCCCAAGTTTAGCTTGGAGTAAAGAGAGCAGTTCTAACGCATTCATCTGTCCTTTTGGCCCAGAAAAAAGATCTCGCGCAGCACTTAAAGGCTCACCCTGACGAACAACTTTTAGTGTCAAACCGACCACCGCTCCATTAAGCGT
>NZ_JAWOUH010000404.1:0-724 GCF_033339295.1 Vibrio sp. 704 | reverse complement strand
CTCAACGAAGTCAGCGTGAATCAAGGCATTTGTTTATTCGAGAAGCAAAGAAGCTGTGCCAAAAAGAGTTTAAACGCTGGTTTATTCTTGCCGCGGATGTAAACCCATTGATGAAGTACTTCAAAGACAGAGAGTTACCCATACCGACATTGTATTTGATGGGTGATAGAGACTATATGTTCATCCAACCGGTGAAAGAGATGGTTGCAGCGCATAAGCTCAGTATCTTGCGTGAAATTCCAAACTGCGGTCATGTCTGCAATGTAGAGCGTCCTGAAGATTTTAACCAACACTCTATCGAATTTATAAAGCAACAAAGTATCGTCGCCTAGCCATCAATGTAGACACCTGAAATGCGAGAATAGGGGAACGATCATGGCTCCCCAATTTGATATCCACATTGCCAACACGCACCAAACTGTCCTTCGTTGTGTTCAAGACAATGAGGACATTGCCAGTCTTCATATATGTTGCTTTGTGACTGCTGCCTAAATGCTTCAATAATTGAGTGAGCTTTCAATTGTTGTTCTGGATCTAATAGCCAAACATAAGGATCAGTATCATCGCCAAAAGGAAGCTCACCTTTCAGACCAAAAAGTCCTTCGCCACGCACCTCACAGCATATATCTTCAGTTTTTAATAGTTCACATACGATGTGCGCTTCTGCTGGATTTTTCGCGATAAAGATTTTCATCAAATACTGCCATTTGGCTGAGTAGGGGTT
>NZ_JAWOUH010000403.1:0-725 GCF_033339295.1 Vibrio sp. 704 | reverse complement strand
GCTTTATGTACTCCATGTGGGCGCTACCAGCAGCGGCATTGGCGATTTACCACTGCGCGTCTCCTGAGCGTAAGAAAATCGTCGGCGGTTTGATGATGTCTGCGGCGTTGACCTCTTGGTTAACTGGTATCACAGAGCCAATCGAATTTACCTTCCTATTCGTCGCGCCAGTGCTGTACGTGATCCATATTTTCCTAACTGGTATTGCGTTTGCGATCACCGCATTTTTGGAAATCAAACACAGTACTGACTTTGCGCACGGCGCGATCCAGTTCTTCCTTTACTACCCAATGTCGAGCAACGCGTGGATGTTCATCATCATCGGTCCAATCTGGGCGACGCTCTACTACGGCTTGTTCCGCTTCCTAATTGTGAAGTTGGATCTGAAAACGCCGGGTCGTGAAACCGACATTGCAGAAGTGAAGATTACCGGAGAGCCTGATGAAATTGCGGTGGATGTAGTAGCTGCATTGGGCGGCAAAGCCAATATTAAGTCAGTCGATGCGTGTATCACTCGTCTGCGTGTCTCGGTGAAAGACATTGCCAACGTTGATGTTGCTAAGATAAAAGCACTTGGCGCGCGAGATGTGTTAGTGATTGGCGACAGTTTACAAGCGATTTTCGGCACGCAGTCTGACTCAATTAAGTCAGAAGTGCACAGCGTACTCGCCACCTCCTGATCTTACCTCCCCCAATCTAGGTAAGATTTGCCAACCTCCCAGCGA
>NZ_JAWOUH010000402.1:0-725 GCF_033339295.1 Vibrio sp. 704 | reverse complement strand
AGACGCTAGTCAGTGTGGAAGGTAAGACAGCTATCGACATTGGTTTGGCGCTGACGGAGAAATACTATCGCTACTATTTTGCGAACGTCGAGTTGAGCCGAGCCTTATTGAAAGAGGTGATTTGGGATTTGGATTATTACCAGTCGTTTAACCAAGCTTTGTTTCAATCTGCGAGCGTAGGTTCTGTTCTTGAAGACAAAATGCCGTTGATTTTTGACTGCTACTTCATGACGCTAATCGCACATTTAAGCCGAGCAGAACCAGATGTTGAAGCTGCGCTTACAGATCTTCATGCTAAGTTTCAGCAAATCATTCCCATTGAATCACTTGGCTAATGGCTAAAAGTCGTATCTGAGATCCAGCATTTCAAACAACATCGGTTTTGATGAAGCCTTCTTGTTCGAGCGTTCAAAGGTGCACAGGAGCGTTTACCGAGCGATTGATTGATTCGGCTATGCTATCGACGCGAGACAGGTCGATCTCATCCACCCCAACTTTTGGTGGTGATTGCATGGCTGAGTAGTTATAGAGAAATCGATAAATCGCTTGCCACTGTTTAATGCGCTGCAAACTCAAGTGGGCAGCGTAGCTTGGTGGTAACCATTGGGTATAACGGTTCCAAAACTCGCTGTTCCAATTCGGGTGTGTCGGGATTAATTCGTCTATCGATTCCGATGGTCTTGCGCTTTTTGGAGTCAGCCAACCCATCCCCACTTGCCAACTCC
>NZ_JAWOUH010000401.1:0-726 GCF_033339295.1 Vibrio sp. 704 | reverse complement strand
TTCTTTTGGGATGGGTTTTTAGCTGGAGATCCTAATGTATAAGGACTTTTTTGGGTTTATTGAACAGCCGTTTTCGATTGTTCCAAACTCACGTTATTTGTATTTAAGCCAACGTCATAAAGAAGCGATCACGCACCTCAATGCGGGATTGGGCGACGGCGGTGGTTTTGCCATGCTGACCGGTGAGGTAGGAACAGGCAAAACGACAGTGGCCAAAGCCATGCTCGCGAATTTAGATGAAAGCACCAAAGCGGGGCTGATTCTCAATCCGACTTTTTCGAGCCGAGATCTGCTAGAAGCGATTTGCGATGAATTTAAGATCTCTTATCCGCAGGATGCGACGTTAAAACAGCTAAACCAAGTCATACATCATTATTTGCTGCGTAACCACAAGGTGGGTTGGCAGACGTTGCTCGTCATTGATGAGGCTCAGCATCTTGCTGCCGATGTACTTGAGCAACTGCGCTTGTTAACGAACTTAGAAACCGATACCAGAAAGCTGCTTAAAGTGCTGTTGGTAGGGCAGCCAGAGTTACAACGCTTGTTACAGACTACGCAGTTGCGTCAGCTCGCACAGCGTATCACTGGCCGTTATCATCTGTTACCTCTTGATGAGAAAGAGACTGCGGATTACATCGCGTTTCGTTTGCACACGGCTGGTGGCGATCAGCAACTGTTTCATCGCAGTTCCAGTAAGTTGATTGCGAAGTATAGCCATGGCATTCC
>NZ_JAWOUH010000400.1:0-728 GCF_033339295.1 Vibrio sp. 704 | reverse complement strand
AAACCTACCTGATTTACAACATCGGTGACGTTGAGATCAAAGGCTTTGAAGCCAGTGCGTCCTACGGGTATGGCAAATTCAACAGTAAGCTTTCTTACTCGCAGTCTGATACCAAAAACAAGAACACTGGCGGCCCAGTTGCAGGTGGAAATGGTCGCAGTATCGACATGGGTGACAGCATTGCTTTAACGCTGGATTACCAATCTGATTCGCTAGAAACCATCTTTGGTTGGACATCCATGTTTGTACTTGAAGAAGACAATGTGTTTGATGGTCAGCCTGCTAAAGATAGCTACGATGTGCATAATCTGTACGCTCAGTGGGTGCCGTCGAACGTTGATGGCTTATCGGTAACGTTCGGTATCGATAATATCTTCGATGAGGTTTACACATCACATGCGTCACGTTCGGGCACGGTACGCGGCTTCACGCTAGATGATTACGAACCAGGTCGTAACTTCAAGCTTTCAGCGGCTTACCAATTCTAAAACCTACTCATAAGGCTCTCGAAAGAGGGCCTTTTTACACGAATAAGCAAAGTGACATTATGATCAAAGAAACGACCCAGATTGAAAGTGAACACGCGAGCAAATACTTAGTGACACTATGCCGACATTTCGCACGTAAAGTGCCTGCAACGTGGGATGAACAAAGTGGCTTGGTAACATTCCCTGCTGGAAAGGCAGAATTCAGTTTGAATGGGCTGTGCCTCATTATTGCGTGTGAAG
>NZ_JAWOUH010000399.1:0-728 GCF_033339295.1 Vibrio sp. 704 | reverse complement strand
TAATGATACTATGATGTTGTTAATTTACTTGGGGAGGCGCTTATGCTCACTGCTAAATGTATAGGGTGCGGATGCACCGATGATCACGCTTGTGTTGAAAAGGCACTGTTGCAAAGTTAGCGATGAGGCAGCCTTTTGTCTTATTCAAAGGCCTTACATTTCAAAAACTCTGCTTACCAGGCGCATTTCGCCCAGGGGATCACCATAATAAAATGCTGAGGCCTGGCCTTTGCGTAGTGCACGCATCACCTCAATACCTTTGATGGTGGCGTAAGCCGTCTTCATGGATTTAAATCCCAGCGTGGCGCCGATTATCCGTTTCAGTTTGCCATGATCGCATTCAATCACGTTGTTCCGGTACTTAATCTGTCGGTGTTCAACGTCAGACGGGCACCGGCCTTCGCGTTTGAGCAGAGCAAGCGCGCGACCATAGGCGGGCGCTTTATCCGTGTTGATGAATCGCGGGATCTGCCACTTCTTCACGTTGTTGAGGATTTTACCCAGAAACCGGTATGCAGCTTTGCTGTTACGACGGGAGGAGAGATAAAAATCGACAGTGCGGCCCCGGCTGTCGACGGCCCGGTACAGATACGCCCAGCGGCCATTGACCTTCACGTAGGTTTCATCCATGTGCCACGGGCAAAGATCGGAAGGGTTACGCCAGTACCAGCGCAGCCGTTTTTCCATTTCAGGCGCATAACGCTGAGCCCAGCGGTAAATCGTGGAGG
>NZ_JAWOUH010000398.1:0-728 GCF_033339295.1 Vibrio sp. 704 | reverse complement strand
ATTACAATTCAGCTAATTAATAGTGATGGCTCCATCGAGCCCAGCTCAAAAGGCAAAATTATGACTACAGATACGATTGTCGCTCAAGCTACTGCACCCGGTCGTGGTGGTGTCGGCATTATTCGTGTTTCAGGCCCTAAGGCCAACCAAGTGGCATTGGAAGTCACAGGGAAGACTCTAAAACCGCGTTACGCTGAATACCTGCCGTTTCAAGCCGAAGATGGCACAGTGCTCGACCAAGGCATTGCACTGTACTTCCCTAACCCGCACTCGTTCACGGGCGAAGACGTATTAGAACTGCAAGGTCACGGTGGCCCTGTGGTCATGGATATGCTGATTAAACGTATTCTGGGCATAGCTGGCGTACGAGCAGCCCGTCCTGGTGAGTTCTCGGAACGTGCGTTCTTGAACGACAAGATGGACTTGACTCAGGCAGAAGCGATTGCCGACCTGATTGATGCTAGCTCTGAAGAAGCAGCGAAATCGGCGCTACAATCGCTACAAGGCCAGTTCTCGCAGCGTATTCAAACGCTGGTGGAATCACTGATTCATCTTCGCATCTATGTGGAAGCGGCCATCGACTTCCCTGAAGAAGAAATCGATTTTCTTGCCGATGGTAAAGTTGCAGGAGATCTGCAAGCTATCATCGATAACCTCGATGCGGTACGCAAAGAAGCGAACCAAGGCGCGATCATGCGCGAAGGCATGAAAGTCGTGATTGCTGGTCG
>NZ_JAWOUH010000397.1:0-729 GCF_033339295.1 Vibrio sp. 704 | reverse complement strand
CTTGGAGAGGCGTAAGGGGCTAATCCATTCACATATACTCTATCGGCTTCAGTTAGTTCACTTAAGCCATTTTTGTTGTGCCAGTAACCTTTGGTGTCAAAGTCTGCAGTGATTTCACAAATGTTATTGAAGTGCACTTCATTACCATTAAGTGCGTCACTGCGGTTGTAAACTTCACCGATAATGAGAGGGACGCCATTTTCCATTTTCATGACAGATTTTACGTCGAACGAAATGGTGTGATCACTGGTATTGTTCCATGCAGCAGAAAGGCTTTCGCTCACTTCATAAGGCGCGGGATCTTCACCGCGAACATTTGGAACGAGAACGAAGAATGTGGCACAGCCATCCTCTCCTGTCATCCGCTGTACGTAACCATTGGCATCGACTTCCGCTAAATTCTCGCCTTCTGGAAGAACACCGGCATCAAGAAGAAGTTGTTCTATCACTAAGAATTCACCATTTTCTGGATACTCAGGGTTGAATGGTTTAGGAACGGGTACACTGTCAGGTATGTAAAGGTTGACCGGCCAATTCGGAATCAAGCCTTCGCCTTCATCATGAATACCGTTACCGTTCATATCGAACGACTTACACACTTTAAGATTGGCAATACCGATAGAACCAAAACGGATGGTTAACACGGGATCATCATCAAAGGTTGGTTGAGCCCAAGCACTAGGCATGAAACCAACGTCATTCTCCTCATTACCGCTGGCTTCATCTGTG
>NZ_JAWOUH010000396.1:269-732 GCF_033339295.1 Vibrio sp. 704 | reverse complement strand
AGTATTTTGCGATGCCATGTTGCTCTAGAATTTCTGGAACAAACTTCGATGGTTTGTTCGTTACAAGCGCCATCGTAAAGCCTGCCTGATGTAGCTCTTCTAGCGTCTCTTTTACTGTTGGGTAAAGATGGCTCAGCTGATGACCGCTTTGCGCGTAAAAGTCATCAAACAGCTCGCGTCCTTTTGCACGCAGCTCTTCACTAAGATCGCTACTGATGGTCATGCTTTGGCTTAGCGCGCGACCAATCAGGACGTCAGCACCGTTACCTACGTAATCACGTACTTGCTCTTCCGATACTGCAGGGTAACCCAAAGCTTGTACCGCTTGGTCTGCAGCAACGGCCAAATCAGGTACGCTGTCCAACAATGTGCCATCCAGATCGAACGCAATCAGTTTAATATCTTGTTGAGTCATAATTTCCCTAGCTAAAAATAACAAAGGATGGTCTCCCATCCTATGTGT
>NZ_JAWOUH010000396.1:0-259 GCF_033339295.1 Vibrio sp. 704 | reverse complement strand
TGTGTTTGATTCTTCAAGCCACTAAGCCTTTGGGCTCAGTGACATATGTTCTCATTCGCTTACTTCGCAGCCAAGCGCTGACGAACTGCTTCGAATAAACAGATGCCTGATGCAACCGACACATTCAAACTTGATACGCTACCTGCCATTGGGATTTTAATCAAATCATCGCAAGTTTCTCGCGTTAGACGGCGCATACCATCACCTTCTGCGCCCATGACAATTGCCAGAGGACCAGTCAGTTTTGCTTGATAAATGT
>NZ_JAWOUH010000395.1:0-733 GCF_033339295.1 Vibrio sp. 704 | reverse complement strand
TATTCGGCTTTGACTCGCTGGCTGGCGTGGATTATTTCTTTGGTATCCCTCACTCATTAACCAAAGATGGCGCTACAGTTTATGTGGCACAAGTTTCTGCGACAAACAGTAGCGAAGCCCGCGGTGAGCAGCTTCTTTCTCAAGTCGAAACCTTACTCGCCGCCACAGGTGCTAGCAAAGTGAACCTCATTGGTCACAGCCATGGTGGCCCAACAGCGCGTTATGTAGCCTCTGTACGCCCTGATTTAGTGGCTTCTGTCACCAGTATCGGCGGAGTGAACAAAGGCTCAAAAGTCGCAGACTTAGTACGCGGCACCGTTCCAGAAGGATCGGGGACAGAACAGTTGGCCGTTAAACTCGCGCAGGGGTTAACCACTCTGATCAATCTGCTTTCAGGTGGTTCAGATCTTGATCAAGATCCACTGGCTTCGTTAGCCGCATTAACGACGGAAGGCTCGCTAGCTTTTAACCAACACTACCCTGAAGGCATTCCAACCAGCGAATGTGGCGACGGTGATTTGCTGGCACCGAACGGAGTGTATTACTACTCATGGACCGGATCATCCACTTTTTCCAACGTTTTCGATCCGACAGACGCAGCCATGATGGTACTCGGCTTGGCATTCGATGGGCCAAACGATGGGCTCGCTGGCGCATGCAGCACTCATTTAGGAAAAGTCATTCGTGATGATTACAAAATGAATCACTTGGACGAAATTAACGGTTTACTCGG
>NZ_JAWOUH010000394.1:0-734 GCF_033339295.1 Vibrio sp. 704 | reverse complement strand
CCAGCCAAACGTGAGGCAATGCCACCGTAAAGCAAAGGACCAATATGATGTGTGTGTACAACATCTGGCTTCATGCCTTTGATCATCGCCGTAAGTGTGCCTAAGGTTTTAACGCTGAACCCCGGCTGTTTATTGAGAAAATGAAGCTGGCTTTTGTATTCGGTCAACTTAGCCCATTTCGCTAAGGCTTGGGATTTGGCGCCTTCTAAGCTCACCACAAACACATCGTGACGAGGTTCTGCGAAGCGAAGCATATCCAGCACTAGCGTTTCTAATCCACCCGGTGCCAAGTGTTGCACCACATGCAACACCACTTTTTTATGATTCCGTTTGGTGTTTTTATTTTCTCTGCGTTCCATCTTTACGCCCTCAGTAGTGTGTATCTACTCTGAACAACGTGTTGCACGCTACGTGCCATTATTTATTTTAAATAAAAACAAATAGTTAGGTCTGACTGTCAAATCTGAAAATCAACATTCTCAATTTGAGATTCATATTAATGAGAAGACAAAACCATGCGGTAAATTAACGTGGCGTAGCAAAGAAAAAGCACTCGGGTCAACGAGTGCTTTATCGTCATGGTGAGTAGGAGAGTTAACTGGCGAACGTCACTTTAGGCAAGGTGGTGATCACCGGAACGCCCAGGTGTTTTTCTAATGCTCGGCGAGAACGCACCGAGTTATCTGCCAGTTCAAGTATGGTGGCTAGACCAACGCCAAGGCCGGCACCTCCGA
>NZ_JAWOUH010000393.1:0-735 GCF_033339295.1 Vibrio sp. 704 | reverse complement strand
TTGTCCTTGCATGTTGTTGGGAGTACATACTGGTTTGCATGATGAGATAGCGGTGCAAGATATTGGTATAGATAATCTCACCGCGGCAGATGGCTTGGCCGTTGGTCGTCCTTCTGGTTTTGTTGGGCGAGCCATGGAGCGGCTAATTGATGGTTACTACACAGTGACGGACGAACGTATGTATCAGCTTTTAGGAGAGTTGAGCGAACGAGAAAGCATCAATTTGGAGCCCTCTGCATTAGCCGGAATGATGGGCGCGGTGCATGTCTCGAGTTCTCTACACTACCAGACTCGTTTACAGCTTACGGCTGAACGTTTGAAAAATGCCACACACTTAGTTTGGGCGACCCGGGGAGGGATGGTGCCAGAAGCTGAAATGTCAGCTTACTTGGCGAAGTCTGGTCGTTAGAGCGTTCTTCAAATTTTTTGAGTTAGTCAAAATGAAAAAGCTCATCCGAAGATGAGCTTTTTTTAGTCTTACTTATAGAGATTGAAGCAACTGGTAATAACGACCGTGTTGAGCGAGTAGCGTTTGATGGTCGCCTTGCTCAATGATCTCGCCCTGTTCCATAAGGCAAATGTTGTCCATGTTCTCTAATTCGATGAGTCGGTGAGTGATGAACACAACCGTCTTGTTGGCAAAATACTCGTTGAAAAGCGCCATGACTTTTTGTTCGGTGCGCTTGTCGAGGCCTTCGGTTGGCTCATCAAGAAGCAAGATCGGTGCATCTCGTA
>NZ_JAWOUH010000392.1:0-735 GCF_033339295.1 Vibrio sp. 704 | reverse complement strand
TGGACTGTCTATTTGCCAACAAATCGTTGCAGCACATAAAGGCTGGATTGATGTTCAATCGGAACTCAATGCCTTTACTTGTATGACCGTCTGGTTACCAGTCATCGAAGAAGGAGATGAAACATGACTAAGTATCTGATTTTATGCGTCGATGACGAACGAGAAGTCTTGGATAGTGTCCTTCAAGATTTAGCACCATTCGAAGAACATTTCATCGTTGAGGGCGCAGAGTCCGTTACGGAAGCAAAGCAAGTGATTGAAGAGATGGCGGAAGAAGAAGTTCAGCTTGCGCTGATTTTGTGCGACCACATCATGCCAGAACAAACGGGCATCAGCTTTCTTATAGAACTGAGTCAAAATGGTGACACCAAAGCAGCAAGAAAAGTGCTCCTAACCGGACAAGCTGGTCTTGAAGACACCGTTGAAGCGGTAAACCATGCTAGCTTAGATTATTACATTGCCAAGCCTTGGAAAGGTGAGGAGCTAAGACAAGCCATTAAATCCCAGCTAACAGCCTTTGTTATTGAAAATGATGACAATTTGTTGTCTTGGACGACGATTCTCGATTCAGAAGCAATCTTGAATGCAATGGCAGATCGCAGAGCCAGCTTCGGAGAGTAATAGTTGAGAATAGCTCTCTAGCAACTAGTGGCGCGCTTTTTGCTTTTGTTACGTCACCATTAAGTCAGTTGACAAAACCTCGACACATTTTTGTTGGTCGTAGACCTTCGTTTT
>NZ_JAWOUH010000391.1:0-736 GCF_033339295.1 Vibrio sp. 704 | reverse complement strand
CGTTTTGACGAGCTTAATCAGCTTGTCACGAGGGATGGACTCACGCTCAATCGCGGACGCTAATTGATTTCTCAACTCTTCATTTTTTTGGAAAAGTTGTAGCTGAAGCGCATCGCGCTCGTCACCGGCCGTTTGCGATAGGCTTTGCGATAAATCGACAATGTCGATGTTCAAGCTATCTATAGAAGCTTCTGCTTCAGAGATAATAGGAGGCTCTGTGCTTTCTGTGGCTTGCACAAAAATAGGGGTCATCATCGTGATGAATAAAGCGAATATCGCTACCCAAGGTGTCTGGCGATTTTTCAGGGGGAAATGAAACGTCATTTTTACCTCGTAGGAAACGAATCCCGATCGGAGCGATCAAGAATCGGAATGTAAAGCCTTGAAATGATATGCCCTAAGTTTACATCACTAAATTGCAAACCGAGCAGCATTTAGTTAATTAAGCGTCAGAGTTCAACAATGACCGTCGTTTTGTCATCACTTATGAGAATCCGGTCTTTTATTGACCCTAAAAGCAAACAAGCCTTTCACTGTTGGTAAAAGGCTTGTTTCAATTTGGCTATGGGCGATTTGGGTGATTCAAAATGTGGTCTTCCCAATCCACCACATCAATTTCGTACACCACTTTGTTGCGGACACTTTCGCCCGCCGCGTGCATTGCGGATTTCGAGCCCGTAATCAACGGGTGCCATTCTGGTAATGGCTGATTTTCGGCTAACAGACGGTAAGCACA
>NZ_JAWOUH010000390.1:0-737 GCF_033339295.1 Vibrio sp. 704 | reverse complement strand
TGTTTACATCTCTGAAGGTTTACGCCGTAAATATCCGAATGCAGAACTAGATTTCAATTGGCACTTTTTGTTTCCATCCAATAAGTTAAGTGTCGACAAAGAGACAGGGCAACTGCGAAGACATCATATAAATGAAAGCGCAATTCAAAGAGCGGTAAAGCGCTCCGCGCTCGATGCAAGCATAGAAAAAACGGTTACCTGTCACACGTTAAGACATAGCTTTGCAACGCACTTATTGGAATCTGGTGCCGATATTAGAACAGTACAAGAGCAGCTTGGTCACACCGATGTAAAGACCACCCAAATATATACCCACGTAATTGAGAGAGGTGCAGGCGGAGTCCTAAGCCCTTTATCAAGTCTTTAAAAAAACAAAAGCCACCTGGTTGGTGGCTAGTATCATGAGCGGGTGATGAGTTAGTACAAGTTAGTGACGCTCACCAAGTTTAACCATTCCTTTTGAGTCAAACCACAATGCTTGCGAGCGGCGACGACCAATAAGAATTGGACCATCATCATAGAACAAAAAGTTCTTCCAATGCTTTTTAAAAATCGACCATTTTGTTTCTATGACATTGTACTTTTCGTAACAGAAATACACGGTCACATCATCTTGCCAATCGATATGTGCATCAACTTCTTGTGGCATTTCAGGCTCATCCGATTCCCATGCAGCCATCCAATCTACAGATTCTAACCAATTTGATTCACTCATCGGCCAATCTTGTGAGCTTAGG
>NZ_JAWOUH010000389.1:0-738 GCF_033339295.1 Vibrio sp. 704 | reverse complement strand
AATCAGCGTGCCGCAAATCGTCACGATGGACATTCGTGCTTGGGGTTCTGCAGCAACAATTCTTACGGCAAATGCCGAGAAGTTAAACGTTAAACTGCCTAAGAATATTGCGTGTGCAGGTTTAGGAGCAATTTTGTCGGACACGGTGGTGTTGCAATCTTCGACTACCACTGAATATGACAAACAGTACGCGCAAAAGCTGGCGGACATTGCAGGCATCAAAGACATCAAAGGTTTTGGTGAACAAATGTTGTTGGCTAAATCGGATCTGAGCCATTTCTCAGCAGAGACGATTTTGACGATGGACTACAAGAACTTTGAATTTGCAGGTAAAAAGGTAGGCATCGGCGTAGCTGAAACGCTCAACGCGCAGCAGTTGATTGACCGCAAACAGGACTTCAACGAAGCCATTCAAGCGTATAAGAAAGCTCAGAATCTTGATTACTTGTTCTTCTCGATCACAGATACCAAGCACAAACGTGCAAACATGCTTTGGGCGGATGACGCAGATAAGAAAGTGCTATCAAAAGCTTTTGATGTGAAAATCGACAATGACATGTTGGTATTGGATGGCGTGACGTCTCGCAAGCGTCAAATTGGTCCTGCAATTCAACAAGCGATTGAATCACTCTAGTGACTAAGCCACACTGAAAATAATCAAAAAACCACCGTTAAAGGTGGTTTTTTCGTTTTTGGCAAGACAGAGTTGGAAATTTAGATTCAACGCAAAAGAGCAGA
>NZ_JAWOUH010000388.1:0-738 GCF_033339295.1 Vibrio sp. 704 | reverse complement strand
CGCAAGCGGTACAGACCAGCTTTCATACAACGCAGCAAGTACTAGGAACACGACCAAAATGGACAACGCGTACAACATTGGAGCTTGGTTGCCGGACAAACGCTCTTCATAAGAGATGCCGTTCCAGTTCACCGTAAAGCCTTCTGGTAACTGCTCAACCATCGCTTCAATCTCAGCCATTGCTTCACCCGTACTGACACCTGGATCAGCGCCACCTTGAATGTTCATCGCGGCTAGGCCATTAAAGCGTTGAAGCTGCGGTGAACCATACGTCCATTCACCACTTGCAAACGCCGAGAACGGCACCATTTCACCTTGCGCATTACGTACATACCACGAGTTAAAATCTTCTGGCTGCATACGGAACTCTGCGTCACTTTGCACCATCACTTTTTTAACGCGACCACGGTCAATGTAGTCGTTGATATACGCTCCACCCCAAGCGGCGGATAGGATTTGGTTCACGTCGTTGATGCTGACATCCAGCGCGCGCAATTTAACGTGATCTACATGCACTTGGTACATTGGCGCATCAGATTGGCCATTCGGACGAACACCAACTAGTTTTGGATTCTGCGCTGCCATTCCCAGTAATTGCCCTTGTGCGGCAACTAATGCTTCGTGACCAAGGCTCAGGGAGTCTTGTAGATAGAAATCAAAACCCGTTGCGTTACCCAACTCTTGGATGGCAGGAGGTGCAAACGCAAATACCATGGCTTCTTTGATGGTTGAGAAGTA
>NZ_JAWOUH010000387.1:0-739 GCF_033339295.1 Vibrio sp. 704 | reverse complement strand
GCCGTGACCAAGCATACATGGGCGTTCTGATTGATGATTTGTCGACCATGGGTACCAAAGAACCGTACCGCATGTTCACTTCTCGCGCGGAATACCGCCTATTGCTTCGAGAAGACAACGCCGACCTTCGTTTGACAGAAAAAGCTCGTGAACTTGGCTTGATTGATGATGTTCGTTGGGCGCGTTTCAACGAAAAAATCGAGAACATGGAAACCGAGCGTCAGCGTCTGAAGTCTACTTGGGTAAACCCAAACTCGGCGGGCATTGATGAACTGAACAAACTGCTGAAAACGCCAATGGCGCGTGAAGCAAGTGGTGAGGATCTTTTGCGTCGTCCAGAGATCTCATACTCACAATTGACTCAACTTGATGCCTTTGCTCCTGCTCTTGAAGATCAACAAGCGGCAGAACAAGTAGAAATTCAGGTGAAATACGACGGTTACATCAAGCGTCAGCAGGAAGAGATCGAAAAATCACTTCGCCACGAACACACAAAACTGCCTGCGGATTTGGATTACAAAGACGTAAAAGGTTTGTCGAACGAAGTGGTTGCGAAACTGAGCGAAGCCAAACCGGAAAGTATTGGCATTGCTTCGCGTATTTCCGGCATTACGCCTGCAGCGATTTCAATTCTTCTTGTGCATCTGAAGAAGCACGGCTTGCTGAAAAAAGGCGTGGAAGAGTAATGAGTGCACTACGAACCAAGCTTGATTCACTGATTGCACAGACCGATTTAGAC
>NZ_JAWOUH010000386.1:0-740 GCF_033339295.1 Vibrio sp. 704 | reverse complement strand
CTGGTGTCGAACAGAAATACTGACAGCGCACTGACTTTGTCCGACCCCAGCAGAGACTGAGCACTGTTGATGTGTACGTAAAGTTGGCGTTTATCCAGCTCAGGCACACCAGTTGAGTAGATACCGCGAACTTTAAAGTCGTAAGCGTTCAAAGCGCCATCTGTCGTAGTAGCAAGTAAGGTAATCCAATCTCCCACGTTGACGCTCAGATTACTGGCGAGATCCACCCCAAGCATCACTTCTGGCTCAGAAGCGTCGTAGCGAGAGGCATGAATGTTGGAAAGCGTCTGCCCATCACGCACGTCCAAAAACGGCCCTTTCATATCGAACTCGCGTTCGTTAACGCCGATACCAATAAAAATCGAGGACTTGCTGCCGTTAGAGATCAAACCGCTGAATTCCACTCGAGGCTGTACGCCTCGCACCTCACTCAACCCAATCAACTGTTTGGTGATCTCATCGGCATGGCTCAAACCATTGCTCAATGGCATCTCTTCTTCTTTAGCGAAATAACCCGGCGTGGTTAATGTCAGATGCCCCGTGTCACGCGCTGTGGATTCTTTCAAACTGTCGTAGGTATAAAGGCCAAAACCACCTGCGCTGGTCAGCGCAAAAACTGCAATGGCGATGATCAGCATCGACAACAAACTGCGTCGGCGATTACGTTGTAGGTTCAGCCAAGCAAGGCGAACCGAAACAGGAATTAGCTTGCCCATGAGACCTCCTTCACACTGGCGTGC
>NZ_JAWOUH010000385.1:0-740 GCF_033339295.1 Vibrio sp. 704 | reverse complement strand
TCAAAGTCGGTTTACTCTTTAGCGCTACCTACATGATTTTGGTTTTCTTTGGCATTACGTTTTTAGACGGCTTACCTGCCACTGGCGACATGATCGAACGCCGATTCATGTTCACCTTGATAGCCATCAGTTTTGTCTGCCATACCTTCTCCTACTACTACGCAAAAGTCGTCAGCTACATTCAAACCCTTTACCGAGAAGGGATTGAGGAGTTAGCCTACCTAGACCAACTGACGGGCTTAGCGAATCGTTGGAGCTTTGAAACGTGGGCTAGAGCAAAACTGCACGACATTGACCACTCAGACGAACGCAGTGTCACCGCGTTGGTTTTTCTCGATATCGACAATTTTAAGTACATCAACGACACCTATGGCCACGATGTTGGCGACCAAGTGTTGAAAGCATTTGCAACTCGATTGAAGAAAAGCATTCGTAACAGCGACCGAAAAACCGATAAACATGACTACTCCATTGCGCGCTTCGCAGGCGATGAGTTCGTGTTAATGCTTTACGATGTGCGCAGTAAACAAGACCTAGATGGCATTTTGGATCGCATCGTTAATTTGTTCCCAAAGGGATATCAAAACTACGATACCTATAATGAGCTGACGATGAGCGTAGGAGCCGCAATCTATAAACAAGACGCCAACGATTTATCAGAGCTTACCCGCTGCGCAGACAAAGCGATGTATGCCGCGAAACACACGGGTAAAAATCAGTACGCGTTTTACGAACATTGT
>NZ_JAWOUH010000384.1:0-740 GCF_033339295.1 Vibrio sp. 704 | reverse complement strand
GTTTTTAACCGGTATGTACCCGTAGTCAGCAATGGTTTTTTGTACCGCTTCCGATTTTAGGAACGCGACAAAGTCTTTGCCTGCTTGATCTAGCGAGTCGACTTTGTAAAGCACCAAGAATGGTCGAGCCAGTTTGTATTTGTGATTTGCGATGTTTGCTGCTGTTGGTTCAATCCCGTTAAACTGAATCGCCTTCACAGAAAGGTCTACAGACCCCACCGAAATAAAACCAATCGCACGTGTGTTATGGTTCACAATGGTTTTAACCATGCTGTTGCTATTTACAACTAAGTTGTTTGGGCTGATATCAGAAACCAGACGGTCGTTAATGATTTTGGTTAGACCCAACAAACTTTCAAAGCTGTAGCGCGAGCCAGAAGATGCTTCTCGCGTGACAACTGCTATCGGTTGATCCGCGCCGCCGACTTCTTTCCAGTTTTTGATTTCGCCTTTGTAGATGTCAAACAGTTGTTGTGCTGAAAGGTTAGTCACAGAGTTTGTACGGTTCACAACAACGGCAAGGCCATCGTAAGCAATTGGAAACACATTCAAGTCTTCGCCTTTTTCGCTTTCTGTCAGATAGCGAGAGCTCATACCAAGTTTCACGACACCTTTGTTCACCATGGTGATCCCCGCACTAGAACCAATGCCCTGTACAGCGATGTAATTATCTGGGTGTGTCTTGTTGTATTCTTCGGCGAGTACGTCCATCACGCGAGCAACGGCAGTTGAACCTGAAA
>NZ_JAWOUH010000383.1:0-741 GCF_033339295.1 Vibrio sp. 704 | reverse complement strand
GCGATCAAACTTGCCATTATTGGTGGTGGCAGTAGCTATACCCCGGAATTGGTTGAAGGGGTAATCAAACGCTTGGATTACTTGCCAGTTAAACAGATTCACTTTGTGGACATAGAATCCGGCGCGGAAAAGCTAGAAATCATCAGAGGCTTGGCTCAGCGGATGGTCGATAAAGCGGGCGCGGATATTGAAATTAAAGCGGATTTTGACCGCCGTGCTGCGATCAAAGGCGCTGACTTTGTCATGACTCAATTCCGTGTAGGCGGGCTTGCTGCTCGAGCAAACGATGAAAGAATTCCTATTAAATACGATGTGATCGGACAAGAAACCACTGGCCCTGGCGGATTTGCTAAAGCACTGAGAACCATTCCGGTCATTCTTGATATCTGTAAAGACATTGAAGAGTTGGCGCCAAACGCTTGGATGCTCAACTTTACGAACCCTGCTGGTCTCGTCTCAGAAGCGGTGAGTAAGCATACTAAAGTCAAAAGTATCGGCTTATGTAATGTACCCGTATCAATGGAAATGATGATTGCAGAGATGATGGATTGCGAGCCTAAAGAGCTACAGTTGGAGTTTGCAGGTCTAAATCATCTGGTCTGGGTACACAAAGCGTGGCTGAAAGGCGAAGACATCACTCAAACCGTCTTAGAGAAAGTCGGAGATGGCGCTAACTTCAGTATGAAGAACATTTGGGAAGAACCGTGGGATCCGGCATTTCTAAAAGCGCTCGGTGCGATT
>NZ_JAWOUH010000382.1:0-742 GCF_033339295.1 Vibrio sp. 704 | reverse complement strand
ATCAATTTAAGGCGTAATACCAATGCAGAAGCGATGTTCACTTCGTTCAGAATGGTTTCATGCAGCACACCATCGACACGCTGGCGTAAACGCAGGACTTTATCGTCTGGTTCGATATGGATATCCGATGCACCAACTTGCACCGCGTCTTCAAACATCGAATTAACCAGCTTTACAACGGTGACTTCTTCACTGTCAGCTTCATCGATGCCATAGTCAAAGCTTTGTACGTCTTGGTGCTCTGCTTGTAACTGCTCAGCAAAGGACGCGATCTCTTTGGTACGGCGGTAGTAACGGTCGAAACTGCTGATCAACTGACGCTCAGAGGCTATGATGAACTCAAGGTTGTACTCACCTAGCAAGTTCATTAAAGACTCTTGGGTAAACAGATCCGCCGGATCACTCATCGCAACACGTAAAGTGTCACCATTACGAGCTACCACCATTGCACGTAAACGACGAGCATGCACTTCTGGCAGTATTTGCACCGCATCCGCATCCACTGGAGCGCGTCCAAGATCGATCAACGGTAATCCTAGTTGCTGAGACAAGAACTCCAGCATTTGCTTTTCGGTAATAAACCCGAGATCAATCAGGGCATCACCTAATTTTTGTCCGGTACTGCGCTGAGCGGATAGAGCTTGCTGGATTTGATCTTCCGATACGATGCCTTCTTCAACAAGTAGGTCACCTAAGCGTTTTCTCAACTGAATTTTCATTGTGCGCTCTCCAGTTGCTTTAA
>NZ_JAWOUH010000381.1:0-743 GCF_033339295.1 Vibrio sp. 704 | reverse complement strand
CCCAGAAGACTCAATTAAAATTGCAATCGCAGATGTTGCTGTCGGCATGTTTGTTACCGCGATAGAGCATAACAAACGAGTCAATTTAGCCAATGCTGGTCGAGTTTCGAGCGCAGAAGGCATTAAAAAGCTTCGCGCAAGTGGCGTGAAATTCGTTTGGGTTGATCAATCACTTTCTGCTCAGCAGTGCGTATTCAAACCCGTCGAAGAACCTATCGATATCGAAGTAGGGGATAAAACGCTTTCCGTATCAAGCAAAGTACAACGTGCGTATCGCTCGCGAGAAGTCCAACACAAGCGTGCTAAAAAGCTGATTGCGGAAGCAAAAGGCCTAGCGCAGAAACTTCTCAACCAAACTTTTGAAGGCAAAGTTATCCAAGTCGACGAGATTGAATCGTGGGCGGATGACATGATCGAAAGTGTATTTATTGATTCAGACGCTTTGCAGTGTGTTTCTGCATTGCGCCAGAAAGATTCTTATTTACTCGAGCACTCAGTAAACGTCGCCTGTCTGCTGGTTTCGTTCGGAAAACACTTAGGCTTAGACAAAGATACCCTCAAGCAATTGGCGATTGGTGGCATCATTCACGATGTGGGTAAAATCAAAGTGGACGATAAAATTCTTCACAAGCCAGCGCGCTTAACGCCAGAAGAGTTTGAGCACATGAAATTGCACCAAGTCTTCGCGGGTGAGATCATCGTTGAAGTGAAAGGGTTGAGCGATGTCAGCCGAGACGTGTGTT
>NZ_JAWOUH010000380.1:0-743 GCF_033339295.1 Vibrio sp. 704 | reverse complement strand
ATCGAGTTTTTTGACTTCTTCTTGGTAATCAAAATCACTCGGCATTGGATTTGTTTTAGCGTCGTGTTGATGCAAAATGTCTAGGTTGAGCGACTTCGGCCACCAGTTCTTTTCTGTTCTGTCATTGGTGGTCATGGAGCCATGCATTACGGGGCATTTGCCTGTGGAATGCGCATTTTGTTGTGTCATGTTAATTCTCCCATTCTTGCGTTTTGCGAGTGCTAGTCGGTACAACTGGTGAACAAACACGGGCATCCGTTATTAATTAGTGATGTTTTAATACAGAGCATTATCCTTAGGTCGTTTCGCTCGGCGTTATTTCTGCAGCGATCGTAACATCCATGCTGTTTTTTCATGGATGCGCATTCTGTCCGACACCAACGCCACGCTAGATTCGTCATCCGCTTGTTGGGCTAGCTTTAACACTTTACGTGCGGTCTTTACGACTTGTTCGTGATTGTGCGTGAGTATGTCGACCATTTCCGTCGCGCTCGGAACGCCTTCAACCTCTTCAATCACACTGAGTTTGGCGAACTCTTTAAACGTGCCGGGTGCGGGAACGTCCAGTGTGCGTATGCGCTCGGCAATCTCGTCTACAGCCGTCGCAAGTTCGGTATAGTGTTCTTCGAACATGAGATGCAGTTCTCTGAAGTTCGGGCCTTCCACATTCCAGTGGAAGTTGTGCGTTTGCAGATAGAGCGTGTAAGAATCTGCCAAGAGCTGCTTCAAGCCCTCTGCGGTGC
>NZ_JAWOUH010000379.1:0-743 GCF_033339295.1 Vibrio sp. 704 | reverse complement strand
AAAACGTCTTTAAACAGCCGAGAAGTAAAGTCCAGTGCTTGGGGTTCAAGCAATTGAATTCTCAAATGTTTGCAGTACAAATACGACATCATGGCGCTGATCAGCGCCAACAGAGAGTTATTGGGCAACGTATACGTCGCGGATAAGCTTTCATTTTCTATCGACACCAAATAAAACATGATCAGCGAATAAATAATAAGCACCACACTCGATACATTGGCTTTGTGCGACAAATAATATGCAGCAACCACGCAAAATGCCGTGGGATATAGGTTGATCAAAATGTCGGAAAGGTGGAAAAGCAGTAAGGAAACATCACCCAAGCCCGCCACTCGAAATGCGTGACCAAGTAGAATAGCCAGCGCGTTGGATAATGTCAGTGGGAGAAGAAGTAACGCGATTGAAGCTAAGTCTGTTAAGTAAGATTTAGACCCAGCTCGCCATTGCTCTGCGATTACAGCCAGACGCTGAAAAGGGGCAAAGAAGAGTTCGCGGCGAGTTTGCATGGAGAGTTCTTTTGTAAAGTAGTTATCTTCAACTGCAGAAAATGCAGCCGTTAATACAACAGCCGAAACTCAGGCAAACATTGTTGATGGGTAATGTCGTTTTTCGTATAAAGGTCAAACAATGGGTACTAAATGCCAATAACAGCACGGAAAAGTTGCCAACTTAATTTAGCGACTATACAACGCTCGATCCAATGAGATTATTGACCTTCACGACAAACAAAAGGCATACATAAC
>NZ_JAWOUH010000378.1:0-743 GCF_033339295.1 Vibrio sp. 704 | reverse complement strand
ATAAACGAGGAGCAGGATGTGCGGTATCAAAATCGAATACACCAACCACGGTTTCACCATTTAGTGCAACATTGTATGGCATAAAATCCCCATGACAAATCACCTCTTGGGGGACTCGATCAGGTAACATCCAATGACACACTTCGCTTTGATGTGAAATGAGAAAATGTTCTGAAGCATCATGCATTCTACGCAACATTTTGGCCGCGGATAAAAGTGCAGTAACAGAAGCAATAGAACCTTGCAGTGGATAGTTGAAGGTATCTCCTTCCACAAAGCTCAGCCACTCTTTACCACCCTCAATCCCAATCACTTTGGGGCATTGCGTGAATCCATTGGAATGAAGGTGATTTAACAACTGGTGGACGGTCATCGTCCAAGAGCTTGCCGGACGACTAACGCGATCACCTGTACGATAAATGGCATTATCCCGACCACCTTGTAGCATTTCCATGACTTTTCCTTGTTCGATCAGATTTGGGGCGACGATTGAAACAAGCGTCATTTTATACCTTAAGTAACGAATCTTGTTTTAACTGCCGCCCAAAAAGCACCCAACTTTGTTAGCTCAATCGCAGGAAACCACTTTCACTTATTCGAAGATGCAGGACTTTTAAGCTTATAGACTTTGCATGACCCAATGAGTAAATGCCTCAACTTGCGGTTTATCGCTTTCCCTTACCACCATATGATGCGCGCTGGCGCTTGGCATTGACCATCCACCAATCGGAACCAAAAGTCCT
>NZ_JAWOUH010000377.1:0-744 GCF_033339295.1 Vibrio sp. 704 | reverse complement strand
TGCCTCACCCCATTTTGATTGTGGCAGTGTGCTTTGCACCGTTGGCATTGCTATTCGTCCTCAATCAAACCTTTTGGCTCGTGACACTGTTCGTTATCTTCTCTTTTTTCCGTATTCACGAAGCGTTTCCTGCCATTTACAGCTTTAAAATTCCATTGCTTCTATCCCTTGGCGCGTTAGCTGCGCTAGCTTTTCATCTACTGCTAAGTCGTCAACTTACGGCATTCTGGCACCCTTCACTCAAGTGGCTGTGCATTTTCTGGGGGCTGGTTATCATCGGGATTGTGTTCGCCTCTAGCCGAGATATTGCCATCACGGTATTTAAAAATACGTATTGGAAAATCATTGTGATGACCTTGGCGATCACTTGGCTGATCACCAAACCTCAGCAGCTTGCTCAAATGTCCAAAGCGATCATCGTCGCCGGCATGTTGATTGGGTTAGTCGCGCTTAACAACGCAGCGAACGGCATTGATTTAGTCGAAGGCACTCGCGTGTCGATTGGGCGTTCCATTGGTTCAGTGCTGGGCGACCCTAACGACTTGGCACTCGTGTTGATGTTTCCTCTCGCCTTTACCGTTAGTCAATTGATGGAAAAACGCTCGCCGACCCTATTACGACTCTTCGCGCTTATCACCTGCTTTATCCTGTTTTTCGCAGTGATACAAACACAAAGCCGTGGCGGTTTGTTGGGATCGCTCTCTGTGTTTGCTTACTTCGCCTTTAAACACATCAAAAGCAAAA
>NZ_JAWOUH010000376.1:0-744 GCF_033339295.1 Vibrio sp. 704 | reverse complement strand
TACTTGTTGGCACAAATTCGTTTATTGGAATCGAAAGGCAGTGCGCAAGTCGTTTCCAGACCAACGCTGCTCACGCAAGAAAACGTCGAAGCGGTGCTAAACAACAGCAGCACGTTTTACGTCAAATTGGTTGGCAAAGAGACGGCGGCTTTGGAAGAAGTGACGTATGGCACCTTGTTGCGCATTGTGCCTCGTATCGTCGGCGACAGATTCGCGACGCGACCAGAGATCAACTTGAGCCTTCACTTAGAAGATGGCGCAAAGATCCCAGATGGTGGTGTGGATGATCTTCCATCAGTACGTAAAACCGAAATCAGTACGTTAGCGACGGTAAAACAAGGGCAAAGCTTACTCATTGGTGGCGTATACCGAGACGAAGTGAGCCATCAGCTACGTAAAGTCCCGCTGTTGGGCGACATTCCATACCTAGGCGCTTTGTTCCGTAGTAACACCAACACAACGCGCCGCACAGTTCGCATGTTCATTATCGAGCCGAGAATCGTGGTCGATGGCATTGGTGACAGCGTGCTGATAGGTAATGAGCATGATTGGGGCCCGAGTATTGGCCAGCTCAACAACATTTCGAACAACAGCGCAGAATTTAAATCGGTTGTTGAAGTATTCAGCTGTACGTCAAAAACGCAGGCAGAACGTTACCAACAAGACTTACTGTCACAGCAAAAGTCCTCGCTGCTAACTCAATGTCAATTGCCGTCAGGGCAAGTAGGCTGGCGAGTCAAAGTG
>NZ_JAWOUH010000375.1:0-745 GCF_033339295.1 Vibrio sp. 704 | reverse complement strand
CGTGCGACCAATCGCACGCTTTTGATTTGAAATTGACGACAAACGTTAGTGCATTGCTGCTTCTTTCTCACTCAAATATTCAAATTCAAGCGCATCATTTACTAACGACACTTTCACCGTACCACCATCAACAAGTGATCCGAACAACAGTTCATTTGCCAATGGTTTCTTCAATTGCTCTTGGATTACACGGCCCATTGGACGTGCCCCCATCGCTTTGTCATAACCTTTATGTGCTAACCAATGGCGAGCATCTTGCGATACTTCCATGGATACTCCGCGAGCATCCAACTGGACTTGAAGCTCGACAATAAACTTATCAACCACTTGATGGATAACACTTTCATCTAGGCTATTAAACCAGATGATATTATCAAGACGGTTACGGAACTCCGGAGTGAACACCTTCTTAATTTCTGCCATGGCATCATGACTATGATCTTGTTGGATTAAACCGATCGATTTCTTCTCAGTTTCAGCCACACCCGCGTTAGTGGTCATCACAAGGATCACGTTACGGAAGTCGGCCTTGCGACCATTGTTGTCCGTTAGCGTACCGTTATCCATCACTTGCAGTAACAAGTTAAAGATAGCTGGGTGCGCTTTCTCAATCTCATCCAACAAAACAACGGAATGAGGATGCTTAATAACGGCATCAGTTAACAAGCCACCTTGATCATAACCAACATAACCTGGAGGAGCACCAATTAAGCGGCTCACAGAGTGACGCTCACCATACTCAGAC
>NZ_JAWOUH010000374.1:0-745 GCF_033339295.1 Vibrio sp. 704 | reverse complement strand
GTTCAGTAAGCTCACCGCAGGTTCTCGCCTCGAAGACATCGAACAAGCTAAAGCCGCTTTAATGGCGGCAAAAGCCGAAGTGGCGTTGCAAGAGCAAAAGCTGGCAGAACTCACCATCACGGCCACGCGTGACGGTACGCTCGATAATTTGCCTTACAATCTTGGCGAACGCGTACCAGTGAACGGTGTGGTTGCCGTGATTCAAGCCAACCGCGTACCGTATGCGCGAGTGTATGTTCCTGCCGATTATCGAATCGGGTTTATTCCTGGGAAAACCGTGACGGTGAATGTCGATGGTCTTGAGAGTCCATTACAAGGCACCGTTCGTTGGGTGGCTAGTGAGCCTTCATTCACGCCCTACTTCGCACTAACCGAAGAAGAACGTTCACGATTGATGTATCTAGCAGAAGTTGATTTACCTGAGTCTGCAAAAACGTTGCCGTCAGGTGTACCTGCCCAAGTAGATTTGGTGGAGTAAGCCAATGACCGAGTATGCAATTCAAGCTCAAAATGTGGTCAAAAAGTTCGGCGACTTTACTGCTATCAATAACATCACACTCAACGTGCCCAAAGGCAGCATTTACGGATTTTTGGGGCCAAATGGTTGTGGTAAGTCGACCACCATTCGTGTGCTCACCGGCCTTCTCAGCCCAAGCGAAGGCAGTGTGGATGTGCTTGGATTAGAAATCCCAAAACAATCCGAACAACTGCGGCTCAAAATTGGCTACATGACACAAAAGTTCTC
>NZ_JAWOUH010000373.1:0-745 GCF_033339295.1 Vibrio sp. 704 | reverse complement strand
ACGTTGGATTTGTTTTTGCTAGAGATGAAAGTCAACGTGGCGGCTGCGCGCCAAATCGTGATGTTCAGTATTATTTTTACGCTGCTGTCGGTGCTGTTTATCTTCAGTGTGTGTTTGGCTGCGGGTGTAGTGACGTACCACTTTACCGCTCAACTACTGCTAAGTGTTGGCGTGTTTATTGTGTCGTTAGGTCTAGCGCTAGTTGGGTTGGCGTGGTGGCAGAAGCGGCTGACACACTTCCTTGGTTTCAAAAATACAACCGACCAATTGCAGGAGGGCTGGCATGCGTTCTCTAACCAAACTCGACCGAGCCATGCAGATAAAACGCATCGAGGGTAAAGCGGCTTTGGAGCAATGCTTGCTGGATAAGCAAACCCTCAAATTTACCTCGAACCGATTCGTGCAAGAAAACCCGTGGACTGCGCTTGGGTTGAGCGCTTTTGCCGCGATTGCTGTTGCGAAAGCTGGGCGACTGTCTCGCGTCACGTCATCTCTCTCCTCCATCAGTTTGCTGCTCAATGGCGCGATGGATTTGAGTGGTCAGCTAGCCAAATCTTCTTCGTCGTCTGCTGCATCCTCAAAAGAAGCAGGTGAAGAAGCGGCTCAACCTTCCGATTTACCACCTCATCAGTAGAGGACGCGCATGAATGGAAAATTAAACCTTCCCATCAATACCGTGATTGGTGTGTCTCTGCTGGTGTTATTGCTTGTTCCTGCACTCTACTTCGCCAAACCGGTGCTGTTA
>NZ_JAWOUH010000372.1:0-748 GCF_033339295.1 Vibrio sp. 704 | reverse complement strand
TTTCGCCTTATATTTCCTGTGCGCCATTGTGGGCGGGCGCTGGGTGTGGCAACACAGCTATCAATCTTTGCTAGATAAACACCAATCACAGCTCGAACAATTTTCTAGCCACATCAAAAATAAGCTCGATAAATACGCCCATATACCCAATCTTTTAGCCAAAGATGATCCTCTTTTTGAAGCTCTACTGAATCCTTCAAATAGCGCTCAACTCGAAATCACCAATCGCTATCTAGAATCGGTGAACAACGTTATTGAAGCGGCAGATACTTATTTGATTGATCAATGGGGCACGACCATTGCAGCAAGTAACTGGCGTAAAAAGCGCTCTTTTATTGGACGCAACTTTGCTTTTAGACCTTACTTCAAACAAGCCATCAGCGGTGAAAGCAGCTAATATTACGCTCTGGGCTCAACATCCGGCCAACGTGGCTATTACTACTCATATCCAATAATTTATGCTGGCGGCGTGTTGGGAATCGTGGTCGTAAAAATGGACTTGAGTAAAATTGAAGATAACTGGCAACAACCTGACAGCGTGTTCGTCGCCAGCGACCCTCACAATATTGTCTTTATGAGCAGCCGGCAGGATTGGCTATTCAAAAGCCTACAACCGTTAAGTGATGCAGATAAAAAGCAAGTTTGGACGAGTAGACAATATCTCGACACACCGATTCCGACATTGGGCTTTGTCGGCAACTTGAATGCACCAAATTCTGAACTGAAACAAGGCTACCCCTACAATAAA
>NZ_JAWOUH010000371.1:0-749 GCF_033339295.1 Vibrio sp. 704 | reverse complement strand
GCAAATTACCTAACATTGTACGCCTAGCGATTATCTCGCAAATGCATTGCCATACCAGAACGTAACGTAGGACAGCAAGCATAGAAAAACAAAAAGGCCGCTTTGCAGCGACCTTTCAGATAGTGTTGTTCAAAGCAGTAAGGCTTAGCCTTTGCCGCCTTTAATTGCATTGATGATTTCGCTGGTTGAGCAACCATCTTCAAAGTTCAAAACACGAACTTCACCACCTGCTGCAATCACTTCTTTACCACCGGCAATCTCTTCTGGTTTGTAGTCACCGCCTTTCACTAACATGCTTGGCAGCACTTCAGAGATCAGACGCTGTGGCGTATCTTCACTAAACGGTACAACCCAGTCAACTGCACCTAAACCTGCCAATACTGCCATACGGCGATCGGTTGGGTTTACTGGACGACCCGGGCCTTTCAAACGCTTTACAGACTCATCGGTATTTACTGCGACAATTAGGCGATCACCTAGCTCAGCAGCATGATTAAGGTAAGACACATGACCAGCGTGAAGAATATCAAAACAGCCATTGGTCATGACGACTTTCTCGCCACGAGCGCGTGCTTTTTTCACCGCTTCAATCAGTGCTTTTTCTGAGATGACACCAAAGTCGGTATCTTGACTGCCATGAACCGCTTCTGCCAATTCAATTTCAGACAGCGTCGACGTACCCAGTTTACCCACGACAACGCCAGCAGCTGCGTTAGCAAGTGCACACGCTTCTTCGAAGGATTTACCTG
>NZ_JAWOUH010000370.1:0-749 GCF_033339295.1 Vibrio sp. 704 | reverse complement strand
TAGCATTGGAGCGAGCACGTCTATGAGGACAGGTCCATGAAACGATTAATAGCGAAACAGAAAGGGGTAACTCAAATTGAGTTCTCGTTGATAGCGCTGGCGGTGATGTTGGTGCTGTTTTTGATCATGGAGTTTGCGGTGTACTTTTTTTCCGTGCAAATGGTCAATGAGGTCACCAGAAGAGCTGCAAGGCTTGCGACCGTGTGTTACATCGCCGATAGGGATGACATTCCGAGCTTGCCGTCGGTGTCTAACCTTTACCCATCAGGGTTCACCGCCAGTAATTTGCAGATTGATTATCTTGATGAAGCAGGTGCAAGCGTCGATGTTTCTGGATTTTTATCCACACCACCTGCGTCAAGTGACGTATTAAACGCGCAATTTGCACAAATCAAATACGTTAGAGCGAGGGCGGTTAATTATACTTTTCAGTTTTTTGTTTTAGCTGCTTTAATTAATGCAGTAGGGAGTACTCCAGCTTTTGAAACCATATTGCCTGCCGAGAGTTTAGGAATACTAAGGCCTGAAGGTGCCAATGTTATTACGGATTGCTAATGGAGTAGCTTTATGTTGAAACCAGTAAAAATAAATGACGAAACATATAAAAGTTTAAAAACAAACTTGATTGTTTGGGTAGTCTATTCTACGTCCAATTTTAAACTTCATATAGCAGATGAATTATCTGGTTGCGTCAATGTCAATGTCGATTGGATAGAGCTGGATTTATTTAATATTGATTTGGTTAAGAG
>NZ_JAWOUH010000369.1:0-751 GCF_033339295.1 Vibrio sp. 704 | reverse complement strand
ACCCAGTTCAACACGAGCAACGTCTTTTAGATAAACCGTAGAGCCATTTGGATTGGCACGAAGAACAACGTTTTCAAACTCGCTCACACTTTCTAAGCGGCCTTTCGTCACTAGGTTGAACTGCACTTCTTGCGGGTTATTGTACGGCGCGGCACCAACACGGCCAGCAGCAACCTGAACGTTTTGCTCCGCTAAAGCAGCATATACATCCGATGTCGTTAGCTTGAGGTTGGCCATTTTTTCTGGGTCCAACCACACGCGCATCGCGTATTCACCACCACCAATTACATTTACTTCACTGATGCCTTTCGCACGCGCCAACTGATCTTTTACGTTCAAGTTGATGTAGTTAATTAAGAATTGGTCATCATACTTGCCGTCTGGTGAATAGAAGTTCAGAACCATCAATAGGTCAGGAGAACGCTTTTTCACCGTCACGCCGACCATGCGCACTTCCTGAGGCAGTTTTGACTCAATCTGTGACACTCGGTTTTGCACGTTCACCTGCGCCATATCTGGGTCGGTACCAACATCAAACGTAACGTTTAAGCTGTACGAACCATCGTTAGCACTTTTCGAAGACATGTAAATCATGTTTTCTACGCCGTTCACCGATGTCTCTATCGGATCGGCGATGGCCTGTTCAACCACTTCGGCACTTGCGCCAGTGTAGTACGCCGTTACGCTAACCGACGGTGGACTAATTTGCGGATATTCAGCCACTGGCAAAATCGCTAGCGAAATGGCACCA
>NZ_JAWOUH010000368.1:0-753 GCF_033339295.1 Vibrio sp. 704 | reverse complement strand
CAACATGGCATAGCCAATTTCACCATCTTTCTGTGCAAAGCTACCCATTTTCCATTCTTGACCGTTGAAGTGCGCTTGCGTGAAGCCCAAAGTCGGTACTACTGGTGGTGGCGTAACGCCTTCTTTTACTTCTGGCATGCTGAGTGCAATCTGCACCGCGGTATGACCATCTGTTGCGCTAATGGTAAGTGCTGCACCAGATTCACCAGCTTTTGTCGGTGTGCCTTTAATGGTGACAATCGCATTGCCATCTTCAATTGCTGATAGGCCTTCAATGCCTACGTAGTCCGCTGAGTAGTCGGTGATCTGACCGTCTTTATCTTGGAACAAACCAGAAACATCGAGCGTTTGTTCAAACAGTTCGCCCTGTTGTAGGTACCAGCCATCAACAATGGATTGCAGGCGAGCTTGCTCTGCTTCAACAACCATTGGTGGTAAGTTTGCAGATTCGATTTCGATTTCGAATACTGTGCTCACAGTTGATAGCACATCCCCGTTAGAGTTTTTGTCCTGCGCCGTTAGAACAATCTCAAAATCACCGGATTTTTCTACGATCGTGGTCGGGTGTAGAACAATTAGGTTGCCAACTTGCTCAACTTCAATGCCTGTGCCCGCTAAATTATGCGTCAGACTTGTGCTCACAAGGCTTTGGTCTTTGTCTTTGAAAAGACCTTCGGTGTGTAGCTCAACGCCATCAAATGCGGCACCTTTTACGATGTTTGGTGGCTTATCCAATTTATCTTCAGCTGCGTC
>NZ_JAWOUH010000367.1:0-753 GCF_033339295.1 Vibrio sp. 704 | reverse complement strand
CGCCGTATTTTGTAAAGTCATACGCGGTGAATTTTACGATGGCATTTAGGTTCGGGCGTAGAAAAGCGATGTCTTTCGGGGCGATTTTCGCCTCAACTAACAAGGTGTCTTCGGTTGGTACGATTTCAACGATGTCCATACCCGGTTGGATAACGCCGCCAACGGTGTTGACGTTCAGCGTTTTGATTTTGCCTGTCACCGGAGAGACAACCACCGTGCGGTTTACGCGGTCTTCCAAGCCAACAGCCGATTCAACTAATGCAGACAGTTGGTCTTGAGCATTATTGAGTTTCTCTTGTTGTTCGGAACGGAACTTCAACGCCACATCGATGCGATTGAGCATGGATTCTTTGATGGCCGATTTGATCACTGGGATTTTCAGTTCGCTAGATGTCATTTCACGGCGAGTGTCGTTCACTTGGCGCTGCAATTTGAGTAGCTCAATGCGCGGAACAACGCCTTCATCCGCCAGCGGTTGGGTGATATCCAGTTCTTTCTTCGCGTATTGGTAGCTTTGGCGTAAGTTACGCACTCGCGCTTCAATCTCGACCAAGTCTTGCTGTTTTTGCTCAACTTGTTGATCGATCACCGACAGTTGGTTGCGTAGGTTATCCAAATCTTCGCGGTATTCCGCTTTCTGACGCTGAGTTAATTGTGGCTGTGTCTCTTCCAATACCGGTGGGAAAGTCAGTTTGCCGTAATCGAGAACGACGCTTTTTTCCCAATCTTGAATATTAAAATCGCGATTGACGG
>NZ_JAWOUH010000366.1:0-754 GCF_033339295.1 Vibrio sp. 704 | reverse complement strand
AACTCAGATGCGTACTTCGTGCTTCGTGATGGTGCTTCTGGCCTATTTATGGCGGCAAGCAACTTCCCTAAATCGCGTGAAACAAGAGCACCTCTAGTCTCTGAACTGGCGCGTTTTGAAGAGCGTCTACCAGAGAAGTTTAAGTACCTAACAACGGCTCCTCAAGAGGATCCAGATGGTCGCCCAGCCGTGGTTCGCTTTAGCCGTAAGACGAAAGAGAACTATGTTCGTTCAGAAGACGACGGTAAACCAAGTGGTTGGACTGCACTTTACGTTGATGGTAAGTGGGAAATCACTGATAAACGTAAAAAAGCGAAAGCTTAAGCTCAACTTATAAAATAAAGGCAGCAAATACGCTGCCTTTATTTTTATATCCACCTGTCTAAGCGGGTTTCCATCTGCTCCTTTCCCTACCGTTTTTAAGCTCTGTTTTCCCACTTTTAGCGATTTGTTTTGTCTGAATCTACAAGTGTCTTTTCTGTAAACAACATTCAGTTGAACTATTCATTTTATATTCACACATTTGTTATATCTTGGTATTTCAAACATGAACTGTAGTTAACGCGTTCGTAAATTGTTTTCACAATGTAATCGCTTACTTGGCCTTGTGTGATCTGGATATCGTCTTGAGCAAGTAACCTTTGTATGTAACACAGAACGGCATATTAAAAATTGTAATTTAGATTCTGGTTGGATAATTTATTACAAAATTAGTGCAATTGTATGCATTTATTTAGCGTCAAAAAATAAGAAC
>NZ_JAWOUH010000365.1:0-755 GCF_033339295.1 Vibrio sp. 704 | reverse complement strand
AAGCCCGCACAGGTACTCTCCCTGACATCACCGTTTGTGCGGGTGCTTTTTCATATTTTGAACGATTTGTTTTAGAGATCTGCTTATCTAAAAATGTGGATTCTCGCTGTCATTGACGTGAGGCCGTTCTTTCGTGATCTCGTTTGGGCATCACATTTATGGGCGGAAAATTTCTACTCATCTCTCATTCTTCTCGACAAACATTGAGTAAAGGTAACGAATCGTAACATTGCTGCTGTAACTGAATGGCGTTTCAATATACTCGACTTAGTTTGTAAGCCACAGATTGCTAATAAGATTAGATGTCACTATGAGAAAAATTACCTTATTCAACACGACTTTCCTTACCGGCCTTGTTACCTTCTCTCACTTTGCCTTTGCTGCACCAACAGTTGTCCCTAATGCACCTGAATTAAGCTCTCGCGGTTATGTACTGATGGACTATCACACAGGTAAAGTGTTGGTAGAGCGCGATGCAGACAAGCGATTAAACCCAGCGAGCTTAACTAAGTTGATGACTGCTTATGTTGCAGGACAAGAAGTAAACGCTGGCAATATCAGTCTCGATGATCAAGTTGTCATTAGTCGCAACGCTTGGGCGAAAAACTTCCCAGATTCTTCCAAAATGTTCATCGAAGTAAACACATCTGTGTCTCTGTCTGATTTATATCGAGGATTGGTGGTTCAGTCAGGAAACGATACTCGTGTAGCCATTGCAGAGCAACTCGCTGGCAGCGAAGCCCGCTTTGTTAGCT
>NZ_JAWOUH010000364.1:0-755 GCF_033339295.1 Vibrio sp. 704 | reverse complement strand
TTATCGAAAAAGTCGCCGACAAACTCGGCGCGGCGATTGGCGCGTCTCGCGCTGCCGTCGATGCAGGTTTTGTCGCTAACGACTTACAAGTCGGTCAAACCGGTAAAATCGTCGCGCCTAAGCTTTACATTGCCGTCGGGATCTCTGGTGCAATCCAACACCTTGCCGGCATGAAAGAGTCGAAAGTGATTGTTGCGATCAACAAAGATCCGGACTCCCCTATCTTCGAAGTGGCAGATTATGGGTTAGTCGGCGATCTGTTTGAGATATTGCCTCAGCTCGCTGAGCAACTATAAATAAACCGACCAAGGGCGAGCAGATGATGCTCGCCCTTTTTGATCAATGTAAGTTAACAATGGATTGAATATAGAGGGAACTATGCCAAGCCAAACTCCTATTTGGTCGCCATCCGCTGAGCGAGTCAGAGACAGTAACCTGCTCCGATTTATCGAGAGCACTAATGCACGAAACAGCGCAAGTAATGAGATTAGCGATTATGCGTCATTACACCGCTGGTCTATTGAACACAATGACGCATTTTGGCAGCACACTTGGCAATTTTGTAAAGTCGTTGGCAAGTTAGGTTCACAAGTCAAAAGTTTAGGCGAGCCAAAATGGAGCGATTCAAACTCACCAAATATCAACAGAGATACGGTTTGGTTCTGCGATACAACCCTTAACTACGCTCAGAATTTACTTGTACACGCTGAGCAATCACCAGAGCGACAATTGATTGTTTTCAGCAATGAAAGTGG
>NZ_JAWOUH010000363.1:0-756 GCF_033339295.1 Vibrio sp. 704 | reverse complement strand
AGCCCTGATTAGTCACAACATCGCCAGCGAGGTATTGAGATCCTGCTTGATAGATGTTAATTGAAGGAACAGACACAACTGGCGGCTCAGTTGGCGGGATGACCGGATCTTGATGTGACGTACAATTTGCATCGCTCACGGCTTGCCAAACGCCCCAGGAACCCGATTCTGCTGGGTTATCGCCTTGAGTCCACCATTGCGCTTGCCACACTTTTCCATTCCACGTGACCGTATCGCCTTTATTGTAAACAGATGAGGCTTGCCATTCGTTTGCACAGCTTCCTGTTGGTGGCGACGTTACCGATTTGGCTGTTGCAGACACAACCGCTTGATATAACGTACTGGCTTTATCAACGCCAAAGTTCAACGTCACTCTAGCTTCACCCGCTTGTGATGCGCCAAACTCCACATCCACATGACAGCTCGTATTTGCAGCTAACGTTGTTTGAGAACATTGATCGTTGGCAATCAGTGCTGCATCAGTCACTCCTGAGCCGCCAATGCGTACATTTTCGACAGTGAATGCAGTATTTCCCGAATTACTAATCACAAATCCATGCTGCTTGAGTTCGCCAACATTAAACGCTGGCAACGTTTGATTAGCAGTGTAACCAACAGAAACGTTATCTTTCGGAGGCGTTGAAGTGCCGATGACGCCATCCACAAAACTGCGTAATGCTGCAATATCACTGTACACGCCGTACATACCCGGACGTGCACACCCTATTCCCCAGCTAACCACGCCAAGTTGGGTAA
>NZ_JAWOUH010000362.1:0-756 GCF_033339295.1 Vibrio sp. 704 | reverse complement strand
CGATTACCTGAAGATACATTGTAGACGCGATGTATCATCGAAGAATTAGTGAGGAAATGCAATGGATACCCACGTTTGGTTGGCCTATGTGGTAACTGCAATCGTTTTTAGTTTGGCTCCGGGTTCTGGCACGGTTAACTCAATCAGCAATGGCTTGAGTTACGGCACGCGTAAATCGCTTGGCGCGATTGTTGGTCTGCAAATCGGGCTCGCGATTCACATCGCCTTGGTTGGCGCTGGCATCGGTGCGCTGGTGGCACAATCGGCAACTGCGTTTACTATCATTAAATGGGTAGGCGCGGCTTACCTTGTATGGTTGGGTATTCAGAAATGGCGTGATACTTCAGGCTTGATTGCCAATGAGAGTCACAAAGAGATGTCAGGTAGCGCATTATTGTATAAAGCCGTTTTAATTAACCTGACTAACCCTAAATCGATCGTCTTTTTGGTGGCGTTGTTCCCACAGTTTATCGACCCTGCAAAAGACCAACTGACGCAATTGTTGGCGCTAGGGGTGACGACAGTGGTGATTGATGCGTGCGTAATGTTGGGTTACACCACGTTAGCGGCGCAGATGGGACGCTTTATCCGTTCAGACAAGATCATGGGTAAAATTAACAAAGTATTCGGTTCAATGTTTATGGGTTGTGGCGCATTATTAGCGGCTGCAAAATCCTAAGCCATTTATAGGTAGTTCTATCGCATGAATACAACGTATGTCGCTCGTCAGCCGATTTTTAACCGTAAAAGACAGAC
>NZ_JAWOUH010000361.1:0-757 GCF_033339295.1 Vibrio sp. 704 | reverse complement strand
CAACGGATAAGCGACGTTCTCCAAAGCCGTCATCACTGGCACCAAATTGAATTTTTGAAATATAAAACCCAGCTTTTCACGGCGCATTTTCGCAGCCTGCATTTGTCCGCTCGGGTAAGGTTGACCAGCAAACGTTACCTGACCTTGATATTGTGAATCCAACATGCCAAGCACATTGAGTAAGGTACTTTTTCCTGAGCCGGAAGGCCCACACAGCGCCACCATTTCACCGGCAAACACCTCACCAGAGACATCTTGCAACGCGCGTACGGTTTGGCTGCCGAGGGTGTAATCGCGACTAAGTTGACTGAAAACGATCATGACGCCTCCTTAATGTTTAGCCAGTAACGCTTTGGCAGTTTGCGTTTCTAAGTGAGTGCTATCGAAACTTTCCATTTTCGCCAACCATTTCTGCGCTTGCTCCATGTCCTCTGCACGCAGCGCTGCTTCAATGGCGTAAAGGTAAACCCAAGCCGTTGCCGCGAACGGTTGTTGATTGAAGCTCGGTTCATCAAGCAGAGTCAGGTACAGCTCGTACCCACGCTCAAAGTGATTAAACATATCCGGAAGCGAAGTGTAAGTAGTGGCCGCCATCGCAGTAGCCAATTGATATTCTGGTAGCCCTTGTAAACGCTGCTGCTCTTGAGTCGGCATAGGTTGATTTGCCATTAAATCCAAACCTTTCTGAATGGTGGCAAGCCCGCGTTCAGTGAACTTCATCTTGTTCCATGGCATAAACGCATCGCGCCCTTGCAAG
>NZ_JAWOUH010000360.1:0-757 GCF_033339295.1 Vibrio sp. 704 | reverse complement strand
GTGTAGCTTGGTTTTTTCATAACGCCAAAATCCTTCGTTGTAGCGTCTTTAAGTGCTAGTTCATCAAAGTCTATTGAGCAAATCGATTTTAATAAAGTTCGTAGTGTGGCGAATTGGGTACTAAAAAGTGATACCGCTAAATTTGTTTGTTAATGAATTGTTTATTTTAAAGCTCGTTCAGATTTATATGAGGGTGCTCTTCGTTGTGAAAAGAGCACGAAGTGATGTCACGTGGTATCGGCATTTAAGGAACACATGATATAGAAGAACAAAGATGGAACTGAAAACCCTCAGCGTCGCGATTGCGGCAACCTTGAGCAGCACTGCTGCGTTCGCAATGAGCGAGCCAGTAGCGCAAGTCACAGAGAAAGTTGAACATCATCAGCACGAACACGGTGTAGAAACGGCGCAGCCTGAGTATGCACCGACTGAATTGTTACCACAGCTACCGAAACAGACGTTACGTACGCGGGCTACCCAATCGGTTGAAGCGGCAAGCGTGGTTTGTGACGTAGAATCGTTCACAACCACCAACAGCAACGACTTGATCAGCGCGATAAAAACTCAAGGTGCAAGTTGCATCAACGAGCTGTTCTCTGCTCAAAGCCGAGTGCAAGAAGCGGCGTTTGATTCTGACCACATGTACAACGTGGCAAAGCATACGGTGACTTTGGCGAAGGCCTATACTGGCGGTGGTAGTGATGAGCTTGAAGCCTTGTACTTGTATTTGCGCGCTGGCTATTACGCCGAGTTTTAC
>NZ_JAWOUH010000359.1:0-757 GCF_033339295.1 Vibrio sp. 704 | reverse complement strand
AAGCTGACGGACACCATGAATAACGACAATAACGTTTTCTTCATCGTTTTAGTTCCATGCCTGCTTAAGGTACTTCAACGTTGAAGAGTCGTAAGCCGCATTTGGATTCAGGGCAACTTTGAGTACGCTACCACCTTCATCTAACGCGAAACCTGCTTTTTTCGCATTCACTGAATCTTGACCTACGAATTGGATTTTTTGAACTTTTTGAAACTCTTCTTTATACAAAGCTGCGTGCTCAGTTGTCGTGCACAACTTCACCATATCATCATAGATGTAGTTAATAAGGCCACCTAACCAACCTGTGGTTTTTACTTTATCAAGTCGAGCTTCAGAAAAATCATAATTATCCCACTGAGCCCAATCGATATTGGTTTCTAGTACTTCATTACCACAAGCCTGCTGCACCTTGGTTACATTTTCTGTCATGGTATTTTCTGTCAACATGCGCTTCGCTTTTACTTCGATACTTGCATTTGCCGACATGCTTACCATTGTGCACGATACTAATCCTAGCCATAACGCTGATTTCAACTTCATTCGGTATACTCCATTATTTATAAACCCATCAATACAGAACGTCATACCAAGCTAGTCTAGCAACAGTGATGTCTCAAAAATGATTAATTTTTAACCTTTACTTCCTTTACGATCAGCATCTCAGTCTGAAAGAATATCACTAACGGTCTGCTCAATTAGCGCTCTTGCAATAGTGCCTGTTGGTGCCACTGGTGGCATCTCTTTCACACCGAACCAT
>NZ_JAWOUH010000358.1:0-758 GCF_033339295.1 Vibrio sp. 704 | reverse complement strand
GGAGTGGTGTCTCGAGGATACGGTGCGAAGGCTCCGCAGTATCCGCTGGTGTTAAATGATGATACTCCTACTCAACATTGTGGTGATGAACCTAAACTCATCCACCGACGCACCGGAGCACCTGTTGCAGTCGATCCTATACGTGCAAACGCCGTGAAAGCGCTATTAGAGTTAGATGTGGATATCATCATTACCGATGATGGTTTGCAGCATTATGCTCTAGAGCGTGATGTTGAACTTGTGATTGTTGATGGAAATCGTCGTTTTGGTAATGAGTGTTTGATTCCGCTTGGTCCATTGCGCGAAGGTGTTGAGCGACTTCAGGAAGTTGACTTTATCATCACCAATGGTGGTTTGGCCCATCAGGGTGAGATCTCGATGTCTCTAGCGCCATCAAAAGCGATCAACCTAAAGACCAAGCAGCAAGTTGATGTGAGTGAGTTAAAGGCGCTGGTGGCATTTGCCGGTATCGGGCATCCACCTCGGTTTTTTAATACACTAGAATCAATGCATGCGGATGTTAAAGTCACGAAAGGTTTTGCTGACCATCAAGGCTTTGACCAAAAAGAACTTGAAGCATTGGCTCTGCAAGGGGCGAATGTGATTATGACAGAGAAGGATGCTGTCAAATGTAGCGACTACGCACAAGACAATTGGGGGTATCTGCCTGTATCTGCTCAATTTGAGCCTAAAGATGCAGAGCGAATTTTAAATCGAATAAAAGAGGTTAAAGCGACTTATGGATCACCGTCTGCTTG
>NZ_JAWOUH010000357.1:0-761 GCF_033339295.1 Vibrio sp. 704 | reverse complement strand
TGGTACCTCTCTTGAGTGGTTGTGAATTGCTTCGCAAATAACAAGTAAGTCATCAAATTGGACAATTTTAAACCGTGATAACGGTTCAAAACGCGTTACCATGTATCGGAAATAAGAACTCAAGCCAAAAGTAATTTTGTTTCTTGATAAATGACTTTATTTGAAGTTCGAAATATCATTGAGTACACTGTGTTGTATATAAGTTAAGCAGGTCACTTGCCTATGAAGTGGATACACAAATTAATCTTCGCTCTTTCGATTTGTACGATCAGTTTAGTTGCTCTGTACAGTGTGTTAGGTGACACGCGTAAGCTCGTCATCACACCTGAACAATTCAATATTTATGCGACAAAAGATGCGAGCGAAGGTGGGCTAAGTACGGCCGATATCACCTATGATGCGCAAAGCTTGGTACTCAATTGTGAGCTGAAAAAAAGCAGTTATGCTTGGCCGTATTGCGGTATCTCGGTTTATACCGATGTAGCGAAGCCAACGCATGGCATCGATCTTTCTAATTACCATACCATCCGATTAAAGCTTCATTATGAAGAGGCGGGCAATGGGCAAAACCCAAGCCATGACTTGCGTCTTTATCTGAGAAACTACAATCCGGAATACTCGAAACCGGATGATGAATACACCATCAAATACAATGGCATGCAGTTTTCTCCATCGAATTTTAGTGAAACCATCGAGATTCCGATTAAGAACTTACAGGTAATGACCTGGTGGCTTGCGGATAACAAGGTCGATATTGAACA
>NZ_JAWOUH010000356.1:0-764 GCF_033339295.1 Vibrio sp. 704 | reverse complement strand
TAGATAAACAGTTCCCACGCACTGGTTGGGTAAATCTCCACACCAGTGCGAGAGATTGGCTCAGGCTTTGGTGGCAACTCAACCTTGGCAAGCGACATCGCTTTGGTCAGCGTACCGCCCTGAACGATCAGCGATACCATAACCACGAAGAAGGCCAAGTTGAAGTACAGCTGCGCGTCTGGCAAACCAGCCATCATAGGGAATACCGCAAGAATGATTGGCACCGCGCCACGCAAACCAACCCAAGAGACAAACCACTTTTCACGTGGCGTGAAGCTCTTAAATGGCAGCAGTCCAATCCACACGGAAATAGGACGGGCAAACAAAATCATACCAAACGCAAGCGCCAAGCCTGGCACCGCAATACTCAGCAAGTTCGACGGCGTAACCAACAAACCAAGCACGAGGAACATGCCAATTTGCGCTAGCCACGTCATACCATCTAATACATGCAGAATCGAATGACGGCTGCGCGTTGGACGGTTACCCAGCAATAAACCCACGAGGTAAATCGACAAAATACCGCTGCCGCCTAACGAGTTCGACAGCGCGAAAATGATCAAGCCGCCGCTGACGGTCAAAATCGAGTACAAGCCATCCGGCAGTTGATTGCGATTGATGACTTTCCACAAGACCCAGCCACCAGCAAAACCAAGAAGCGCACCGATACCAAACTGCTTAACAAAACTGAGCGCTAAAAAGCCGGCGCTTAACTCCGTTCCCGTACTAGAAAGAATCGCAATTAACGTAACGGTCAAGAACAC
>NZ_JAWOUH010000355.1:0-765 GCF_033339295.1 Vibrio sp. 704 | reverse complement strand
CTCTGTCTCGACAACATCAACTGGCGTGTAGTGCTGGTAAATCAAGAAACCGTCTTCTGACGTTTCATGAGCGTCAGGCGTATCAATATACGCGGTACATGTGTAGCCAATGCTGTAAGTACCCGGGCCAATGTAACCAAACTCGTAGCTGTAGGTTGTATTGCCTTCTTCGTCTTGTGATTCATTCACGTTAGCTACCGCAACTGGCGCGTTGAGTGGAGCTGTCGCGCCCATATCGCCCATGGTTGAGCGATCCATGGAACCCGCATACAGGTAAACAGAGTGAACGGCAGGCACATCATGAATCGCGTTCCATGCAGCACTGTCTGCTTCGCAAGCTTGGTATTGCACGTTACTTACCGTGCCAGCGATATGGCCTGAATCTGATGCGTTCACCAAACTTACGGAATTCGAGTTCATGTTCATATGATCTTGGCCGACTGGGTCCGCCAGACCTTTACGCAAATCAAACTCTACAACGTAGCTATTGTGCCCAGTTTGAACTTTTACATACTGTCCTTTTGGGGAAAATTTCAAGCGACCCTGATCGCTGGTATCGGGCTTAAAGCCAAAGCAGCTACCACGACTTGGAACAACAAGACCTTTTACTGAGCCATCAGTTTTTTCGACATACGATAGAGATGTATCATTCAACTGTCGGCCATCTTTCGCGTAAACGCATATGGCGTAATCACCCGGAGCAATTTGTTGTTCGCGAATGATGGTTTTAGCATTTTTCCCTTGGTATTCCATCAAATCAACTTG
>NZ_JAWOUH010000354.1:0-765 GCF_033339295.1 Vibrio sp. 704 | reverse complement strand
TGTACGAATGAACTCTCTGACATGATAAAAAAATTCGCATAAGCAGCGGAAGTAAATGGCTTAGTGCTTCTCTAAATAAAGCATAGGGTAGGAGCAAATATGGTTACGCAAAATACCAACTTTTCCCCGGAGCAACCAAAAAATGAAAAAGACGAGCAACAGAATGTAGCAATAGTTGAATTCAATAGCAGTGTGCTCAGTAGGCAATCGACGGATTTTTTGACTCATGAAGAGTTAAAAATGTTGGAAGCCGTGATAGGTATCGCTTTTTAGCTTTTCTCATCAATCGGTTGTATTAAAGCAATGAAAGTGAAAAGAAAGCCGTTGATGAACAACGGCTTTTTTGTCAATAAAATCTGTTGAAAAGTAGGGAGGAATCAACTGATTAAATGATACGTTGTTGACCTTCTAATACTTTAGATTTTATCAACGCTCGCATCGCTCCATGCCTTTTACAGTTCGCTTTTCGTTGGTGGTATGCGATTTGATATTGAATAAAGCAAGCGCCCAAAGGGGAAGTAAAATGCTTAATATTAAAGGTTTTCCCCCATTTCTTTGCCAAAGATAGCGGAATGACTCCGATGCAGTCGCTTTGAGCTACGTGGGTGAGAATACCCAAATAGTTAGATGCGATAGAATCGATATTGTTTGATTTGACGATTAAGCCCAAATGTTTTTCAAACTCAGTATCAAAACTCCATTTACTGGCAAGTACGCAATGTTTTTCGTCGCTTAACATCTCGGTGGAGATGTGCTCGTCAATCC
>NZ_JAWOUH010000353.1:0-765 GCF_033339295.1 Vibrio sp. 704 | reverse complement strand
AATGTCGGCGAGATTAACTTTATTGAGCATAATGAGCGTGTTGCAAAAAGCGATGGGTTTAAGATTATCACAATTATTTACCAATCATATCGGCAAGCAAGGTCGAACGACTTGAGCTTTACGACAACTTGCGTATTATTTTCTGCGTTTCCATCTTTATCTGACTTTTTATGAGCTTATTGATTTCACGACAAGGCACGCCTCAAAAGCGCGCGAAATGGCTGCTAGCAATGATTGGCTGGGTCATCGTCGTGTGTCTGATGCAAAATTCTGGTTTGGTTTCGGCATGCTCGATGAGTGATGACCAAACCTTGGTTTCTGCTTTATCTAGCGATGATGCTCATGTTGTGAAAGCTGATAAAGTCAAAGAGCCGAGTAAGTGTGAACTGTCTGAAAAGTTGATTCAGTTTACCCAGCATCAGCTCGAAGCCTTCATTGTCGTTTTGTTCATTGGCATTGTTTTAGCCGCAGTTTGGCGATGCAGTGCCTTTGTTAACGCAAGGCAATGGACTGAGCCCATCTACGACAAGCATCGAATTCATCTTACCTTTTGTGTGTTCCGAGAATGACAAGTGGTTCTGGCCGAAAACGCCAGCCATTTTCTACACTTGTTATTAATTAGGAATCACTATGAATCACATTACTAAAGCGACTCAACTCGCGTCCATATTCTTTATGGCGTTGGTGTTGGGTTTGTTCTCTCTTAATCTCTCGGCGCAAACTACTGACACGGGATGGATGACCAATCCACAGCATCCGCCTGTG
>NZ_JAWOUH010000352.1:0-765 GCF_033339295.1 Vibrio sp. 704 | reverse complement strand
CTCAATCTTTATGATTGCCGCTTCTATCTTCACATTATCAACCAAATGGCTGAACTGGGGTCTAGACTTCACGGGCGGTACGCTAATCGAAGTTGGTTTTGAAAAACCAGCTAACCTTGAAGAAATCCGTACAGCACTTGATGCAAAAGGTTTCGGAGATGCGACAGTACAGAACTTTGGTAGTGCTCGCGATGTGATGGTGCGTCTTCGTCCTCGTGACGACGTTTCTGGCGAAACGCTAGGTAACCAAATCATCGGTGCGATCAAAGAAGGTACTGGTGAAAGCGTAGAAATGCGCCGTATTGAGTTTGTTGGTCCAAACGTTGGTGATGAACTAACTGAAGCCGGCGGTCTGGCGATCCTAGTGTCGCTCATCTGTATCCTGATTTACGTATCAATGCGATTTGAATGGCGTCTAGCGGCAGGTGCTGTAATGGCGTTGGCGCACGATATTATTATCACGCTGGGTGTATTCTCATTCCTACAGATTGAAGTGGACCTAACTATCGTGGCTGCGTTGCTAACGGTTGTTGGTTACTCGCTCAACGATACCATCGTAGTATTCGACCGTATTCGTGAAAATTTCCGCAAGATGCGTAAAGGTGATCCTGCGGACATCATGGATGCTTCGATTACACAAACATTGAGCCGTACGTTGATTACTTCTGGTACAACGTTGTTCGTAGTTATTGCACTGTTTGTACAGGGCGGGGCAATGATCCACGGCTTTGCAACGGCACTGTTGTTAGGTATCACGGTTGGTAC
>NZ_JAWOUH010000351.1:0-766 GCF_033339295.1 Vibrio sp. 704 | reverse complement strand
TATCCCCTTCTGAAGCGACAGCCGCTGGGCTTAACTTCTGGTTAAGCAGCACGCCACCTAGGATTTTATTGGCTTGAATTTTACCGACTGAGTTATACACCGCCGTTGGTCCCAAACGGTCAGAGCCCGATGCTGGACTTGCGCCTTCCGCCAGTGGCGTTTTCGCTTTTCGACCATCTGGTGTTGCCATCGTGGATGCGCCAAATGGCACGTTAGCAGAGATGCTCGATGTTCCCGCGTAGTAGCCACCACCAATTGGCCCGCGCCCATGACGTGTGTTGACAAATTGCGCCAACTCATCGATATAAACTTGGTAAGCATCAGCCAGCAATTGGTCGACATAATCGTCGTCATTGCCGTATTTTGGCGCGAAGTTGATTAAGCGTTGGCGAAGTTGTTCGTTCTCAATACCATCGAAGTCTTCTTCTAATGCTTTTGCCAATTCCGTTTGGCTGATTTGTGCTTCTTCAAATACCAAATGTTTGATCGCCGCCAAACTGTTACCCAAATTGGCGATACCCACTTGCAGGCCAGATACCCAATCGTATTTCGCTCCGCCTTCTTTTACTGTTTTACCGCGCGCCAAACAGTCATCCACCAGCGATGAGCAGAAAATATCTTGCGCTTGCTGCTCAAGCACGCTGTCGACTACGGTATCGATCTCAATAGATTTACGTGTGTAGTAGCGAATTTGCTCCGCCCAAGAAGCGGTGACTTGATCAAAACTCTCGAAGTTGCCTTTTGCCAACGACTTATCATGCGGCAA
>NZ_JAWOUH010000350.1:0-766 GCF_033339295.1 Vibrio sp. 704 | reverse complement strand
ATAAGTGGATTGCGGGCCCTGTGATCAACGGTGAACGTTTTGCCGAAAGCATGATCAAGGAAAACCTCGCTGAGATCATTACCGCGCCTTACGATCGTCGTGTTGAAGTGGGTCAAGTCGCTTTTGCAACTCTTGATCATGTTTCCGCTGCGATTGAAGCGGCGCAAGCGGCATTCCCAGAATGGAAAGGCACTGCGATTGAGCAAAAAGCGAAGTGTTTAGAAACACTTGCTGACCTGATGGAAGCAAACTTGGCGGAGTTGGTGGCGATTTGTCATCAAGAAGCGGGTAAAACCATTCACGACAGCATTGATGAAGTTCGTGAAGCGGTTGATTTCTGTCGTTACTACGCAAAACAAGCGCAAAACCTACAACCATTTGAACTGGAAGGTTTCGATGGTGTGAAACGCATTTCTAGCCGTGAAGGTCTCGGTGTGTTCGTTTGTATTAGCCCTTGGAACTTCCCTCTGGCGATTTTCCTTGGTCAAGTAACCGCGGCGCTTGTTGCGGGTAACACAGTGGTTGCTAAACCGGCTGAACAAACCAGCTTGATTGCTGCTCGCGCGATTGATTTGATGCTGGAAGCTGGCTTCCCAGCTGGCGTAATTCAATTACTTCCTGGTCGCGGTGGTGAGATTGGTCATGCACTAACCTCTCACGACGCCATCGCAGGTGTCGCATTTACGGGCTCTACGGCAACGGCACAGCGCATCAACGTAACGTTGGCAGAGCGTACCGCGAAGCCAGTACCGTTTATCGCGGAAAC
>NZ_JAWOUH010000349.1:0-767 GCF_033339295.1 Vibrio sp. 704 | reverse complement strand
GGATCTGTTACGCCAGGGAAGACCATGTTGGTTCCTGGCGCGAAGTCATTCGGAGCGGATAAAAATGCGTCCAACTTTTCAGCGTCCCACTTTCCTTGATGTTGTCTAATTCCGTCGCTGTAATTGAAGTCCTCAAAACTGGCGATATTGCGCTCTGCTAGCCCCCATAAGGGCGGTCCAACCACCGTTACGCCATTCGGCTCAAATTGATGGCAGGCTTTACAAACCATGGCTTGCTTCTCGCCTGCTGCAATCAACTCGTCGTTATTCGCAAGTACAGGGTCACTCAACAAAGCCAAAAGGGCGAAAGCGAGCGGGAGTACCCGCTCTGATGGTTGTTTTGTTCTCACCGTGTTATGTCCCCTAATTTCTCACCATTCTGCTATTGACTCTTTAACTTCGTACAATTAATGCGATGCGGTGGAAAGTGTTGTTGAGGTAACCTTTCGGATTCCATGCAATGGCAAAAGGTTGGCTGACGCCTTGATCGTCAGTTGCTTTCGCCCACACTTCGTAGTAACCCGCTTGAGGGAACTTCACCTTAGCATTGAACGTTTGCCAAGCACCGTCGTTGGCAGGAGCTGCTAGGTCGGCATCCATCCATGTTGCGCCAAAATCAATCGAAATCTGCACTTTGGTCACTTTTCGGTCGCCAGACCAAGCATGTCCGCGAATGGCAATTTCATTGCCATTGACTTCTGTGTTGGTTTGCGGAGAGGTGATGAGTGATTTTACTGGCATGCGCTCTATGATCTCGAAATCCTCTT
>NZ_JAWOUH010000348.1:0-768 GCF_033339295.1 Vibrio sp. 704 | reverse complement strand
TCAGCATGTCATCTGCTGCTGATACGACTTTGGCATTCATCTCGTAAGCACGTTGAGTCGTGATCATGTCGACCATTTCTTCCACGACTTGCACGTTAGAGCCTTCTAGCGCGCCTTGCTTGATGCTGCCTGCACCATCTGCGCCAGCAATCAGCTCATCGGCTGGGCCACTTGCTTCCGTCTCGCGGAACAAGTTACCGCCAACGGCTTCAAGACCGGCTGGGTTGATGAATTTTGCTAGTGTGATTTGACCAAGCTGCTGAGGTGTTGGATCGTCTGCCGTTGTTGTTGTCACTGTGCCATCTACGCCAACCGAGAAAGAGGTCGCGTTGTCAGGAATTTGAATTTGTGGCTCAAGCGGTAGACCTTGACTGTTCACCATCAAACCTTCTGAGTTGATGTGGAACTGACCATTACGCGTGTACATAATCTGACCGTCAGAGTTTTCAATCTGGAAGAAGCCTTGCCCCATTACCGCTAGATCTAAGTCTTGAGTCGTGTTTTGTGTGTTGCCTTGCGTGAACACTTTTTGCGTGCCAACAACGCGCACACCACTACCCAATTGAACACCGCTAGGCAGCTCGTTTACCTGATCCACCTGTGCACCAGGCTGACGCTGAATGCTGTAGAACAAGTCTTCAAATACAACGCGGTCGCGCTTAAAGCCGACGGTGTTTACGTTTGCTAAGTTGTTGGAAATGGCAGTCATCTTCGTGTCCTGCGCTGCCATACCTGTCTTACTTACCCATAATGCCGAATGCATTGGTT
>NZ_JAWOUH010000347.1:0-769 GCF_033339295.1 Vibrio sp. 704 | reverse complement strand
TGTGAGCCCGCAAATAAAAGCGAAAAACGCGCATCAAACGCTGTTCAGCTCACAAGATGTTTTGGATTACAAACTGAGTGACCATTGCCCTGTAAACGCAACGGTAACGCTTAACTAAACGAACAAAATAGCCCAGCATGTTGCTGGGCTATTTTATGTTGTTTGCTAGATAGACGTTTAACTAGTTAACAAGAGAAACCGTTCTATCAAAGCGCTCTTGGATTCAGCAGCACTACGTCACCCTGCTTTAACCCCGTTCGCACTCTCCCCAACTCTCCAAGCTGAATAAGTCGAGTTTCTACCTCACCGCTGTCTTGCACCACTTTTACGTAGTCCAATTGGCCAACTTGGTAAACCGCCTCTTTTGGCACGCGAAGTACAACATCGTCGGTCAAGGTCAACGCGACTTTGGCGTATGTACCTGGATAGATAGCCGTTGGCGGCTCAAATTGAAGCTTTACGGTATAACTGCGCGAGTTGGCATCTGCCGACGGCGTCACTTCTTTTACAGCCGCTTGCGCGTTGAGGTTGTAAGACGGAAAAACAACGTCCACTTCTTTATCATAAGTCACATAAGGCATGACAGACTCAGCAAAGTTCACCTCTATTTCCAACGAGTTTGGATTGTACATTGATAAAAGCAAAGCCCCCGGTGTCGCGGTATCACCCTTGTTGATGGGCTTTTGCGTGATCAAGCCATCAAACGGTGCAGTAATGATGCTGTAGCCAAAGGTCGTTTCCGCCTCAGAGACCGCCGCCTGCGCTTTAT
>NZ_JAWOUH010000346.1:0-770 GCF_033339295.1 Vibrio sp. 704 | reverse complement strand
ATCGAGTTTGACTGCGGCGGTAAGCATCAAGAAAACCATCACAATAAAAATGATGTCTAACAGCGGTGTTAAATCTGGTGTTAAGCCGTTGCGGTTATTGTCCTGTGGTACTTTGATCATGAAGCTTTCGCCTCAGCCGTTTTGGTGACACTTACCGTTGTTTTTGTTTTTTCTGGAGACACGTGCTGCAGGGAAATGCCTTCAAGCCACAAATTCACGTAGTTGAGAGTATGCTCAAGTTTGGCGAGTACGCGGTCAGCCCACAAACCGATGATTTGTGCGCCAGAAATAGCGGGTAGGGCGATGATCAAGCCTGCGGCCGTTGTGCGCATGGCTAAACGCAAGCCGTCGGCCAAATCGTTAGGTGTGATGTTCCCAGTTGAAACCGCGAGGCCTTTAAACATTTCAATCAATCCCAATACTGTGCCGAGAAGACCAATTAGCGGGCTGATCACGCCGATCAACGTCAGAAGGCGAAGACCAGAATGCAGTTGATGACGCTTTTCTTGCAGCCACATGCCAGCCGCGTCTTCACGCAGCGATTTAGCGAATGAGTGGTGAGCCAATAGCATTGCTACACCGCGATAAAGCAGGGGACGCTTGCCCGACAACTCATCGGCCAGCGCTTCAATATCTCGGCTGTTCGTTGGGTCTAGACTGGCCAAATGTTGACGAATGGCACTTTTGCCAACGCCAAGACTGATGAATACTTGGAAGAGTCGTTCCGCAATGATCATGACGGTGAGTGCTGAGCAAATGATCAAAGGCCA
>NZ_JAWOUH010000345.1:0-770 GCF_033339295.1 Vibrio sp. 704 | reverse complement strand
ATTAATCGTGCTGGTGCACGTGTTCGACTTCTCGAAAATGGTGCAGCAGCCTTTATTCCTGGTGCCCTGATTCTTGATAATAAAGAACGAATTGAGTGCAATGGCGACAACGGCACAATCTCTATCGATAAAGAGGTGGTGTACAAGCTGGGTGACACATTGGAAATCGTTCTTGCGGACGTTAACCAAGAAAACCGCAGTTTAGTTGCAAAGCCAACACAGGTATTTGCTGATCAACCAGCAGCACAAACAGAACAAACTGTAAGTGAAGAATAATACCGAATGAAGTTTAAAGGCGCTCGAATGAGCGCCTTTTTTATTTGTCATGGAAAACGATAAGAACGAATATGCCGAACATTGAGATCATTCGCTTTAACCACTTCACTGCTCGCAAAAGTGAACGTTACACCGCCACCCATAACGGCTTATATGTCGTAGAAGAAGGCGCATTAGTCGTCCACCAGCCAAATGGCGAACAATTTGAACTACAAGCTGGCGACTTTACCCTATACAACTCTTCTGACTTAAGAAGTGCAGAAGCCATACCTGGCGAGAATGGCTTTAAAGCTGTAGCGCTAGTCTTTGACATCAGCCTATTTTGCGAGTTTAAGAAAGCACACCCTGGATTGCATTCAGAAGCAGAACACCGACGCTTCTACCCTTTCTCGCCAGAATCCAATTCAGAAATCACACAGCTTAAGAATACGTTATTGGCTTTAGCCAGTCGTAATGCTCCTGATTACACTCAGAGCCACATCGCAATGGCGCTA
>NZ_JAWOUH010000344.1:0-773 GCF_033339295.1 Vibrio sp. 704 | reverse complement strand
TACTCTCATTTGGATAAGCACTGACCGTAAAAATTACTTGCTAAATCTGCCTTTAACGCAGGGTTTAGAATCTCGAAATCTGTTCTGACATTATTCAATACAATTTGTGTGCCAACTTATTTAAGATATCGATTCCAAATTAAAATAGATAAATAAACAATAAGTTAGATAACACACTCGCTGTTTTCGACCTCTTTCTCTATGAGATGAAGATATTTTCACACCAAGAGAAGCTTGCCGCTCACATTGCCACTGGTGCCTTTGCCGCATTCGGTAAAAACATGCCGCTCACTCACCTCAACGACTTTTGAAATTTCTCGCACTTAAGGCTTGGCACATAAGGCATCAAAATCTCTCGTTGTCGTTATTCGCCGCTGGCCGTCAAATCATTAAATGTAGTTAAACAATGTCAGGTCTTTTGTTTTGCCAAAAGCTTGTTGCGAGGCCTGCAATGCACGCGAGTTCTCACTGAACTCGATCACGGCTTTGGAGTAATCCAAATCCTCAAAATTGCTCTTTGCTTTTGCCAAAGACAAGTTAAAGTCTTCGTGGTTTTGCTCTTGAATATCGAGCGTGCTCAGCCTTGCACCCACGTCGGTTCGAGCTTTGTTCAAATGGATGAACGCGGCTTGAAATTCCTCAGTCATTTGGTGCAACTTCGCGGTCGCTGATGTATCGGAAACGGATTTATCCGACCAAGACATCGCTTCCTTAAAGGTATCGAAAATACTGAAGGACTCACGTTTTTCGATGCCGATGCTGTCTCCAGGGGT
>NZ_JAWOUH010000343.1:0-773 GCF_033339295.1 Vibrio sp. 704 | reverse complement strand
GCTGTCGAACTTCATTCGCTTAATCGCATCAATCTCCGCCTCAACTTCGTCCCTATTCAGTGTTCTTCGCTTTATGCGGTTCTCCATAGAGAAGCCACAATAGGTACAAGCGTTGGCACAAAGATTAGAGAGGTACAGCGGGATATAGAGCGACATAGTGTTGCCAAAACGCTTACGCGTCAGCGAATAAGAAAGCTTTGCCATCTGCTCTAAGTACGGTTCAGCAGCAGGAGAAATCAACGCTTTAAAATCTTCCAAATCTCGTTTGGGTTTTGCTAGCGCCCTTTCCACATCCTGCGCCGTTTTGGCATAAATCGACATGGATATGTCATCCCAATCGAGCTGCTGAAAGCGATCATAAAAGCTCATCTTGAACCCTCACTTCTACAGTTCATCGAGAAAAGACGTTAGCGGACTGGAAGCAACGGCATGAGAAACTTTCCCTGCAAGCCCAGCTTCATAAGCCATACGACCTGACTCGACTGCCATCTTGAACGCTTTCGCCATCGCAACGGGATTACTTGCGGAAGCGATGGCCGTATTGACCAACACGGCATCCGCGCCCATTTCCATCGCTCTTGCCGCATGTGAAGGCGCACCAATTCCCGCATCCACGACAACAGGTACGTTCGCTTGGTCAATAATGATTTCTAGAAAATCGTGCGAAGCGATACCTTTGTTCGAACCAATCGGCGCACCCTATGGCATCACCGCAGCACAGCCAACTTCTTCCAGCCGTTTACATAACACCGGATCAGCATGGCAATATGGCA
>NZ_JAWOUH010000342.1:0-773 GCF_033339295.1 Vibrio sp. 704 | reverse complement strand
TCAACTTGGTCACATGGACGCCATGTGTTCATGTTTGGAGTCAAACGTAGAGACGCCATTTGCTCAACTGGTTGGTGAGTTGGGCCATCTTCGCCAAGACCGATAGAATCGTGTGTGTACACTTGGATGTTCTGAATTTTCATCAAAGCAGCCATACGCATTGCGTTACGAGCGTATTCCATGAACATTAGGAATGTTGCGCCGTAAGGAACGAAACCGCCGTGTAGTGCGATACCGTTCATAATAGCAGTCATACCAAATTCACGTACACCGTAGTGGATGTAGTTACCAGAGAAGTCGTTCGCTTCTAGAGACTTAGAACCAGACCACATGGTTAGGTTAGAAGGCGCTAGGTCAGCAGAGCCGCCCATGAATTCTGGTAGCATTTGACCGAAAGCTTCTAGAGCATTTTGAGATGCTTTACGTGACGCAATGTTTGCTGGGTTTGCTTGAAGATCTGCAATGATTTGGTTTGCTTTCTCTTCCCACTCTGCAGGAAGTTCGCCGTTTAGACGACGCTTAAGCTCTGCTGCTTCTGTTGGGTAAGCCGCTGCGTATGCTTCGAACTTCGCGTTCCACGCCGCTTCTTTTTCAGCGCCAGCTGCTTTTGCATCCCACTCTGCGTATACATCTGCAGGGATTTCAAATGCAGGGTGTTCCCAACCTAGGAATTCACGCGCTGCTGCGATTTCTTCAGCGCCTAATGGTGCGCCGTGACAGTCGTGAGAACCCGATTTGTTTGGAGAACCAAAACCGATGATAGTCTTCGTACA
>NZ_JAWOUH010000341.1:0-775 GCF_033339295.1 Vibrio sp. 704 | reverse complement strand
TAGGCATCCACCTTCACACCATCAACTTTGCAGCAGAATACTGGGATAACGTATTCGAATACTTCCTTGCAGAATACAAAGCCGGTCGTACTCCAAACCCAGACATCCTTTGTAACAAAGAAATCAAGTTCAAAGCATTCCTTGAATTCGCTGATGAAGTGCTTGAGGCAGACTACATTGCCATGGGTCATTATGTGCGTCGTTCTTTCCCTGAAAACGGCGAAAAGCCACAAATGCTGCGTGGCCTAGATAGCAACAAAGACCAAAGCTACTTCTTGTACACACTAAGCCACGAACAAGTTGCTCGTAGCCTATTCCCTGTGGGTGATTTGGAAAAACCAGAAGTTCGCCGTATCGCGGAAGAACAAGGTCTAATCACAGCGAAGAAGAAAGATTCAACAGGCATCTGTTTCATCGGTGAACGTAAATTTACTGAGTTCCTAGGCCGTTACCTTCCTGCTCAGCCAGGCAACATCGAAACGCCAGAAGGCGAAGTTATCGGTCAGCACCAAGGCTTGATGTACCACACACTAGGCCAACGTAAAGGCCTTCATATCGGTGGTCGTAAAGGCGGCGGCGGTAACGAAGACCCATGGTTCGTAGGTGAGAAAGATCTCGACCGCAACGTGCTTATCGCCGTTCAAGGTAAAGACCACCCGATGCTAAAATCAGAAGGTCTACTTGCATCACAACTTCACTGGGTAGATCGTGAACCAATTCGCGATGTTATGAAGTGCACAGTGAAAACTCGTTACCGTCAACAAGATATTCCTTG
>NZ_JAWOUH010000340.1:0-776 GCF_033339295.1 Vibrio sp. 704 | reverse complement strand
ATATCAAATGATGAAGCAAGTGGCTGAAGTGACATTTGCTCGACTAAAAGCAGAACAGCCAAAAATCAAACAAGATCCTAATCTATTAAAGGTGATTGTTGAGCAAGAGCTGATGCCTTACGTCAACGACCGTTATGCAGCACTGAAACTGCTTGGCCCTAACTTGAAAGGGGCAAAACGTGAAGACGTGCTAGAGTTTGTCGATGCGTTCCGTGCTTACTTGATTGCGTCTTACGCACAAGTCTTGACGCAATACAGCGATCAACAAATTGAGTTTGGTCCAGAGCCGAAATTAGACGACTCTAAGCGTATTACCAGCATCAAAGTTGAGATCATTGATGCACCTCGTCCAAACATCAAACTAGAATTTAAACTGCGTAAAGACAACAAAACTGACGAATGGGAAGCGTTCGACATGGTTGCAGAAGGCATTAGTTTGCTTTCAAGCAAGCAATCTGAGTGGAACACCAAAATTCGCCAAGACGGTATTCTTGCGGTAGCGCAAGACCTTGAAAAACTTGCAGCGGAGCCAATTCGCTTTGAGGCGAAAAAGTAATGGCTCAGTCTCACGCACAGTGGCAGTTGCAACAAGATACGTTAACACTAACGGGGGCGCTAGATAGAGACTCAGTGCCGTCATTGTGGGCCTTTGCCCAGCAGTGGAAACCGTCGCAAAAAGAACTGGAATGCTCACTAGAAGAGATCGAACGAGTCGACTCTGCAGGAATGGTGATGTTAATCCACTTATTAGAGCATGCAAAAAAGCAAAACTGTCA
>NZ_JAWOUH010000339.1:0-777 GCF_033339295.1 Vibrio sp. 704 | reverse complement strand
AGGCGTCACGAGAGACACGAACTGGAACTGCTTGTAATCGAAATGTTTTCGCCACTTCGATACAGGATTGTCCATCTCATTGAGATATTGAAATGACTCTAAATCGAGTGATCTTGGAATCGCCGACAAGTGCCCAAAAACCGGCATACCATCTTGCTGAATAAATGAGTCCAAAGGCTTAATTACGTCCATGATTCTGACTTTACTAATCACACATGGCACAAGATTAACATTAATTTAACAACAAACGAGTTGCGCGACTGCACAACAATCACGCATTTAAGGCAGGCAACGAAGCAATAGTGTGAAACAGGTCACTCATATCTCATCACTATCGCTGCGATTTAGAGTTTTAGCTTGGCTGTAGAGCATTAATCAGAATGAAGAATATTGGTCACGATCTCCGTTTTCACCGAATTCGCGATAAAACAGTTTTCATGCGCCATGTGATGCATTTTTTCCAATTGCTCATAGCTTGGCTGCTTATCACCAGAAAATACAACTTTCGGATTTAACACCACTCTCGAAACCCACTCTTTTCCATTTTCACCAACGGCCAACTCCCCTTCAGCTGCATCAACATAAGAGTCGATCACATAACGACGCTTTGCTGCAATCGAAAGGAAAACCAACATATGGCAACTAGAAAGTGCCGCAACAAACGCCTCTTCGGGATCGACGTTTTCTTCTACCGACAGCGGCAACGGAACAACATAAGGAGATGGCGAAGCAGGAACTAACAAACCGCCATCAAAGCGCCAAGTGTGCGCTCTACTG
>NZ_JAWOUH010000338.1:0-777 GCF_033339295.1 Vibrio sp. 704 | reverse complement strand
TAAAAGGGCACAAAGTCGTATTGAGCTACGGTGGTCAAGACATTGAACGTCAACGTTTTGATAAAGTCAGCAACCAAATGCGTCAACAAAGTATGAAGTTGGTAACGGCTCAGGCTGCGGCAAACCCAATCATTCAAATGATTGCATCATTTGCGATTGTTGCTGTTCTTTATCTCGCAAGCATTGATTCAATCAAAGAGCAGTTGACTCCGGGTACTTTTACCGTGGTCTTTTCTGCGATGTTTGGTTTGATGCGCCCACTTAAAGCACTGACAAACGTAACTTCTCAATTCCAACGTGGTATGGCAGCAAGCCAAACTTTGTTTGCTCTGATCGATTTAGAACCAGAGAAAAACGAAGGTAAATACACGGTTGAGCGCGCGAAGGGTGATGTATCTGTGAAAGATGTCAGCTTCACGTATGTAGGTTCAGAAAAGCCGGCTCTAGAGCATGTCAGTTTTGATATTCCACGAGGTAAAACGGTCGCTCTAGTGGGGCGTTCAGGTTCAGGTAAAAGTACCATTGCGAACTTGTTTAACCGTTTTTATGACGTGGACAGTGGCTCGATTACATTAGATGGCCGTGATATTCGTGATTACGAATTGAAGAACTTGCGTGAGCAGTTTGCGTTGGTTTCGCAAAACGTACATCTTTTCAATGACACCATAGCAAACAACATTGCTTACGCGACGGAAGATAAGTACCAGCGCAGCGATATTGAGCATGCAGCGAAGCTGGCTCACGCAATGGAATTTATCAATAAGATGGAAAATGGTT
>NZ_JAWOUH010000337.1:0-777 GCF_033339295.1 Vibrio sp. 704 | reverse complement strand
CAAAACCCAATACTTAGATGGATCGATGGGTGCTGCGTTTGACTCTTGGATCATCACGACTCAAACCGATACCAGTGGTATCAGTGAGCCGGGGTCGGTCACGGATAACCGCGATATTGACACCCAGTTTAACCTTGCAGCAAATAGTTTCGCTGTTGGCGGCACTTTCATCAAATATACGGTGAAAGCAAAGATCAGCGAGAAAGCGGTTGGCCAAATCTTAAACGTGGCGGTTATCGATAACAGTCATAACCTAGTTGCTGAGCCAGCCAACATGCTGCCTTCTGAGGTAAGCAAATCCCATAAAGCGTACACGGATTCGTCTTTATCAAGCGAAAAGCTGACGTACAATCACACGTCTAGTGGTGAAAATATCGTGTACCGTCTGCGCCTCCAAAACAATGGTAAAGGGCTGGAGTACAACAAATCACTGCAAGAGTTATTCTCTAGCATCAAAGTCCGAGTGGCACAAAATGCGGCTGGAGAATCAGACGCGCAGAGTTTACCTGCGTTTGCTGCGCACGGATGGGAAGTGAGCGTGAAAACTTCTGGTGAAGCAACGACGGATATCGGCGGCTTTGTTGGTGGTGCAAATGCGGATATCGATATTCCAGTTCTATCTATTGCGCCGGGCGGTTGGATTGAGTTTGTGATGAAGTCACGTATTCGCCCAGACGCTTTGGATCAAATTGCTTCGACGCCGAAATACGACGGCACGAACTTCGCGACAGCTCGCGTGACACCGGAAGGCAGCAATCTAGCCGTTAACAAAGAGAT
>NZ_JAWOUH010000336.1:0-777 GCF_033339295.1 Vibrio sp. 704 | reverse complement strand
AATGCGTATGCTCGATGAAAAGTACATTACGCAAGAACAATTCGATGGAGCACGTAACGAACCAATCATCGCTCGTTACCACAGTGCAGAAATTGAAGTGTCTGCGCCTTACGTTGCCGAGCTTGCACGTGCATGGGCAGTAAAAGAGTACGGTGAAGAGAAAGCCTATACGTCGGGTTTGAATATCTACATGACGGTTGACTCTAAACTGCAAGACGCTGCCAATAAGGCTGCGGTAAACAACCTAATGGCTTATGACGAGCGTCATGGCTACCGCGGCGCAGAAAAAGTGTTGTGGAAAGAAGGGGAAGCCGCTTGGGATGCAGAACAAATTGAGAAGCATCTAAAAGGCCAGCCAACTTACGGCGATCTTTACCCTGCTGTCGTGACAAAAGTGGAAGGCAAAACGGCGCAAGTTGTTGTGAAAAATAACGATGCACAAACCATCCCTTGGACTGGCATGAACTGGGCACGCAAATTCCTCACCGATAACCGTCAAGGTTCAACACCAAAATCTGCACAAGAGGTTTTAGCTGCAGGTGAACAAATTTGGGTTCGCGAGCTAACGACGACCGATGAAGATGGCAACACTCAAAGCAGCTGGAAGCTAAGCCAAGTGCCTAGCGCGAACACCGCATTTGTCGCGATGAATCCTGAAAATGGCGGCATTTTGTCACTAGTAGGTGGTTTTAACTTTGTTCACAGCAAGTTTAACCGCGCAACCATGTCCGTGCGTCAGGTTGGTTCTAGTATCAAACCATTTATTTACTCAGCCGC
>NZ_JAWOUH010000335.1:0-778 GCF_033339295.1 Vibrio sp. 704 | reverse complement strand
CTTGTTTGCTCTTACTAAAACGATACTCAAGCCAAAAGTGGTAAGCGTTCAATACAATCACAAACATGAACAGCGCCCATGCCCATTCTTGATGGCTGCGCAACCAGCGCAGCGCCTCACTCCACCAAGGTTGCTGCAATGGATGTAAATCCAACGCCTGATAGAGTTTATCGATGCTCAACAAGCTAACGGGCGATGTCCAACCTGATGCACCAGCGGCAATAATGGCGGGGTGCTCTGGCGGCATAGCAAGCAAGACTTGCGCGAGTTTTTTCGCCAGAAGCGACGAGCCGCGTTCTGTTTTGGCAAACGACCAGTTTGGATATAACGGCGTAGAAACAGCACACGAAGAATGTTCATTTGGCTGTTGGTTTAAGACTCGAAAATCACCGTGCTGTAACAGACCTTCATTTTGCATCTGTTCCAGTAGACAAGCAGGCACGACAGCGGCTTCAACATTGCCGTCACGTAATTGGTAGAGATTGGCATCAATTGGGAAACCGAGATAGCGAACATCCGCAAAAAAGTCATTCGGATCGAGTCCCATTTCCACGATTTGATAGCGCAGTGTCAGATAACCACCAAACGCTTTTTCGGACACTGCCGCAACAGGGAATCCAGAAACATCTTTTAATGTTTGGTATGGCGAATTTGCCCGAACCACCAGCGCAGAACCAATGCTATAGTTCGAGTTTTGCGGTGCGCGCCCCGTCAATGTTGCCATCCATGACAGCGCATATTGTCTGCCCAAGCGCACAGCCTGACCTGGGTTGGTTAA
>NZ_JAWOUH010000334.1:0-778 GCF_033339295.1 Vibrio sp. 704 | reverse complement strand
GCGAACTTGGGAGCGTCTACCGGATGATCTGAAAGCAATTCTCCAAGTCGCGATGAAAACCGCTGCGTACGACATGTACACACAATCGAAGCATGAAAGCGGCAAAAACTGGGCATCTATTCAGTCTGAGTACCCAAATGTGGAAGTAAAAGATTTCCCACCTGAGGTGATGGATGCGCTGCGTGCTGCCAATGACACGCTGCTTAAACAGCATGCTGAGGAAGATGCGTTGGCAAAAGAGATTCAAGAATCTCAAGCGAACTACATTAAGCAAGTTCGTCCATGGTCGAACATCTCGCACCGAGCGTACTTGAATAGCCAAGCGCAATAAAAACTCGGTCTGGCCAAATCGTATGATTTGGCCGACGAGGAAGCCCAAGAAAAATTTCAAATAAAAATCATAAAAACGCTCCGTAGATACTGCGGAGCCAACCCACACGTTCCATGGAGTTCGGAATGAGAAGCCTTATCTATATTGAGCGAATCTTCAACCGCTTTGGTGATTTTCTGGGGTGGTTATCCAGCATCCTCTTCATTTTGTTGTTGTTGAACGTGGTGTACGACGTTGTGATGCGTTACGTGTTTAACGACGTGTCTATCGCGTTTCAAGAAATGGAGTGGCACTTATTCTCTGCTGTCTTTTTGCTTGGCGTGCCTTATGCCATCAAATCCGGCGGTCACGTTCGAGTCGACATTTTTTATGAGCGACTGTCATATAAAGCGCAATCCATCATCGACATCATCGGCACCCTGTTTTTCCTCTTTCCTTTTTGTTTGC
>NZ_JAWOUH010000333.1:0-779 GCF_033339295.1 Vibrio sp. 704 | reverse complement strand
GTTGCAGCATTACCAACGCCTCAACCTAGTGAGGGCGTATTTGGTTCACGTGCGGATGCGGAGATGAGTTCAGACGCTCCGATGCTGATCGCGCAAGTAGCGAATGCACCGAGCAATACGACCACCAATTTGGTTGAAGAGAGTTCAATTCGCATTGAGCAAGTTGAACTTTCACACCGTCAGTTATCGTTGAAAGCGATCAGTCGAGCAGAAAAAGCCATTGATGCAAACGATATGGAAACGGCGCTTTCTGCTTATACCGAAGCATTGCGTTATGAGCCAAGCAATATCGAAACGCGTCAAAAGCTGGCGGCGCTTTATTTCGGTAAAGGGGATACCAGAAAGTCTTACGAAATCCTGCAAGAAGGCATCAACCTTGATAAGGATAACCAACCGCTAAGACTCGCGTTGTCGAAGCTATTGGTTAAAGCCAATCAGCCTTCTGCGGCACTGAGCCCACTGGTTCACTTGCCTCCAATGCCGAGTCGAGATTACTTGGCAATGCGCGCAGCCCTTGCGCAGAAACAAAAGCAAAACGACATCGCATTAGAAAGCTACCAGCTACTGACTCAACGCGAGCCAGACAATGCCCGCTGGTGGCTTGGTTTGGCGATTCAGCAAGAGCGAGCGCTCACTTTTACTGCTGCGATTAACTCTTACACCGAAGCGTTAGGTAAAGTAGGGATCTCGAATCCGTCGCAAGCTTTCATTCGCGATCGATTAACCATCTTAAAGCAACTGGAGAGCGCACAATGAAAATTCAGTTGAGAAAACGCTTA
>NZ_JAWOUH010000332.1:0-779 GCF_033339295.1 Vibrio sp. 704 | reverse complement strand
GGTTAAAGTTGAACGTCGAGTTCGTCATCTTCGTCGAGTGCTAACTGCGCGAATACCGACGTAATCTATAGCGTGTTGAGCTTCCAACATTACGCTTTAGTTAACCCTAAAAGCTCAACACGCTGTAAACGCATATCGAAATAGATTTGTTCTAAGTGCTATTAACAGGCTGACCTATATGGTCAGCCTGTTTGCTTTTATGGACATGGGTTAGAGTAGGTAGTACCGATCGCTTGAATGTCTGTTAACAGCTCATCACTAAGCTTGATATCGATGCTGTCAATGTTGGCTTTAAGTTGATCAAGGTTGGTCGCACCGATGATATTGGAAGCGACAAATGGCCGTTGATTAACGACCGCCAATGCCATTTGCGCAGGATCTAGGCCATGCTCACGCGCCAAGTTCACGTATGCTTCTGTCGCTTTGACGCCTTGAGGCGTGAAGTAACGAGCGAAACGCTCCCACTTAGTACAGCGTGCACCTTCTGGTTTTGCGCCATGTAAGTATTTACCACTCAAACAACCAAACGCCAGAGGTGAATACGCTAACAGTTGGACACCTTCATAATGGCTGATTTCAGACAAACCCACTTCGAAGCTGCGGTTGAGTAGATTGTATGGATTTTGAATTGAAACGATACGCGGTAAATCATGCTTCTCCGCTAAACGAAGCAAAGACATCACCCCCCAAGGTGTTTCGTTAGATACGCCGATGTAACGCACTTTACCCATCTTAACCAGTTCAGTTAATGCTTCTAGGGTTTCAATTAACGTCACTTC
>NZ_JAWOUH010000331.1:0-779 GCF_033339295.1 Vibrio sp. 704 | reverse complement strand
ATGTATTTAGAGATTTTGGTGCGTATTCGTGACGCGCAGGGTAACTACGTCTCTACGGCGATTTTCATTCCCGCTTCCGAGCGTTATAACATTGCGCATTGGATTGATAAGCAGGTGATCAACCAAGCGCTTGAATGGTTTGAACAGCGACCAGACGTAGTGGAAAAGTTGGGGCGTTGCTCGATTAACCTTTCTGGTCAATCCATGGGGAATCAGGAATTTATCGATTTTCTTTTCGAACGATTGAAAAACTCGACCATGCCGTGCGAAAAAATCTGTTTAGAAATCACAGAGACGGCGGCCATGGGCAATTTAGATCAAGCCATCGACTTTTTCACCAGAGCCAAATCGCTCGGCTGTATGATTGCGCTGGACGATTTTGGTTCGGGCTTGTCGTCTTTTGGTTACTTGAAGAAACTTCCTGTAGATATCGTGAAAATTGATGGCCTTTTCGTGCGAGATATCGACGTGAATGAAATGGACCGAGTGATGGTTCGCTCCATTAACGATTTGGCGAAGCAGCTTGGCAAAGTAACGGTGGCGGAATTTGTCGAAAACGAACAAGTCATGCAGCACTTGATCGACCTTGGTGTGGATTACGGTCAGGGCTATGGCATTGGTCACCCGAAACCGTTGGCAGAATTGGTCGAGAATCTCTCTTCGCTTTAACCTTGGCATCTCGCCGCCAATCTAGCTTTTAGAGGTAACTTGGGTATACACTCAGCGCCAGTTACCTCGATTTTTATTGGAGCCTCCTTTTGCAACTGCAATTGATCTGT
>NZ_JAWOUH010000330.1:0-780 GCF_033339295.1 Vibrio sp. 704 | reverse complement strand
CCGTACGACCGTCCCGCAAGTATTCATCGGCGGTAAACACATCGGTGGTAGCGAAGAGCTAGAAACTTACCTAGGCTAACCTGTCCATAGCCTACACCCCCGGTCTCCGACGTCTTTGACTCGGAGGCCACCCTGTCTCTTCCCGCTCAAATCTAAGTCCTTAGTTCTTAAATCGTTCTACTACCTGAATCAACGTTTTTAAATACAACACTTTTTGTTCATCATAACGTCTTGTTTCTATTCCCAAGCCAAATACAAAAAAACCTCGCAGATACGAGGCTTTTTTCTGGACTAGAGTTTAATGGATTACATCATCGCATAACGACTCACTAGCACAATCGCGGTGAACCCAATGGTGAAAAATCCCCCGGCAAGTCCTAGTGCTACTCTCAGTTCTGTCGACATTATCTTTTCCTATTTTCGGTTGACGCGGCACCATACACCAGTTACGTGCTACAAAATTTCATCAAAGCTAATTTTCCATTTTTGGGTCCGTACCACCTAACAAGCGCACATGGTAAAGCCTATTCATCTTCTGCTAATCTTGGGCAAGTTGAATTGAGGTAAACATCATGGCTTGTCGTAGCTGCCAAGAACATTGGTTTTGGAAAAAGATCGGTCGTTGTCAACGATGCATGGATCAATTGACCGTACTTTCAGTTGTGTGTTGGATCATTTGGTGGTTTGCTTTTCGCGATCATCCACAAAGCATTGAATCGATCGCCCTGATCTTTGCGGGCTTTGCATTTAACATTTTATTGTTTCTGCACTTATGGATGC
>NZ_JAWOUH010000329.1:0-780 GCF_033339295.1 Vibrio sp. 704 | reverse complement strand
GTCAACTTTTCCTGACAGTTGTGAATTGGGATATTTTCAGTGCGTCTTGAAGTCTTATGTGAAGATAGACTCGGTCTTACCCGAGAACTGCTCGATATTTTAGCGTCTAAAAGTATCGACTTACGTGGTATTGAAATCGATATCAGTGGCATCATCTATTTAAATTGCCCAGATATTGATTTTGATACTTTTAGTGAGTTGATGGCTGAAATCCGCCGTATTCCGGGGGTTAAAGACGTACGTAAAATCCAATTTATGCCAATGGAGCGCCACAACACTGAGCTGCTTTCGTTGGTTGATAATTTGCCGGACCCGGTTTTTGCAATCGACCTCAAAGGTGCTGTCGATATGGCGAACATGGCTGCTTTGTCGCTACTCGGCCTGGATAAACAAGAAGTCATTGGCACTCAGATTGGTGCGTTATTACCAAGCGTCCGTTTCTCTCGTTGGTCTGAAGGAGTGAACGCTCGTACTCGTGAAAACCTAGTCATTGATGGGTTGGATTACATCTTAGAGCTCATGCCTGTCTATATCAGAGACGAAGCGCAGAATTCTACGCTTGCAAGCACTTTGATGACGATTCGAACAAGCCAGCACGGCACGCAAATCGAAGAAAGACTACCGTTGCATAATCCATTGGGTTTTGAGCACTTCGTAGGAATATCAAACCGACATAAAGCCTTGATTAATCAAGCTAAGAAGCTTTCTGTTCTGGATCAACCGCTACTAATCGAAGGTGAAACAGGTACTGGCAAAGAAATGCTCGCAAAAGCCTGTGAT
>NZ_JAWOUH010000328.1:0-780 GCF_033339295.1 Vibrio sp. 704 | reverse complement strand
TCTTCTCGCTATTGATGGACCCCAATACGTTCGCTTTCGTGCAGTCCAAACTGTATGCAAGCTTTAACAACGTAAAGGTTAATCTCGTGTACTTCAGTGCGCCGATGTTGATACTGGCTTGCTGGTTATTGTTTCGTATGCATCGCACATTGGATGTGTTCTGGTTAGATCAAGACAACGCGAAAAGCTTGGGTGTTGATGTGCCGAAAGTGACCCGCAACGTCTTCATCCTTTCTGCGGTTTTGATTGCAATTTCTACCGCTTTGGTTGGCCCAATTATGTTCTTTGGTTTGCTTGTGACCAACTTGAGCCGCGAGATGTTTCATTCCTATCAACATAAAACATTGTTGATAGGCTGTTCACTATTGGCCATTAGCTCATTGCTTTCAGGGCAGTGGATCATTGAAAACGTATTTAATTTTGAGACAACGCTAAGCGTGGTCATTAACTTCCTTGGCGGCATTTATTTCTTGTATCTGCTGTTGAAAAACAAAGTCGTATAAACATGATAGTCATAAAGAAACTAACCAAAGCATTTGGTTCGAGTAAAGTCGTTGATAGCGCGGATACTCAGTTCGAAAAAGGCAAAGTCACGTCGATCATTGGCCCAAATGGAGCAGGCAAGAGTACCTTACTTTCCATGGCTTCTCGCCTAACAGAGCGAGACGGTGGTAGCGTCATCATCGACTGTAAAGAGATCGCTGAGTGGGATACCAAAGAGCTGGCGAAAAAGCTTGCTGTGCTTCGCCAAGCGAACTCAATCACGATGCGATTTACCGT
>NZ_JAWOUH010000327.1:0-780 GCF_033339295.1 Vibrio sp. 704 | reverse complement strand
CAAGTCTACATTTCATCTGCCGATTGGATGACACGAAACATCGATCATCGTATCGAAGTTGCCGCTCCTGTTCGTGATCCACGTTTGAAACAGAGAATTATTGATATAACTAACATCCACTTTACCGATACAGTAAAGGCACGTTTGATAGACAAAGAGATGAGCAATAGCTATGTACCGCGCGGGAACCGTAAAAAAGTTCGCTCACAAGTTGCCATCTACGACTATCTTAAAAATATAGAAAAGCAAACGAGAAGACAAAAGTCAGATGTCTCAGATACTTGAACAAGATGAACGCTACATTGCCGCGATCGATCTCGGCTCTAATAGCTTCCACATGGTGGTGGCGAAGGTGGTCGGCAGCGACCTACAGCTCATCAGTCGCCATAAACAGAGGGTTCGTTTAGCCTCTGGCCTAGACAGTGAATTGAATTTAAGTCACGCCTCCATGGAGCGAGCGTTGGAGTGTCTTGCGATGTTCGCAGAGAGGCTGCAAGGCTTTGAGGAATCCAATGTGCGCATCGCTGCTACACACACGCTAAGAAGAGCGAAAAACGCGCATTTGTTTATCCAACGTGCGAAAGCAGTCATGCCGTTCCCGATAGAGATTATTCCGGGAGAGGAAGAAGCGCGCCTAATTTACTTGGGCGTCGCACACACTCAAGTGGAATCTAATTCTAAACTGGTGGTCGATATTGGCGGTGGCAGCACCGAGATGATCATCGGACAAGAGTTCGAACCAGAACTGCTGAATAGCAAACAGATGGGCTGCGTCAGCTT
>NZ_JAWOUH010000326.1:0-781 GCF_033339295.1 Vibrio sp. 704 | reverse complement strand
AAACTACCCCCTACGCCCGCGGTGAGCGTAACAAGCAACCAGTTACCAGTGGACATACTTGGGTCCATCGTTAGTACCGCAAACATGACCGGAATGTTATCGACAATGGCAGAAAGCACACCGACCATCACGTTCGCCCAAACCGGATTCCATTGGGTGTACATGACGTTTGAAACCAATTCGAGATAACCGAGCAAGCTCAAGCCACCTACACACATCACGACGCCATAGAAGAACAGCAAGGTATCCCATTCGGCGCGAGAAACACGATGGAATACGTCAAACGGTACGACAGAGCCTAAACGTTTCAGCGCATGATCGTCCCCATTCGCAATCGCCATGGCCGCTTTTTTCGCGAGCGAATGTTTGAGGGTTTTTCTTAAGAAGTACCCGAAGAATTGTAGGTACGCCAAGCCCATCATCATGCCAACCACGGGTGGGAAGTGAAGAACAGCATGGAAAGAGACAGCCGTAGCGATCGTGAGGACAAACAGCAGCACAATGCGCCTTGCGCCACGTTTTAATTCGACATGCTCGTGGATGGTATTGGGTTTGGTGTTCGGTACAAAAAGGGACATTAAAAACGCTGGCACGACATAGTTGATTAGAGAAGGGACAAACAATGGCATGAATTCAGAGAACCGCACGTGCCCAGCTTGCCAAACCATCAAGGTTGTAATGTCACCAAATGGGCTGAATGCCCCGCCCGCGTTGGCTGCGATAACGATGTTGATGCAAGCAAGATTGACGAACCTTGGATTGTCGCCAGACACTTTCATTA
>NZ_JAWOUH010000325.1:0-784 GCF_033339295.1 Vibrio sp. 704 | reverse complement strand
TAGTTCTCGATACGCTAAATCAACACTTCTCGCTTTTGGTTTTCCCTACCTCTTGGCTCCCTGTGTGGTTGATTGGTCTATGGGTATTGTTTGCATGGTATGCCTACCAACTGAAAGTGCTTTTGCACCGCTTCGCCAAAATCTACGTATCAATATTAGGTGGGCTTGGAGGAATGCTCAGCTACTTCGCTGGCTACAAGCTTCAAGCGGTAGAGTTTGGATTCGATACAAGTATTACGTTACTGGCCTTGTTTGTGGAATGGTTGGTGTTAATGCTGGTGATTCTCAAGGTGTATGACAATGGCAAGCTTAAAGAGAAAACTCCCAAGGGGTATGGGTAGCGGTATCTTGTTTGTGTTTGCAATGGGCGCAATACCTTCGCAGGCACAAGATATAGGAAGTACTGACAGACTGAATGTAGAAAACTGGCAGTAATGGGAAACAGTTGGCGAAGCGCAGCTCACTTGGTTTGTGTTTGATATTTATCGCTCTCGCCTAAAAGCACCCAATGGGCAATACCTAGTTTCTACAGATGTTTCTCCGCATCCATTTGCTTTAGAGATCAACTATCAACGAGACATAAGCAAGCAGCAACTGCTTGAGGTGACGGATGAACAGTGGCAAAAACTGGGCTTCCCTAAGTCGAGCCGCCAACAATGGATTACCCAATTGAGCTTTATCTTCCCAAGTATCAAAAATGGCGATGAACTTACCTACGTCACTGATGGAGATAAGGGACAGATCATCTATCGCCAAGCAGGAACTAAAACGCAAAAAATGGTTG
>NZ_JAWOUH010000324.1:0-784 GCF_033339295.1 Vibrio sp. 704 | reverse complement strand
GGAATATAAACGCGATAACCCATAATCCTGCCAAGTTCATTCCAAGGTGGGTAAAGTTGGTATGCGTGAGATTTCCTGTTACGATTCGCCACCATTCACCATGACGTATGTTGTAAGCGTGCCATTCGGTGAGGCTCGCCATTGGTTCGAATTGTAGTACTAAGCAGATAACGCTGATGATGGTCAGCAATGTATAAAGGTTCACTCTATGTCTCGTTATTGTTCTCAGTGTGGAAAATCGCGCAAAGCCTGTATTTGCCAATGGATCGTACCGCTAGCAAGCGGGGTTGAACTTATCATTCTTCAGCATACGAGTGAAGCGCATCGTCCACTTGGTACGGCACGGATTCTCAATTTGAGTTTAAAGAACTGTACTTGTTTGATTGGCGAGGATTTTTCTGACGACGCTCAGTTAAACGCGTTGCTCACCGATGAAGCGTATCAGCATTTTATCCTTTATCCGTCGGAGCAATCACAGTGCCTTTCAGACATTGCGTGTACCGAGAGCGAGCGCACAAGAAAAACACGCCTAATTTTGCTCGATGGCACGTGGAAAAAAGCCTATAAAATGTGGCAGCTTTCCACCAACTTGCACGCTTTAACCACAGTAAAGCTTCCCGAGGATTTACAAGGTCACTATACAATTCGTAAAGCGCCTTCAGACAACAGTCTTTCGACAGTGGAAGCAGGGTTTTATGCGTTGAGTTTATTGGAGCCGGATAACGACTTCTCGCCGCTACTTAATGCTTTTGACAGGATGATTGAATTTCAAATCGCCCAGATG
>NZ_JAWOUH010000323.1:0-785 GCF_033339295.1 Vibrio sp. 704 | reverse complement strand
AATTGAGCAACTTTCGCCTTCATTTGAAGCGTTACCTCATACTGAGCACGCTGATGGGCAATATCGATTACGACGCTACTCAGTCGTGAGTTTTGAAGATGGACAAGTGATAGATTTGAACAAGAACAGCTTTGTACAGTCTTCAGATATCAACCGATTTCAGGGTGATGTCATTCGTCAATTTGAACCTATCGAGAAAGACATTTTAGCAAGTGACGGCTTTCGCGAAATGTGCGCGCTATTCGTGAGCGCAAACCACCTTCCAAATGGTCAAGAAATCGAAATTCACCAGATTCGAATCACTGCATTAGATAGCGAAACGCAGGTCGCGCCAGAAGGTGTGCACCAAGACGGTTTTGATCATATCGCGATGGTTGGTGTTGGTCGTCACAACATCATTGGTGGTGACATCATGCTATACAGTAGCCATAACCAAGCCCCATTTTTCCGCAAAGTATTAGAAAACGGGGAAGTGGCGATGTTGGCTGACAGCAAACTTTGGCACAACGCCTGTCCAATTCGTTCTGTGATTGATGACCAAGCAGGCCACATGGATGTCTTTGTATTAACCGCTACGGACAAACGTAATGAACTTCAATCTTAATCAAATCAGAGAACAGTTTCCCGCGCTGGCTCAGTATCATAATGACAAACCAGTTACGTTTTTTGATGGGCCTGGCGGCTCGCAAGTTCCTCAATCTGTGCTTGATTCAATGGTCGGTTACCTTGGGCGTTTTAATTCCAACTTGGGTGGGCATTACTTCTCTAGCCAAGCTACAGTCGAT
>NZ_JAWOUH010000322.1:0-786 GCF_033339295.1 Vibrio sp. 704 | reverse complement strand
CGGGCTTAAAAGAGTCGATTTATGTTTGCCAAGCCAAAAATGGTGCGGGTTTGGTTGAAGTGCTGTAAGGAATGATGATGAAAGCCTATTTTCAACAACTAGAACAAGCGATGGCGCAAACGCCGTCGTTTGATGGCCAAACTGCGAATCTGATTCATTTGACCAACGCGAATGGTATGACAGCGTCGTTTATGGATATCGGTGCGACGTGGTTGAGTTGCACATTACCGGTAAATGGTGAAAACCGTGAAGTGTTGTTGCGCTCACCAAATATGGCTGAACACATGAAGCAAGACGCTTACTTCGGTTCCATTGTTGGCCGCTTTGCTAACCGAATTGCGAAAGGGCAGTTTGAGATAGACGGAGAGAAGTATCAACTTGGTATCAATAACGGTGAAAACTCACTGCACGGTGGCCTAGAAGGGTTTGATAAACGCCGCTGGAAGGTTGAAGAGCAAAATGATCAACAGGTCACTGTTTCACTTCGCTCCCCGGACGGTGACCAAGGCTATCCGGGAAACCTCGATGTGAAGGTGACGTACACGCTCACTGACGAGAATGAACTAGCTATCGCCTATGATGCTAAGACCGACAAAACATCACCAGTGAATTTAACCAATCACGCCTACTTTAACTTGGCTGGTGAGGCGAGCCGCGCGAAAAGTTTGGATCATACTTTACAGCTTAACGCTGGATATTACTTGCCAACGGATGCGGGGTTAATTCCTACCGGTGAACAAAAGCCAGTTTTGGGTACCAGTTTCGACTTCACCGAGCCAAAATCGA
>NZ_JAWOUH010000321.1:0-786 GCF_033339295.1 Vibrio sp. 704 | reverse complement strand
CATGTTCGAGAAACTTTTCCAGACTGGCTTCCTATTATTTTCTTAAGTAGTCATGAAGAACCTGAAATGATTGCGAAAGCGATCGATGCGGGCGGCGATGACTATTTGATTAAGCCAGTTGACAAACTCGTCCTGAACTCCAAACTCATAGCGATGCAGCGTATCGCGCATATGCGTCGAGAACTCAAACAAGCAACAGCCCAACTAGAGCAAGTCAACCAACTTCTCACTCAACAAGCCAACGAGGATGGACTGACCAAGCTTTTCAACCGCCGTTACATTGATCAAAAGTTAGATTCAATGGTGGCGTGGCATGGAAGGCACCATATGCCGATGGCGATGATACTGTTGGATGTCGATTTCTTTAAGCCATTTAATGATAACTATGGACACATAGAAGGTGACCGCTGTTTACAAGCGATTGCCAACCAGCTTAAAGCAACATTCTGTCGTTCTGGTGAATATGTTGGTCGTTATGGCGGAGAAGAGTTTGTGGTTTTACTCAGTAGCACGGACGCGCAAACGGCAGAAAGGGAAGCAGAGCGCATTCAAGAAGCGATGTACTTCCTTGACTATCAACATGAGTTCTCAAGCGTTGCAAATAGAGTGACGGTGTCACAGGGTGTGTTTGTGTTCCAACCCACTGGAAAAGAGAATCAAGCAGATTTGTATGCCACGGCAGATAGGGCGCTTTATACTTCAAAATCGTTAGGTCGCAATACTTATACAATGGTAAACGCAAGTTGAAACAAGCTGTTATCAACAGTTACGCTATAGCTACACTGT
>NZ_JAWOUH010000320.1:0-787 GCF_033339295.1 Vibrio sp. 704 | reverse complement strand
TGGACGCCGAACGGTCATTTTAGGCGCATTAGCTGTCACCGTGCTCAACCCACATTTGTACTTAGATACCGTTGTTATCTTAGGCTCAATCGGTGGACAATTTGAAGGCCATGATCGAATCGCTTTCGCGTTAGGCACTATTATGGCGTCATTTGTTTGGTTCTATACCTTGTCGATGGGCGCCGCAAAACTCGGGCCTACGCTATCTAAACCGAAAGTAAAAAAAGGCATCGATATCGCCGTTGCACTGATGATGTTCACCATTGCTTATGTACTCGCGAGCGAGCTCATCACTAAATACTGGTAATCCAAACCAAAGGATATGAATGACATGGAGTCACTGGAAAACATCTATCGCATCAACAAAGAGCGATTGCATTCGCTCTCGATTCCATTTCGAGAATGGCAACACGAAGCCATTCTCGACTTCGACACCGACCTTAAAGTCGCGAAAGAACTCGGCTGGCAAGGCACACATAGCAAAAGCTTGTTTTTAACACTCAAAGGTGGCGGGTATGCCGTGTTCATTACTGATAAAGACTCTCGCCTTGATGCCAACACGATTAAAGCAATATTAGGCAAGCGACCTTCTATTGGCAGTGATGAACTCATGCAGGAATTACTTGGCTGCCTACCCGGTGCTGTTTGCCCGATAGGTTTACCACCAGAGGTTGCGATCGTGGTGGATACCAAGCTCTATCATCACGAAGAGTTGCTTTATACACCAGGGCTACCAGAGCGTACCTTCGGTATTGCAGGCATTCATTTAAAACCACTCTTACAGATA
>NZ_JAWOUH010000319.1:0-788 GCF_033339295.1 Vibrio sp. 704 | reverse complement strand
TTTTGTTTTTTCGTCAAACTGAGGATTACAGTTTAAAACGTTTGATCTCTTGCTCAAGCTCGTGAGACAGCTCAGATAGGTGCGCTGCTTGCTCCGCTGCTGAGTGAGCTTCTACAGAAAGCTCGTTCGATACGTCGCGGATGCCTTCTGTGTTACGAGTGATTTCTGTTGTTACAGATGCTTGCTCTTCCGCCGCAGACGCAATTTGCGTTGCCATGTCGCTGATGCGCTCTACCGCACTGTGGATTTGCGTCAGGCTCGCTGCTGCAGAATTCGCGTCATCCACACTGGTATCAGCCAAACGACGACCATCTCCCATGATATCAACCGCTTTCTTGGTTGTACCTTGAAGCATTTCGATCGTTTCTTGGATTTCTTTGGTCGATGCGTGAGTACGTTGGCTCAATACGCGAACTTCGTCAGCAACAACCGCAAAACCACGACCTTGATCGCCTGCACGCGCCGCTTCGATCGCTGCGTTCAGTGCCAACAAGTTAGTTTGCTCTGCAATGTCTTGAATCGTCGATAGAATCGTGTTGATGCTATTACCGTGCGCTTCAAGTTCTTGGATAACATTTGTCGCTACTTGAACTTCTTGCGCCAGATTCTGGATAGAGCCTTGCGTTTGATTCACTTGGCTAGACCCGTGAGCACATGCTTGCACCGCTTCTTCAGAGCTATGCGCTGTGCTGTCTGCGTTACCCGCAATCTCTTGCGTTGCTGCTGCCATTTCATTAACCGCAGTCGCAACCATGTTGATTTCGTCTTGCTGGTAAGAAATACGCTGG
>NZ_JAWOUH010000318.1:0-791 GCF_033339295.1 Vibrio sp. 704 | reverse complement strand
GGTTGCTGTAATACCACGGCAATTTTGTCGCGGATCACTTCAAAGCCAATATCTTATGTTAACTCATCATTAAAACGAATGCTACCTGCGTTCTGTCTGTAAACACCAATTAGCAGTTGAATCAGTGTTGATTTACCACCGCCGCTCGCGCCCACTAACGCAACTTTTTTGCCCGCTGGAATATGTAACGACAGGTCATCCAAAACTTTGTTCTCATTATTATATGAGAAATCCACATGCTCGATTTTTACATCGACTTCGCGTGTTTCGTTGAAAGGATTCACCTTCGAGACAGGTCTATCTTCTTCTTCCAACTCTAGAAGGTCGTTAATACGTTTCAATGCAGCTTTTGCGCTATACCAAGAGAATTGTATTCCAAGAAGCTCTTGAACAGGGGACAACATAAACCATAGATAACCAAATACAGCGAAAATTTGGCCAATTGTTAGGTCACTAAACATCACCATTAACATGGCAACCGCACGGAATAATTCAAAACCGATTAAGAAGAGCAAGAAAGAAACTCGACCAGCCGCTTCTGATTGCCAGGCGTATTTGTCAGCATCGACGCGGACTTGATTGGCACTCTCTTTTAACTGCTGAAGAAATTCGCGCTCTTTATTGGCAGCGCGCAGCTGGTAAATACCATCCAACGTTTCTACCAGTCGGTTTTGGAAAATTTCGAACGAGTGGTTTTCTTTACGCTTGAGATGCTTGACCATACTGCCAAGTTTGCGAGAGAAATAAATGACAATAGGGTTTACGCGTAGAATAAATAAGCCCAGACGCCA
>NZ_JAWOUH010000317.1:0-791 GCF_033339295.1 Vibrio sp. 704 | reverse complement strand
AAGATAACCAAGTGGCCAAAGAATCTGACCTTAGGTGGCGCAGTCGCGCGTTAATTGGATAGACAAAAAGAGATACGCAGAGACAAAAACACCTCGTTCAATACGAGGTGTTTTTCATTGGAGTAGTTGGATGCGCCTAAATCATTTGGGCAGCATACGCAGCGACTAATCTTGGTTATTTACTGGGTTAGCGTAGCTCGCAACAAGATACGGTCTTGCGCCTTCTGGTAACTGTTCTAGCTTATCAGCAAGCTGACGTTTCACCGCTTCTGTGATAATGCTTGAATCTTCACGACCTGCAGCGAGCAAGTTGATCGGATACAACTTATAGTTCTCGTGGATCTGACGGTCGATTTCATTCGCTAGCGATTCAGGCGTTTCAAACTCTTGCTCAATCACATCACCAAATGCCACATGAACACGGCCTTTGTAGCCAACAATACCTTGGATGATGCTTTCGATGTCTTCAAACTCGCCTTTTTCATAACGGCCGTTTTCTGCTTTCTCAAATAGCTCTTTTGCCTTAGCGATGTCACATGGATCGTTCTCGTAAGCAATCGAGACCGGCACAATTTTTAACGAGCGCATGTACTCGCCAAACGCGACCTTTTGCTTGCGACCTTCAACATGGAACATTTTTAGGATCGCAGGATCTGTAAAGTCGTTACCGTCTTTCGCGCGCCCTTCTTTTTGAGCAATCCAAATAGAGTTGCCCGTATCCAGCGAGTGCTTGATGTAGCCAGACAACTGTCCAAGCGCTTTCATCATCTCTCGTGGAGCTTTTGCAGAAC
>NZ_JAWOUH010000316.1:0-792 GCF_033339295.1 Vibrio sp. 704 | reverse complement strand
ATAGATCTCAGAAGCTTGCTGTGGTGTCGACGCTTGGCTTGCGATTTCTACTGGATCAAGTGGCTTATGCAACTCTTGCTGAACCAACTGACGAACGTGTTCATCTGCCCCCATTTCTGTAAGGGCTTGTTCAATTCGGGCCATTTCCACATCATCGACATGACCATCTGCTTTGGCTGCACCAATCATGGCTTTTAAAATTAATACGCTGTGTTTGCTATCTTGTGGATCGAAGGGTTCATGGACGCCTTGAACACTCTGCTTAGCTTGCCAATCGTTATACACTTTGTAGGCAAGTGCACCGAGTGTTGCCGCTCCACCGACTTTAAGCGCGCCAGAACCCATTTTCTTCGCCATCTTTTTGCTTTTCTTTGAGCCCATAAGCATGCCAATCAATCCACCACCGATGGCTCCTGCGCCGAGAGTTTTGAACTGGCTAGAGCTGGATGATGACTTGATGTTTTGAGTTTGCTTACCCAGGGCGTCAGCACCTTGTTTGAGTAAATCAGAGTTGAGCGCTTGGTTTAGAAGACTTTTTAAATCCATAACTGACCTCCTGTAAATGTTGAGATCAGTGTACAAACAACAAGCTGAACCAAAGATTAACGAAATGAATAGTAAAGAAATTAGGGTCAGTGTCATTTCTGAGGACAATAGAAAAGGGTTGACCGAAGCCAACCCTTTTATTTAATCGAAACCTTTTAGGCGTTTATTTAAGTTGAGATTTAACGTGCTCAACAATATCCGCCATCGCTACTGGAGTTTTCTCGCCAGTACGACGGTTTTTGTATT
>NZ_JAWOUH010000315.1:0-793 GCF_033339295.1 Vibrio sp. 704 | reverse complement strand
AATTGATCTGAGAATTCAGTAATGCCTTTCCAGCTACGAATTTGAGCGTCGGCTTCAACGAGCTGTTGGCTAAATTCTGCAGTAGGGTTTTGCTCAATGAAAGAGGAGACAGGAACATTGGTTTGTTGAGCAGTAATATCTCTTCTCAACATAGGCTCAATTGCCGTATAGTTTTCGCTCAGTTGTTGAGCAAGTTCCCGTTTGGTTTGTGTAATGTCGTCCGCACGCGCATTAGATACGTTTGTCACTTTAGTATCTTCAGATTGGCAGCCAATCAGTGCTAATGTACTGAGAACAGACAGAATGATAGTTTTTTTCATAGTATGTCCTTTATTGATTTTATGAAATAGAGTTAATACTCTATTCATGGTGAGAATATCACCCGACATACTCCATTCAATTTGCTTTTCTGGAATAAGTTAAACTTTGCACACAGGATCAAAGTTTATAAATTTCGTTTTAACGGCAGGATATATCGCGTCGCCTTATTAGTAAGTCTTTACGTGTTATCCCAAAAAAGAAAAAAGCCAGCAGCAATCAGCAACTGGCTTAAATTCGTGTTCATGAAAGCTAGAATAACTTACTAGACCAACCGAGTTTGTTCCGTAATACGTGATAGTAGCTGTAGTCTTTCGGATGGATGAGTTTGAGTACATTTGGGCTTTGATAAATGTGGATCTCATCGCCGGGAGAAACTGGCAGCGACACTTGTCCATCACAACTTACTTCTTGTGTACCGCGATTTTCTGGTGACACAATCAGTTTGATTCTACGTTTGCCATCAACCACCAAC
>NZ_JAWOUH010000314.1:0-793 GCF_033339295.1 Vibrio sp. 704 | reverse complement strand
TGATTGTCCTTTCTGGAAACCTCGTCACGCTCCTGGCAAAGTGCTTCCTCCCCTTCTGATGCGAGAATTTTAATGCCACGCTCAGTACATTCTGCGAACGCACTAAACTGACTCGCACTAGGAATCTCTTGAAACGTCACATTGGGAAGATCAACAAGTGATTCGGCTGGTGTCAGTGCGGGATGTAGCCGATCAGAAAGCGTCACCACGGTGATAGCATTGTTCATCAAGGCCAGAGTTTCAGGGACAAAAGTTTTCGTTAGCTCAGGGTTGATAACGACGACCGATTTCAGTTTGTTTTCAGACTGAAATCGGGGGAATTTTTGATCCGGGATGCTGGTAATATCAACGTTATTTTCACGTAACCAATGACAGTCTACATTGGTGGCGTTGTGACACGATGTTCGATATTTCTCCGGGCTTATTTGCGCTCCGGAGAGCATCAGCATAGATGTGCCGCCCAGAAAAAAGCCGACCCCCTGCACTGCATCAGTATCTACGCCTCCGGACAGTATCCCGACCGAACTTAATTCGTTCAGCCCAAGCACCAAATCACTGGTTCTGAATGTGATTTCATCAACAGCCATTTCTGCATTGATTTCGTTCGGTGCAGGAGGCTTTGGTACCACAACGACATAACCTTGTTGCGCCAGGCTCGAGGCTATCCAACCACTGTGGGAAAACGCTGACCGTGTTCCGCCCTGCGACAAAAGCACAACGGGAAATTTTCCACTTGCTAAAGGGGCATCTAACTGCGTTTCGACTGATTTAAAAATGTTCCCCCTACCAAACG
>NZ_JAWOUH010000313.1:0-794 GCF_033339295.1 Vibrio sp. 704 | reverse complement strand
GAAAAACAACGCCTCGCTCTAAACAACATTTATAGTTAGAGAAATAGAATGTTTCAAGCCATTCAACAAAAACTGCTACTTATGCCGAGTGGCAAAAAGAACTTGCTGTCACTCGGCATGAAAACGGCAATCACGCGAGTTTTCAGTGCATTATTTGCCTTTTTGCTTACGCTCATCGTGTCGCGCACAACCGATGCATCCACTTCAGGTCAGTTTTTCTTCTTATTCAATCTCGTATCGCTCACAGCCATTATTTCTCAGCGAGGCTTCGACGTTGCTTTAGTCCGATTCAACGCTATCGCGTTTAGCAACGGAGATATTCAACAGCAAAGTGACAACTATTGGACGGCTTTAACTCGCAGTATCACATTTTGTTTCATGGCTGCCGTTACTCTATTTGTCGGCTTTTACCTTTTTCCAAATCAACTGAATCAAACCAACAGTCCAATAGTGGCGATTACGCTCGCGCTGATGTGCGTACCTTTCCTCGTATTAGGACAAACCAACAGCCGTGTTTTACAAGCAAGTAAAATGGTGGTGCCATCCCTATTCGCGCTTCAACTCGGCGTCAGTGTGCTCATGGTTTTGTTCATTATTGGCCTGAGCACACTGCACTTACAAAGCATCAACAGCCTAATGGCGGCATTGCTGCTGGCGAGTCTGATCGTCAGTATTGCTTCAACGACTAAATGGTTTAGCTCTGGTCAATATCAAAAGCCGACCCCGACAACAAATATCGAACTGATCTCCTCTGCGAAGCAAGTGTGGATTGGCAGCATTTTCACCAATATCCT
>NZ_JAWOUH010000312.1:0-795 GCF_033339295.1 Vibrio sp. 704 | reverse complement strand
CATAAAGCAAATGGCAGCAGAGTCAATTTTGTCGCGTTTTTGGCGAATGTTTGATGGCTTTGATTCGCGTTTGGGAAATAACTGTATGCAAAACAAAGGGGTGGAAGGTCACTTCTTCACAAGATGTATAGAAAATTTCTTTTTAAGAAATTGTTCAATTGAGCTTATTAATGAAGTGCATATAAACAAATTAGTGACTTCGTGTTCAAAGTAAAAATAACAAAAAAGTACCAAATTTATATTAAAAAGTACTAATTTAGATTCATATCAATAAGCATCTCATTTCGTTATTGATAGGTCTGCTATATCTTTATTCGAATCAAACAGCAGACATTGTTTTCAAAAAAAGACTGGTGAGTAGTGGGTATGGCATCAACAAGTTTTAGTACTTATGGTTACAAGTGCACCAGGGCGTGTACTTCGTTGTTATTACTATGGCTTGCCATGTGTTCGTACAGTTTCGCTCACCAAACTAAAGTCGATACATTGATTGTCACCAATTCTAAGGCTTGGAAGCCGTTCTCATATGTCTCACAAGATGGTGAACCCAAAGGCATTCTGATTGACTTCTGGCGAGAGTATGCCGAAAGAAATCACGTTCGTGTTGAGTTCCTGCTGCTCGATTGGGAAGAGTCTTTGCGTGCAGTTAAGGAGGGGCGTGCGGATGTTCACGCTGGTCTGATTTACTCTGAGGCTCGCGATAAGTACCTTGATTTTGGTGCGGTTATCATGCCTATTCAAACCAAGTTGTACGTCAATAAAGATATGCTAGCCGTTGATATTAAGGGCGTTCTT
>NZ_JAWOUH010000311.1:0-795 GCF_033339295.1 Vibrio sp. 704 | reverse complement strand
GGTACTTCTTTGCGTACACCATCAATGATCAGCGTGGTGTTTTCTGGTACCAAATCCATTAAGGCCTGAACGCCACTTCGAGCTCGTGATGATGCGTATGCTTCTAGCTTTTCACCAATAAGGAAGAGCAATAACACCATCGCGGCTTCTGCGGTTTCACCTAAGTACAACGCACCTAATGCAGCAACACTCATCAGTGTTTCAATGGCAAATGGTGTGCCACCACGAGCCAGTTTGACGGCCTTACGGGCAATAGGATACAAACCCAGCAAACAGGATAAAGTAAAAATCCAGCTACTAAGCTGAGGGTTGATGCTTGCGACAAGGCCCGCAAATGCCATTGCACCTGCGATCGATAAAATCTGTAGATTGTCTTGAATAAAACCGAACCAGCCTTTGCTCTCTTTCTTTTGCTTTGGTTTATCCAGCGCAGAAAGCGGGAAACCAGTTTGGCGCGCTGTTTGTTCGATGATCGAACTTAGAGAATGGTCATCAAAATCGACAACTAACTTTTCTGTAGCAAAAAGGACTTTGGCATTCGTAACGCCTTGCAATGACATGATGGCTTTTTCAAGCTTTTGCGCACAAGATGGGCAATCCATGTCGGACACGAGCCAACTGCTACGGACTGAGGATTCTCGCAGTTCCGCGGGGCCTTCTTCATCGGCGGTGTCCGAACTGCAACTGCCTCCACTACAGCAAGAGCTTTCAACAGTATCAACACCCGCTTGAGCAATATTTAGCGTCGGTTTAGTTGGCGCGCAGCAAGAGTCACGGGCGCTGAGCGGCACCGCA
>NZ_JAWOUH010000310.1:0-795 GCF_033339295.1 Vibrio sp. 704 | reverse complement strand
AGTCGCGCGTTACAAAGTCAAATCTGGCGACTCATTGAGTATGTTGGCAAAGAAATACGGTACGACCTCAAAAGTGATTCGTCGTGCTAACGGCCTGTCGAACAACAACATTCGCATTGGTCAGTACTTACTTATTCCGACGTCAACCAAAGACGATTCAAAGTACGCACTTACAGCGCAAAACCGTTTGAACAAAACGCAATCGCAAGCTCGTGGCCAGCTGAAACTGTCACACGTTGTGCAATCGGGTGAAAGTTTGTGGTCTATCGCTCGTGACAACAAGGTTTCACACAAATCGCTAGCAAAATGGAACGGCATGGGACCAAAAGATACCCTGCGCGTCGGTCAAAAGCTGGTGATTTGGAAAAAATCAGACCAAGGCGCCGTGATTCGTACCGTGTTCTACAACGTTCGCTCTGGCGACACCATCAGTGGCATCGCAAGCAAATTCAAGGTGAAGAGCAACGACATCGTAAAATGGAACTCGCTGCATAAGCAGAAGTACCTAAAACCGGGTCAAAAACTTAAGCTGTACGTAGATGTAACTAAGGTAAGTGTATGAACCCGTCAAGTAACCCACTCGTAATGTTGTTGGATATATTCCGTTCTCCAACCTCTTGTTTTCTTGCGCTTTATCAGCGTGGTGGTTGGGGATGGCAACCTTTCATCTTTTTGATGCTAAGCCCATTCCTATTTTGGGGCGCGTACTTTTCGAACGTTGATTTTACGTGGTTAAGTGACCAACTCACTGTACAGTTCCAACAAATCGACCCACAGCAGATTGAGCTATTGGAA
>NZ_JAWOUH010000309.1:0-795 GCF_033339295.1 Vibrio sp. 704 | reverse complement strand
CTGACGCTCAATCGACTCATACAAATCGCGGTGATGGCTTTCACGATCTTTGCCCGCCAGCAGTTGTGCTTCCTCATCGCTGATGTTCTTAATACCTTGCTGAGTTTTGAAGTGGAACTTCACCCAGTAGCGTTCATTTTCAGCGTTGATAAAGCTGAATGTATGGCTACCGAAGCCGTGCATGTGACGGTAAGACGCAGGAATACCACGATCACTCATGACGATGGTTACTTGATGGAACGCTTCTGGCAGCGATGTCCAAAAATCCCAGTTGTTGGTCGAGCTGCGCATGTTGGTGCGTGGATCGCGTTTCACCGCGTGGTTGAGGTCAGGGAACTTCAACGGGTCACGTAAGAAGAAGACTGGCGTGTTGTTGCCGACTAAATCCCAGTTGCCTTCTTCGGTGTAAAATTTTAGGGCGAAACCACGGATGTCTCGTTCTGCATCCGCTGCGCCGCGCTCACCAGCAACGGTCGTAAAGCGAGCAAATAGCTCGGTCTTTTTACCAACCTCAGAGAAAATTTTTGCACGAGTGTATTTTGTAATGTCGTGAGTCACGGTGAATGTGCCGTACGCGCCAGAACCTTTTGCGTGCATACGACGCTCAGGGATCACTTCACGATCAAAGTGCGCTAGCTTTTCTAGAAACCAGACATCTTGTAGGAGTTGAGGGCCACGTGGGCCTGCTGTCATCACGTTTTGGTTATGAGCGACTGGGCAACCTGCCGCAGTCGTTAGCTTTTTGTTTGTCATTCTTATTTCCCTCCAGGGATTCATCAAAACCTTAGAATCTGA
>NZ_JAWOUH010000308.1:0-796 GCF_033339295.1 Vibrio sp. 704 | reverse complement strand
GAAACGGCAGAACAAAAAGCGGAAAAGAAAGCGAAGAAAGAAACGCAATCTACTCGTAAAGAGAAGTCTCGCCAAAGCAAGCCGCCTAAAGCGAAAGGCACAGGACCTAAATCAACGGGTCGTAAAGCGGCACATAAAGAGCGCAAAGCACAAAAAGAAGCGTTGACTCAATCTGCTAAGAAAGGCAAGAAAGAAGACAAACCACAAGCAACGCGTGACCCGAAGAGTGGACGTAACTCTATCGACTTCTTCTAAGCGATAGAATCATATAAGCGATTGAATCTTAGCGTTCAAACCCATACATACCAAAAGCGCCGACATGTGTTCGGCGCTTTTTTGTTGGGATAGTTTGTGTGGCTTATGCGGCATGACGAGATAAGCTTAATGCACCGTGCATTGGCAGGTTGCGTATTCTGTCCAGTGATGAATTGCACTCGGTTTACCGAGATAAAACCCTTGATAATAATCGAGTTCCAGTTGACGCATGGCCTGCAGCTGGTTGTTCTCTTCAACCCCTTCGATAATCACTTTGGCCCCCATGGTTGCCGCTAGATCTACTGCACTTCGAATGGAAAAGGTATCACCAGCGCAATAATCGAGTAGATAAGAACGATCAATTTTAATTATGTCAGGACAAAGCTGCTGAACTCGGGCAATGTCGGAATGTTGCGCGCCAAAATCATCGATGGCAAAGATAAAGCCATTCGCTCTCATTAACTGTACGGCTTTGATCAGTAAATCAGTATCGCCACAGGATTCTTCTACAACCTCAAACACCACATCAGACGGGGTCATC
>NZ_JAWOUH010000307.1:0-798 GCF_033339295.1 Vibrio sp. 704 | reverse complement strand
GGCGGTCAAGCAACCATCGAAAAACTCGCAGACTTAATGGGTGTGGAACCTGAAGAGTCGGCACACGATCTAGACAGCAAAGTACCGACCGTTGCCTTCATTCACGAAGATATGTGTATCGGTTGTACTAAGTGTATTCAAGCTTGTCCTGTTGATGCGATTGTTGGTGGGACAAAAGCCGTTCACACGGTCATCAAAGACGAATGTACTGGCTGCGACTTGTGTGTCGCGCCATGTCCAACCGATTGTATTGAAATGATTCCTGTGGAAACCACCACAGATAGCTGGAAGTGGCAACTTAACGCCATCCCAGTGGTTAACATTACGGATGCTGCCAGCGATGCAGCGAACGTGAAAGATTCAATTAAGTAAGGTTTCGTATGTTGTCTTTGATTGAACAAATTCGTACAGGCTCGCTTTGGGACTTCCCAGGCGGTGTGCATCCGGCAGAAAACAAAAAACAATCCAATAAAGCCGACTTAGTGCGAGCATCCATTCCCGCTGAAATCATTCTTCCGCTGAAACAGCACATTGGTAAAGCGGGTAACTTATTGGTCTCTGTTGGTGAGCACGTTTTAAAAGGACAAGCTTTAACCCAATCAGAAACTGGGTTTACAGTACCCGTACATGCGCCAACTTCTGGCACTATTACTGCCATCGAGCCTCGAACGGTGGCTCACCCTTCTGGTTTGAGCGAATTGTGCGCCGTCATCACTCCTGACGGCCAAGATACTTGGTGTGAAAAGTCACCTATCGCTGACTACACTCAAGAATCCGCCGATGCACTCATCGACATTA
>NZ_JAWOUH010000306.1:0-799 GCF_033339295.1 Vibrio sp. 704 | reverse complement strand
ATGGTATTAGCCCTGTGCGTGAAGGGGTTCGACTGTAATGTCACAACCGTGTCCCCATTGCGGTTTTCTGTTCAACTGTATTTGCTCGCTGGTGCCTAAACTCACCAGCAAGCACGACATACTGCTATTGATGCACCCAAATGAGCTAACTCGTGACACCAATACGGGCCAGCTATTACAGCATTGCCAACTCAACGTCGAGCAAGCAATCTGGGATCGCAAACAACCACCAGCAGAGTTGCTCACTCGCTTGGCTGATCCTTCACTGTACCCGGTGATTCTATTCCCAAGCGAAGAAAGCATCACACTCGAACATGTGGAAATGCAAAGCCAGCAACAAGCCAAAATGCCGCTGTACATTATTTTGGATGCCACTTGGCAAGAAGCACGCAAGATGATCAATAAGAGTCGCTGGTTAGAAGGTATCCCTACCATGGGACTTTCCGCACTCGCCGATTCTCAATATCAACTGCGACGTAATCAGCAACAAGGCAATTTGTGCACCTTTGAGGTTGCTGCCCACTTATTAGGTCAACTTGGTGAACAAGATAACCAACAGCAAATGCATACGTTTTTTGCTCACTACCTTGTACTGTTCCAAGCCGAGAAAAGTGGCCATGCTCTCAAACCGTCACCACACTCTCTCGAGTAAACCCAATCGACGAAACAAAAACGCAGCCTTGGCTGCGTTTTTTATTGGCATTGTTTCACGTGAAACACGACTAAAACAGACGCGTAGGTTCACCTAAGTAGTAGCCTTGCAGATAATCGACGCCCATATCCTGCGCGATTTTGCACA
>NZ_JAWOUH010000305.1:0-800 GCF_033339295.1 Vibrio sp. 704 | reverse complement strand
TCAAACTCCTTCGCTGGCACAGGGCGGCTATAGTGGAAACCTTGGCCGAACTCACAGTTTAGCTCGTTGAGATAATCCACATGGCGTTGGTCTTCGATACCTTCTGCGACAATTTTAAGACGCAAGGCTTTGGCCATAGCAATGATCACGTTGACCAGTTCACGATCAGAGTCGTTCTCAAACACATTTTGCATAAAACTGCGGTCGATTTTCAGACGGTCAAACGGGAACTTCTGCAAGTAACTCAGTGCAGAATAGCCCGTACCGAAGTCGTCAATCGTCAGCTTGGTACCCAGCGCACGTAGGTTATCCAGCATGTCCACCAACTCATCATCATGGTTAAACAACAAGCTTTCGGTTACCTCGACATCAAATTGCTCAGCAGGCAAACCCGATTCTTCTAAGCTTTGCCTGATGAACGCCAATAAGCGATCACAATAGCGGAATTGAACGCTAGAGAAGTTCACCGATACAAACAACGGCGAAATGGATTGCCACTGTGCTGCTTGATAACACGCTTGCTGAATGGCGAACTCGCCAAGTTGATGAATCAACCCATTTTTCTCTGCAATCGAGATGAACTCTTCTGGATTGACGAAGCCGAACTTCTCATCGTTCCAACGCATCAATGCTTCTGCGCCAACAATTTTGCCGCTTTTCAGTTCGATGATTGGCTGATAGTACATTTCGAGCAGTTGGTTCGAGATCGCATTACGCAATCGACTTTCTAGATCCAAGTAACGCTGTAGATCTTGGTTCATGTTGTGGTTGTAAAAGCAGAACGCATCACGGCCATCTTG
>NZ_JAWOUH010000304.1:0-800 GCF_033339295.1 Vibrio sp. 704 | reverse complement strand
CGATCGAAACTGGGACGTCCATGCCTAGAGTTCGCCCTTTAATGCTTCGCCAAGCATTAAGGTAAAATGGTAGGGCAGAGTAAAGAAGAACTGGTGTAGCGAAAATCAAACTTACCCATCGGAAGTAGTTTTTAAATTCGGGTTCCAAATCGCCAAACACTTCTAAATACAACGCCACAGCAAGCATCATTACTTGCATCGTCGCTAAGCCAGCAATACCCAATCGGTAAAGGTACTGCTTCATCATTCGGTGATAAGATGCTTCTTGTTTGTCTGCTTCAAATGGCGCGGCTTTATAACCAAGCTTATGAATAACTGAAAGCAGTTCACTTAACTTAACTTGAGTTTTGTCCCACGCAAGCAAAGCTCGGTTTGTTGTCGTATTTACCCGTATGGAGACTAAACCTTTAGCGCTGGATACTTGCTTTTCAATAAGCCATGCACAAGCGGCGCAGGATACACCTTCGAGAGATAATGTTACTTCAGATACATTGTCATGATTACGTACAAATTCTGATTGAACATCTTCATTGTCATAGTGGATCAGGGCTTGAAGTTGTTCTGGAACGAGGTCTGCTTTTTCAGCGGGTGCGGTTCGGTACTGGTAGTAAGAAACAAGACCGCTATCTACGATAGTTTGTGCGACAGTTTCACACCCCGGGCAGCACATCTCACGAACTTCGCCAAGTATTTCTACTTTAAAATCCGTGTTTGCTGGTACATCTTCACCACAGTGGTAACAGGATTTGCACATAAAATTACTTCATTAATGAGACAGAAACTGCTGGAAATTCGACTTT
>NZ_JAWOUH010000303.1:0-800 GCF_033339295.1 Vibrio sp. 704 | reverse complement strand
GAAGCGATTGAAGTGTTTGCCACCAACCTAAAAGATTTGTTGATGGCAGCACCGGCAGGCCCTCGTGCGACGCTGGGTCTCGATCCGGGTCTGCGTACAGGCTCTAAAATCGCTATTGTCGACCCTACTGGTAAAGTGCTTGCAACAGAAACCATCTACCCTCACCCACCACAAAAGCAATACGACAAATCAGCGCAAATCGTTGATCAGTTGGTGCGCAAATACAACGTGGATTTGATTGCGATAGGTAACGGCACGGCTTCGCGTGAAACCGACAGCTTTGTCGCAGACGTGATCAAACGCGGCAACCTGAAAGTTCAGAAGATCATCGTAAGTGAAGCGGGGGCATCGGTTTACTCAGCATCTGAGCTTGCAGCGAAAGAGTTCCCAAATATGGACGTATCTCTGCGTGGTGCGGTGTCGATTGCTCGTCGTCTGCAAGACCCGCTAGCGGAGCTCGTTAAAATCGATCCTAAATCGATCGGTGTGGGCCAATATCAGCACGATGTTAGCCAATCTATGCTGGCAAAACGTCTTGATGCGATTGTCGAAGACTGTGTAAACGCGGTGGGTGTTGATGTGAACACTGCCTCTGCAGCGCTACTGACGCGCGTTGCAGGCTTGTCGAGCACCATCGCACAGAACATTGTCGACTTCCGTGATGAAAACGGTCGTTTCGAAGCACGTACAACTTTGAAGATAGTGCCTCGTTTAGGTGCTAAGGCGTTCGAGCAGTGTGCGGGTTTCCTTCGTATTATGGATGGTAAAAACCCACTGGATGCCTCTGCAGTGCACCCAGA
>NZ_JAWOUH010000302.1:0-801 GCF_033339295.1 Vibrio sp. 704 | reverse complement strand
GAGGTTAACGAAAGTTATCCGATTTGGGAGTACTTCCCAGAGAGCTGTCGTGATCAACTGAAAAAGGTATTCGATGGTTCTCACTTGTGGATTGAACTCGGCAAAATTCATGTGACATTGTCACTTGGAGACGAGAAACCAAAGTATGTGCGTTTCGATATTCGTCCTTTCGCTCATGGTGCTGAATACAAACTGATCATGACGATTACGGATGTCACTCATCAAGAAATGACCACGCGTACCTTGGAAAGTCGGGTGTTAGAAAAGACGCAAGATTTGCTACTGAAAAACCAACAGTTAGAAAACGAAATCGAAGAACGTATTCGCACCGAAGACAATCTCAAAAAGACGCAAGATGAGTTGATTCAAGCTGCAAAAATGGCGGTTGTAGGGCAAACCATGACCAGTTTAGCGCATGAGCTTAATCAGCCATTAAACGCAATGTCGACGTATTTATACAGCGCGAGAATGTTCCTCGAACAGGAATCTCCAGAAAAGGTTGGTGAATCCATTACCCACATCGAAGGTTTGGCGACTCGGATGAGTAAGATCATCAACAGTTTGCGCCAATTCGCTCGCAAGCCAGAAGGTGAAAGAGAAGTGAAGTCTGTAAGTGTTCATGAGGTGGCGGAGCAAGCATCCACCATTGTGAACACGCGAGCGAAGCGTCAACAGATCATCATAGAAAACCAGTTACCTGATGATGTAAAAGTGCAAGGCGACATGTTGGCGCTAGAACAGGTCTTCATTAACGTCTTAGTAAACAGTTGTGATGCGTTGATGGAAAGCACAAGGGACGAA
>NZ_JAWOUH010000301.1:0-802 GCF_033339295.1 Vibrio sp. 704 | reverse complement strand
ATATCGCGAACGACTCAACCATTGAGGGGGTAAGCCCTCCAACCCTGCGCCAACTGCGTACTGCACGTCGCCGCTTAAACAAATTTTTGCACACGATTCCAGCGGCTCGTGAAAAATTCTTAGCGTTATGTCGACATCCAAATGCACTTCATAAAGCGTTCAGTTTGATGCATAGACTTGGGGTAATGGCCGCATATTTACCGCAATGGAGCCAGATTGTTGGGCAGATGCAGTTCGACCTGTTCCACGCCTACACGGTTGACGAGCACAGCATTCGCCTACTCAAACACATCAATACCTTTAACAATCCAGACAACCATGCGAAGCATCCGATTTGTTGCGACATATACCCGCGCATGCAAAAGAAAGAACTGCTGATCATTGCAGCAATCTTCCATGACATTGGTAAGGGCCGTGGGGGCGATCACTCAGTGATTGGTGAGGGTGAAGCGTACGATTTCTGTATTGAACACGGGCTGTCGAAGCCAGAAGCTAAGTTAGTGGGCTGGCTGGTGAGGCATCACCTTCTCATGTCAGTCACCGCACAACGACGCGATATTTACGATCCTGACGTCATTACAGAGTTTGCGAAACAAGTTCGTGACGAAGAATCTCTTGAGTATTTAGTGTGTCTCACGGTTGCGGATATTTGCGCAACCAATCCAGAGTTGTGGAATGCTTGGAAACGCACGCTGCTTGCCGAGCTCTTCTACTCAACGCAACGCGCACTGCGTCGCGGATTAGAAAATCCGGTTAATGTGCGGGAGCGTACTCACCATAACCAACAAATGCCATCCGCAGC
>NZ_JAWOUH010000300.1:0-802 GCF_033339295.1 Vibrio sp. 704 | reverse complement strand
GTTTTGGTATTGAGCCTCGTGACTTGCCTAAACCGGAGTCCGATCAGCTTTGTTTATGCCGCAAGTGTTTAGAAAAAAAGCCAGTCGCATAATACGACTGGCTTCTTCATGTAACGCGATTCTAAAATGATAACTATTTCGCGGTAAGCGCAGAAGTCTCAAATTGAATGCCTTCCCACCCCGTCGCCATGAAATTGCGGATATTTTGGTGATCGTTGTTTTCTGGGTGAAGCAGTACGTCCTCACGGTAGAAACGACCAAAACACGCCAACGTCGCTTCTTTATCGAGAGTGTTCAATAAGCCGAATGCAAAAATTTTGCACGAACCGTTGTTTTCATTCGCGTCATTTTGCGTATTGCCATTCGTAAATGCAGCGGGCGTAAAATCGTAATTGTCTTCAATCACCGCCATCGTCGTTTCAAATTCAATCTTTTCAGGTGACGATGCCAGCGCATCAAGAAATTGTTGTAGTTCCATTTTCATTCCAAATCCTAATGCCATCGCAATCTCGCCAATGACACATTTGTTTCATAAAAAGCCCATATAAGAGTCATAAATCATACATATATTCAGAGCCTTACCAAATCACACGTCAATCAATGTTCTATTATCGTCCACTGCAGTGAATGAATAGATATCTGAAAATCATGCATTGAGCGACAGTATATCGGATTGATAAGGAGATATCATGACCACCCCACTTAAGGCAATAGGTGCAATGGCGTTATCGACGCTCGCCATCGCATGTTCATCGCAACAAAACGATGTTATCGCATCTTTCAGTGCACAATGTAAGCCGAT
>NZ_JAWOUH010000299.1:0-803 GCF_033339295.1 Vibrio sp. 704 | reverse complement strand
AGTCAATACTGACGACTTACGGCGCAACCTTGTTGGGAAACGCTATTGAATGGGCGCTTGAGAAAAATAACGCATAAGGAAATGGGGAGAGAAACTATGGAAGCAATCATCAACAAACTGTACGAACAGCAATCACTGACTCAAGAAGAAAGCCAACAGCTATTCGACATTATTATTCGCGGCGAGCTTGATCCAATTTTAATGGCATCGGCATTAACAGCATTAAAGATCAAAGGCGAAACGCCTGATGAAATTGCCGGTGCAGCAAAAGCCCTACTGGCGAATGCGAACCCGTTCCCTCGTTCTGATTACGACTTTGCAGACATCGTAGGGACAGGGGGCGATGGTCACAATACTATCAATATCTCGACGACGGCCGCCTTTGTTGCAGCAGCATGTGGCCTAAAAGTCGCGAAACACGGCAACCGCAGCGTATCAAGTAAATCCGGCTCTTCTGACTTACTGGACTCATTTGGCATCAACCTAGCAATGAGTGCTGAAGACACCCGCAAAGCGGTTGACGACATTGGCGTTGCCTTCTTGTTCGCGCCTCAATATCACGGAGGCGTTCGCCACGCGATGCCTGTGCGCCAAACCATGAAAACGCGCACCATTTTCAACATTCTTGGCCCGTTGATTAACCCTGCACGTCCAAACATCGAACTAATGGGCGTCTACAGTGAAGAACTGGTTCGTCCTATCGCAGAAACCATGCTACAAATGGGTATGAAGCGCGCCGCTGTCGTACATGGTAGCGGATTGGATGAAGTGGCCATTCACGGTACAACAACGGTTGCCGAAAT
>NZ_JAWOUH010000298.1:0-803 GCF_033339295.1 Vibrio sp. 704 | reverse complement strand
CTTATCGTCCGAAGAAAAGCCCGCTTTTAGCTTGTACTGAATATCTGCGCGATATTGATTGCGCTCGATACGTGCCAACAAGCTAGGTTCTAGTCCCCAAATGTTTACGGATTCTATATCTTGAGATTTTTCCGCTTTGTTTATGTTGTCGTCGCCTTCGTAGAAGGCTTTGACCAATGGGATAAACTCAATGCCAGATTCAGTTTGATACGCCATTGGCTCTGCTAATGTAGCTGTTGAACAAAGGGCAAGCGCAAGTGCTGGAGTTGTTGTTTTCATCATCGCCGCCTTAGTACGCATTGGAGCCAGTAAAGCCTTTGAACACGGTAAAGAAGATGATTTTGATGTCCATCCAAACTGACCAATGATGGATGTAATCCAAATCAAACTCGACGCGCTTTTCCATCTTATCGAGCGTGTCGGTTTCGCCGCGATAGCCGTTGATTTGAGCCCAACCTGTAATGCCTGGTTTGACTTTGTGGCGCAACATGTAGCGGGCGACAATCTGACGATATTCTTCGTTGTGCGCAACGGCATGAGGACGAGGGCCAACGATCGACATAGTGCCTTGTAATACGTTGATAAACTGCGGCAGTTCGTCTAATGAGGTGCGACGTAGAAAACCGCCAAACGGAGTAATACGAGGGTCGTTTTTCGTAGCTTGTTTGATGTTTGGCCCTTGATCCATCGTCGTCATCGAACGGAACTTCCAAACTTCGATTTTTCGACCGTCCAAACCATAACGATGCTGCTTAAATATTACAGGGCCTTTTGACGTCAACTTAATACCAATGGCGATAGCA
>NZ_JAWOUH010000297.1:0-807 GCF_033339295.1 Vibrio sp. 704 | reverse complement strand
TCTTCCTTGTCGGAGTGGGAAGTTTCTGCTTTGATAATGGCAAAGTGCTGCTTCCTGATGTGAAAGATCAAAAGCGACTGGCTGTCTTTAAAGAAGTAAACCAAGCAATTTCATCATTATCCGCCTAAACCATTCATGGCGTGTTAACCCAAAAAACGAAAGATTAAAAAGAGCGACCTTGGTCGCTCTTTCTCGTTTCAGTGCAGTTTGATTAGCCTTGCAAGCTTGGTGGGAAGCAAACACCTGTGCCGCCTATGCCACAGTAGCCATCCGGATTCTTTGCAAGATACTGTTGATGGTAGGTTTCTGCAAAATAGTAAGGCCCTGCTGGGACGATCTCAGTGGTGATCGTTGAGCGAAGCTCAGCTTCTAATGCTTGTTGATACTGAAGCTTTGATTTGTCAGCAATTTCTTGCTGATCTTGAGAGTACGTGTAAATCGCAGATCGATATTGTGTGCCGAGATCGTTACCTTGGCGCATGCCTTGAGTCGGGTCATGCTTTTCCCAAAATGCCGCAAGGAGTTTTGCTAGTGAGATAACACGCTCATCAAACACGACTCTCACAACCTCAGTATGACCGGTTTTACCCGTACACACTTCTTCGTAGGTTGGATTTGGTGTAAACCCACCCGCATAACCCACAGATGTTGAAACCACGCCATCTAATTGCCAAAAGAGACGCTCAGCGCCCCAAAAGCACCCCATGCCTAACAAAATCTGTTGCTGATGATGGGCTAATGGTGCCGTTAGACTCGATTGATTTACAAAATGACAATCTTCAATCTGCATTGGTTGTTCTCTACCAG
>NZ_JAWOUH010000296.1:0-807 GCF_033339295.1 Vibrio sp. 704 | reverse complement strand
CAAAAATGGCAGCGTTCAAATTGCAACAGCTACACCGTTTAACGCCGTAACCCTAGAACGAGAATCTAACAGCCAAGTGCTCGCCGTAAGGTGGAAAAAGGGACTCGAAAAATACCACTCTGTATTTTTCACCCATCAAGACAGTGGCATTCATTCCTTGGCCGATCTGCGCGGCAAAACGCTCATTTTCGAGAGTCGCAACTCCACCAGCAGCTTTTACTTACCTGCCATTACATTGCTCAACCAAGGCGAAAAATTAGAATACCTTCGCTCTATTGATGCTCACCCAACGAAAGACCGTATCGGCTATTTGTTTTTGGACGAACATTTAGAACAATCCAACGAAATCAACCTATCCGTTTGGGTGTATAAACAGCGCGTTGCCGCCGGGGAGTTCAGTAATTTCAACTGGAACAACCCAAAAGATTTGCCAGAAAACATGAAGGAAAAACTGACCATTTTCCATAACTCGGTGGAGATCCCGCGTGATTTGGTTTTAGCGTCGCCTACTTTGAGCCAATCGACCAAAAATGAAATTACATCGATTTTATTGAAAATGGATGCCTCACCAGAAGGTTTGCATGCCTTGGATGTATTCCAAAATACCAAGCGCATATCAGCACTCACGCCAGATATGGCAACGTCTCTCGACACGGTTCGAAAGTCTGTTAACTTGCTACCAAAGGCAAACTGATGCTGAACAAACTTTCGCTAGAAACCAAATACATTTTCGCGACCATCTCCGTCGTTGTTTTGGTGGTTGTGGTCAACCTTGTACTTTACATGCATGGCTACGACACATACTCA
>NZ_JAWOUH010000295.1:0-809 GCF_033339295.1 Vibrio sp. 704 | reverse complement strand
AAGGCTTCATCCCGATATTCGTGGCTGGCTAGAGGACAATCACGTACCACGTGCGACGGTCGATCATCTGTTAGCCGACGAGAGCCGACCATCTTTCCATCCTTTGGATGACGATAACTTCATGCTGATCTTACGAGGCATCAACATGAACGAGAATGCGTCGCCGGAAGACATGCTCAGTATCCGTATTCTCTATTTTCAGGGCGCACTGATCTCGACTCGTAAGATCCCATCACGTGCAATCATGGAAATTCGCCAAGCATTAGCAGAGCACAAAGGGCCGAAAAGCCTGGCGAGCTTACTGAATCAAATCATCGAAGGGTTGAACGGCAAAATCGACTTGTATCTCGACACCATCGAAGAAACGTTAAACGAGTTTGACGTCAATGATGAGTCAACGTACAACCACATTGCGGCACAAAAGGCGCTTATTTCCATCAAACGTTTTATTCGCCCTCAACAATATGCGATTCGTGATTTGATCGAGTCAGAGTCAGAATTGGTAACATCAAGACCTCACCAATATCGCTTCGCGCATAACAACATTACTCGCATCAACGAAACGATTGAATTTTACCTTGGCGAAGTAGCGCTTTTCCAAGACGAAATCAAACACAACCGAGACGAGAAGACCAACAAAAACAGTTACCTGTTTACTTTAGTTGCCACCATTTTCTTACCAACCAGCTTCCTAACAGGACTACTTGGTATCAACATTGGTGGCATGCCGGGCGTAGAATCCTCCATGGCGTTCACTTGGTTCTGCATCGCTTTGATTGTGATCTTTGGCCTAGAGTGGTTGCTGTTCA
>NZ_JAWOUH010000294.1:0-810 GCF_033339295.1 Vibrio sp. 704 | reverse complement strand
GTTCATACCAGCTTGAATTGCCTCTTCAACGCCGTATTCAATCAACGGTTTGTTCACTACTGGCATCATTTCTTTTGGCATTGATTTTGTAGCTGGAAGAAAGCGCGTGCCATAGCCTGCAGCAGGGAACAGACATTTTTTAATCATTGGGGGAATATCCTTTCTCGTCATTATCAAGAATCTGCGCAACACTTTAACACGAGAGTCGCGCATGAATCATGAATAAAGTAGGAAAAAATGTGAGACGCAGTGCGGAAAAAAGCATGATCAGTCAGGCCGTGCCGCTGTTGAGGAGCTATGTCTAACAATAAACAGGAAACTTACTCTCTCGTTGTGTTCACTATTCGACTCGCTGGGCTCGTAATCTCAGGTTCTATTAGTCGTCTTAATACATGAATGTAAGGTTAAGACATCAAGTTTTGATCGGCCCAAGCAATGGCTTGAACTCGGTTTTTCACTGAGAGCTTTTTAAAGATCTGATACAGGTGCGACTTGATCGTAAATTCGCTAACAAACAGTTCTTCTGCCATCTGGCTATTCGATGCTCCAGCTTGCAGACAACGCAGCACTTGCAGTTCACGAATGGTGAGATCGACGGTTGCTGGCGCGGTGTGAGTATTTATCACATTTCGATAGTAGTGCAGCAGTTGGCTGGTTACGTTGCGTGGTAGCCAGTTTTGCCCGTTGACAATGCCTTTCAGTTCTTCGCCTACTTGTTCTAAAGAATCTTCGCTGTAAAACAAGCCTTTTAATTGACCGCAGGCGAGCAGTTCCTCCGTCGTGAGGCGTTTTGGAACGTTGAACACGACC
>NZ_JAWOUH010000293.1:0-810 GCF_033339295.1 Vibrio sp. 704 | reverse complement strand
ATTTATGCATAACGAAATGATTCAACCGTCGCACTTCGGCATCATTGCTCGCACTTGTATCGCCTCAGTAGTAATGTTGGCGGGTGTTTTCGCTCTTATTTAGTGGAGTGACGTAAGCTAGATTACGTTTTAGAAAACAAAAGCAAAATTCAGGGAATTACCTTCAGTTGTAAACGGTATTCCCCTGAAAATCACTCAAACTAACCCCTTCTTAGCTGAGTAAGCTAAAAACCAAAGCACTTACCGCAACAATACCTGTGATCAGAACAAAATAGGTAGAGAGCTTTCCACGATACTGCTTCATCGACTCAATCTTATGTACCGCCAACATCGGCATAATGAACAAGATCATTGCGATAACTGGCCCAGATAACGCTTCCATCATGCCTAAAATACTTGGGTTCATGATTGCTGCAGCCCAAATTGACAAGAAAAGAACCACTACGCTAATACGATCAACACGTGTTTCAGACAAATTTGAGTGCTTTGTGATTAAGCCGTTCAAGCTTTCACGTGCGCCTAAGAAATGACCAAGGAAAGAAGAAGTGATCGCGACAAACGCCACCAAAGGACCAATTGTTGCGATGAATGGGTTATCCGTTGCGTTTGCAAGGTAAGAGAGTACGGATACGTTTTGCGCTTTTGCCTGTGCAAGTTGCTCTGGCGAAAGTGCTAATACGCACGAGAAAACAAACAATAGTACGAATGCGATAAGCATGATGCTCGTGCGACGTAAAATCAGTTCGGCTTTTGCATCGGCATCATCGCCGTAGTGTCGGCGCTGAACATTGGCAAAGCTAGAGAGCGCTG
>NZ_JAWOUH010000292.1:0-811 GCF_033339295.1 Vibrio sp. 704 | reverse complement strand
GCTTATTCTACAAGGCAAGCGCATTTCGGTGACAGGCCACTCTTCTGGTGGTGCAATTGGTAGCGTGTTTGCGGATTACATAGAAAAGAAGTATCCGAAAAGCATCAAGCGCGTTGTGACTTTCGGGCAGCCCGCCATTGGTGACTGGAAGTTCAAACGCCGCTATCGTCTGGCACATAAAACTTATCGAATTTGCTGTGATATCGATATTGTGACGTTCATGCCTCCGGTGCCTTTTCTTTACTGGCACGTCGGAAAAATGCTGTGGCTGTACAATGGCAGAATTTATGAGAACACGCCGACACTCATTCGCCTCGGGCGTTCACTGTTTAGTTGGCTGATTCGTCCGTTTTCTACCATTTAATGAGTAAGTACATCCGAAACAAAGACTTTTTCGATGAACGTTGATTGAAAAACCAAACGATAAACATAAAAAAGCCGGACTGATCCGGCTTTTTCTAAGATTTGAATTACAGCGAAGCAATTTCTTTCTCAAGTTGATATTTGCTGTCGGTGACGATTCTCTCTAGCACTTCAACGCGTCGTTTTAACTCGCCAATTTGCTTTTTGAGGCTTTCTTGCTCTTCTTGGCTCATCGTATTTCTCTCAGAAATCTCTAACGCTCGAACTTCTTTACGATGATTTAAGATCAACTTGACGATCCCGCCTCCAAAAATGGCACCAAACACAATGGCGACAACCAATACATCAGCAATAGATTCCATTCTTTATATTCCTCTAGATAATGCTCAAATATAAGTTACGCATTTGTTACATGAATATCAAATAACACCTTGATTAAATGTAATGT
>NZ_JAWOUH010000291.1:0-812 GCF_033339295.1 Vibrio sp. 704 | reverse complement strand
TGTAATGAGTGTCATGGTCAAGGTCGCAAGCAAAAAACGAAAACACTTAACGTTAAAATCCCAGCTGGCGTGGATACCGGCGATCGCATTCGGCTATCTGGCGAAGGCGAAGCGGGAGAAATGGGTGCACCATCAGGTGATTTATACGTACAAGTACACGTGAAAGAGCATCACATTTTCGAGCGCGACGGCAATAACCTCTATTGTGAAGTGCCAGTAAGCTTTGCTATGGCTGCACTCGGCGGCGAAGTTGAAGTTCCAACACTTGATGGACGAGTAAGCCTAAAAGTGCCGTCAGAAACACAAACTGGCCGTATGTTCCGTATGCGCGGTAAAGGTGTGAAAGGTGTCCGTGGCGGTGGTATTGGTGACTTGATCGTTAAATTGGTTGTAGAAACGCCAGTTAACTTAAGCGCTCGCCAAAAAGAACTGTTGAAAGAGTTTGAAGAGTCTTGTGGCGGTGAAGCTGCAACTAAACACAAACCAAAATCTGAAGGCTTCTTCAATGGTGTGAAGAAGTTCTTTGATGATTTAACCAGCTAAGATAAGTTCATTAAAAGCTCAAAAAACAAAGGCCTGCTGAAACGCAGGCCTTTTTGCATTTGTAGTTTTTTTAATTCCAGCAAGCACTTGGTGATTCAACATTTGTTGACGTTAAAGTGATAGTTGTAGTGCCATTCAAGCACTCGTCGTCGTCCTGCCCAAGATCCGATTTTGCTGTTGCTGTAATGGTGTAGGCTGTGATTGCAGAGCTCACAATATCGAACGAAAATCGATCTGTGTCGGAATCACATAGAGTACAAGCGCCACCA
>NZ_JAWOUH010000290.1:0-812 GCF_033339295.1 Vibrio sp. 704 | reverse complement strand
CTGGACGGGAAAGTTCAGGTGAATGGTGAAGTTGTCACTAAACCTCGCACCAAAGTTATGGGTGGTGAGGAAATTACTTTGCAAGCCGAGCTGGAAGATGAAGAACGCTGGGAAGCGCAAGATATCCCACTAGATATCGTCTACGAAGATGATGACATCATCGTAATCAATAAGCCTCGTGACTTCGTCGTTCACCCTGGTGCTGGTACACCAGATGGTACCGTGCTGAATGCATTGCTACATCATTACCCAGACATCGCAGAAGTACCGCGAGCGGGCATCGTACATCGTCTTGATAAAGACACCACAGGTCTGATGGTTGTGGCGAAAACCGTTCCTGCGCAAACGCGTTTGGTTCGTGCTCTGCAAAAACGCAACATCACGCGTGAGTACGAAGCGATTGCAATCGGTCGTATGACAGCGGGTGGTAAAGTGGATCAACCAATTGGTCGCCACTCGACTAAACGCACACTCATGGCTGTAGCTCCTTTGGGTAAACCTGCGGTAACGCACTACCGTGTAGCAGAGCACTTCCGTGAGCATACGCGTATCCGTCTGCGTTTGGAAACTGGTCGTACTCACCAAATCCGTGTTCATATGTCTTACCTACAGCATCCTCTGTTAGGTGATACTGCTTACGGTGGTCGTGCACGCATTCCTACTGGTGCATCGCAAGAACTGACGGACATGATTCGTGGTTTTGATCGTCAGGCGCTACACGCTGTAATGCTTCGTTTTCAACACCCGATAACTGGTGAAGAACTGGAATTCCATGCTCCAGTACCAGACGATATGGTGGCTATGACAGAAGC
>NZ_JAWOUH010000289.1:0-812 GCF_033339295.1 Vibrio sp. 704 | reverse complement strand
GTTGATGCGTGCTTCCAATTGCTCAATGAGTTTTTCTGTCATGACCCGTTCTCTAGTTGCCAAGCTTGGGCGATGCCCGCCGATGTGGCAGTAATTACACGTTGCTTAGAATCAAAGGCAGCATCATACACGACCGCGCGAGGAGGGCGAGTATCTTTTTTCGGCTCGACTTCAAATCCGTCAATGCGCTTTCCGCTCTGCGTATCCCAAATCGAGACGCGGCCTGAAGGTGTTCCCGTTACCAGTCGAGAGCCATCATCAGAAAAACGCGCAGTAGAGAAAATCAGCTGGCGCGACCAACTGCTGAGTTGCGAAACCTTTTGACCCGTTTCTAAATTCCAAATGATCGCTTGATTGCCACCGTCTGACGTCATGGCGAGTTTGCCATCTCGTTGCAGTGCCACGCGCACAACACGTTGTTCATGTTCAAAAGTTCGTAATACCTGACCAGATTCAGTATCCCAGAGGTAAGCTTTGTAGTCGTTACCGCCTGTCAATGCGAATCGACCATTAGGAGAGATGGCGACAGAGTTGACTTTTTCTCGGTGAGCGAGGAACTCCAAGCGACGACCGGTGACTAAGTTGACGTAAATGGCTTTACCGTTTGAGAGCCCGAGTAGCACTTGTTCACCGTTGCTGGTGATGTCGATGTCGCGAATTAACGCGTCAGAAATGGACCACAGCCCTTGTGCTTGCGTCCAGCCAAGGTCCCAAACGGCAAAGTTCATTTGACCTGCGGTTACAGCAAAACGGCCGTTGTCTGAAATACGAATATGAGATACCGCGTTGCCATCGGCATCAAGCTTTCCAAG
>NZ_JAWOUH010000288.1:0-813 GCF_033339295.1 Vibrio sp. 704 | reverse complement strand
AGCAACAAAGGTCATTTGGCTAGGGCGTGTGGTCTTGCCTGAAAGATGGACTTCTTGCACGTTCGTGTTTTTTACTAAATCACGGACGTTGTCTGCATTCACTCCCGCCCCGGCCATGATCGCAATGCGCCCTTGGGCTTGTTCCACAAGAGATTTAAGTACGCTCTCGCCTGCTGGTGCAGATGGAGCGAGGCCTGAAGTCAGAATACGTTCGCAACCTAAATGGATAATATCTTCCAACGCTTGTTCTGCATTGCGGCATTGATCAAATGCACGATGAAACGTGATACCAAGACCCAGTGCTTGTGCAAACTCGCACAAAGCGGTGGCAAACGGCATGTGGATATCACCTTCTTGGGTCAGTACGCCTAGCACCACTCCATCTAAACCAGATTGATGGGCGGCTTCGATGTCCCAACGCATCATGTCTAGCTCTTCTTCGTTATAGAAAAAGTCGCCTTGGCGTGGACGAAGCATGGCATACACAGGCACAGAAGATTGTTTGGCCGCTTGCTGCATAAAACCGTAGCTTGGCGTTAAGCCACCCAATGCGAGAGATGAGCAAAGCTCAATACGAGTTGCGCCACCAGCAATGGCGTAATGAAGAGATTCAATATTATCAATACAGACTTCTAGATGAGTAACCACTTTGATTCATCCTACTAACGTTACAGTAAGTGTTATGGCTAAGATATTAGCAGGGCCAACAGGCAGAATCTGTATGATGTCGATGGGAAATAGAGGTAAAGTTTTCGCCTAGGTGTTACCTCATTTGAGCACATTTATTGAAGATAAAAGAAAGCCCAGAGCATA
>NZ_JAWOUH010000287.1:0-813 GCF_033339295.1 Vibrio sp. 704 | reverse complement strand
TGTTCCACCACATCGGTAACTTAACGCTGAACCCCGATATTCTTAAGTCGGCAGATATCCAAGTGGGTAACAACTCAGTGACGCAAAATGGGTTGGGTGGTTCGGTGTATTTTGAAACCAAAGACGCACGCGATTTGCTTCGTTACGATGAAACTTTTGGCGCGCGTGTATACGGTGGTTTTGCATCTAACGACAATCAACAAGGCTCATTAACGTTATACGGTTTGCTGTCAGAAAACGTAGACGTAATGGTTTACGGTCACTACGTGACGCGTGACGATTTCAAAGATGGGAACGGCGACAAGACGTTTGGCTCGGCAGGGGACGTTTACAACATTCTTGCGAAGCTTGGTTACGAGTTTAATGACATTCACCGCTTCGAACTTTCCTACGATATGTACCGTGACAGCGGCGATTACAGTCCTCGCCCTGATATGGCAGGTAGTGCAAACAATGGCTTGTCGAGCAAGTTGCTGATCCCAACGGATTACGATCGCGATACCGTCACGCTCAGTTACGAGCTAAGAGGGGAGCAGCACCAAGGTAACGTGACGCTTTACAACACCGAAACTGAAATCAAACGTGATGAAACGGTTATGGCACCGCGTTGGCCTTCGAACCGCTTGTCAAAGAACACGGCTAAGAACCAAAACCTTGGCTTAAATGCGAAATTCCAATCGGATTTTGCTCTCGCTCAGTTTGATAACCGAGTGACTTATGGCTTTGACTACATGGATAAGACGTCATCTAGTTACGACGGCAGCAGCAAGTTTATGGATGAATCGGCAGTTTCAACGGCGCTGTTTGTTGAAG
>NZ_JAWOUH010000286.1:0-814 GCF_033339295.1 Vibrio sp. 704 | reverse complement strand
CGACAATGAGCCCGAACTCGCTGTAGTTAAACAGTGATAAAGAAGCGAGTAGGGAAGTACGCACGCGAAACTTAAAGTGGTTGATGGTGAGGAAGTATAGCAACCCTTTAATAGGCAGAAGGACAATGAATAAAAGCGCTAGTGCGATACCCGTTAGACTCAAAGATGCGGATAAGCCGATATTTAAGAAGAAGCAGACGAGAAAGAGCTCTTTCATATTAAATAGCGATTTAGACAACTCTGACGCTTTACGGTGACCAGCGAGCATCATGCCAAGAATCAAGGCGCCAAGGTCTGGTTTCATTCCAACTAACTCAAACAGTCCGGCACCCACAACAAGCGCGAAGAAAATGCCGAACAGCACTAACATCTCGCCGTGGCCTACTTTATCCAATAACTTGTAAAACAGCGGGCGTAGAAGAGGAAGAGCAAATAGACCTATGGCGTACCATTCTGGCACTTTGCCTGTTGAAACAGTCAGAAACACGACCGCGAAGATATCTTGCATAACCAAAATACCGATGGCCAGTGTGGCGTATGTCGCGTTGAGTTCACCTTTTTCCTGCAGTGTTTTTACCGCGAAAACAGTGCTAGAGAAGGAAAGTGCAAAGGCTAGGAGCAATATCTGCCCGCTTTCCATACTTGCAAGGGACGTTAATCCAAGCAGTTTCAGCCCTGACAACGCAAGGGCAAAAAAAGCGGTTGAAAGAATATTGTGCGCTGTTGCGCCGCCCCAAATTTCTTTGGAAAGCAATGTTTTTACATCGAGCTTTAAGCCAATAGTAAAAAGCAAAAGAGTAACGCCGAGATCAGC
>NZ_JAWOUH010000285.1:0-815 GCF_033339295.1 Vibrio sp. 704 | reverse complement strand
GAATAAAGCTTCCCCCAAGGGGAAGCTCAATGATCAAAATCAATCTAAAGCAGAGATTTAAGGCTCGATAGGAAGGTTTGAATATCTTCAGCAGAGATGTCTTTGTGTGTGACAAAGCGAATTGGGTTTCCTGGGCTGATGATGATGTTTTGTTGCTTGAGTTGTTCCGCGATGCTTTGGATATCGACTTTAGCACCCAACTTAGCAAACACAATGTTGGTTTGAACGAAGTCAGGATTTACCGAGAAACCCGGTAGTTCAGCTAAACCTTCCGCCAATGCTTTTGCATTGATGTGATCTTGCTTTAACTGCGCGACTTGTTCAGTGATCGCCAGTTTACCTGCTGCCGCTATAATACCTGCCTGACGCATTCCGCCACCGACCATCTTTCTTAAACGGCGAGCTTTCGCGATGTATTCCTTGCTGCCAAGCAGCAGTGAGCCAACGGGTGCCGCAAGACCTTTCGATAAACAAATCGTCATGGAATCAAAGTACTGACCGATATCTTTGACGGGAACATCGAGCGCAACAGCTGCGTTAAACACACGGGCACCGTCGAGATGCAGTTTCAGATTGTGTTTATTAACGAATTCACGAGCTTCCGCTAAGTAAGACAGTGGGATCACTTTACCGTTGATGGTGTTTTCTAAACTTAGCAGACGAGTACGAGCAAAGTGCGCGTCATCAGGTTTAATTGCTGCCTCTAATTTGTCAAATGGCAACGTGCCATCTGGATTGTTTTCTATTGGTTGAGGCTGGATAGAACCCAGTACCGCTGCGCCACCTGCTTCATATTTGTAATTGTGCGCTTGCTG
>NZ_JAWOUH010000284.1:0-815 GCF_033339295.1 Vibrio sp. 704 | reverse complement strand
ATCAAATTGCTGGCGTTTTTGGTGGTGGGGATTTTCATTGTCTGGCTGGCGATGAGTACGGAAAATTTGAGCCTGATTGAAGTGGCTTCTGAAACCTACCAGTCACCAAACATTCCAACCTTATTGATTCATACTGTGCTGACCATGTTGGCAATTGTCTGTTTGCCGCGCCAGTTTCACACCATGGTGGTGGAAAATGAACGTGCGCAAGACTTGCATGTCGCGCGTTGGTTGTTCCCGCTGTATCTGATTTTGATGGGCGTATTTGTGTTGCCAATCGCGTGGGTCGGGCAAGGGTTATTGAGCGGAACATCTGCCGATACTTATGTGATCAGTGTGCCGATGGCGGTGGGGGCAAGCGAGATTGCGTTACTGGCGTTTTTGGGCGGTACTTCGGCGGCGAGCGGTATGGTGATTGTTTCAACCATTGCGTTGGCGATCATGGTATCGAACGACTTAGTGATGCCGCTGATATTACGCCGAATGCGCTTGGCGCAGCGCAACCATCACCACTTTTCTGAGCTTTTGCTGCGTATTCGCCGCGCTCTAATTCTGATTTTGTTGATTGGTGCATGGGGATTTTATCAGGCCTTAGATAGTATCCACTCACTCTCTGCGATAGGTTTTCTCTCGTTTGCAGCCATTACCCAGTTTGCTCCTGCATTGATTGGCGGTATGTATTGGCGTCAGGGTAACAAGAAAGGCGTTTATGTTGGCCTCGCGGTCGGTTTTACGATTTGGTTGATTACCTTAATGAGCCAAACCGACATGTTGGCTGGTAATGCCAGCAACAACTTTTTGATTTGGTTAATCAC
>NZ_JAWOUH010000283.1:0-816 GCF_033339295.1 Vibrio sp. 704 | reverse complement strand
CTTAATGAGAGATCATGTACAGCTATTGTTTCTCTAAATTACTTCTCCGTCACATCTAACGCTTTCATTTCTTGACCATCTTGTAACTCCGCATACTTCGCAATGACAGGAAACTGAGTATGTTCGATACGCTCTGACCAGATACGTTTTGGGATGTGGTTGAAGGTATCTGCATAACTCGGCGCTACTTCAAGTACTAACTTGGCAATGTCATCTAGCTCCAGCGACTCTACAGATTCTGGTAAGGTGAGCACAATTGCGGGAGATTGCGCGAGATACTGCAAGTTCGAGTTCTCTTTCCCTAACAACTCCGGTGTTAGTCGGTGGGGCGTTTGTACATCTCCTAGGTCATAGTGACGTTGCAGAACCATGAATTTGCTTGGGATTGACTCGTGTGAGTTCCACCATTTACCGTCGACGGCGGCTAATACCAGTTTTGATTGAGATTTATCAACGACGCCAAGTTCTTGCAGACTTGCATTGAGAAGCAAGCTGACATTTTGGTTGTATTCTCTTTCGCTCAGTATCTTATGTTGTTGAATGAGGTTAAGTACAATTTTAGCTCCCAACATGTTGGAGTAGAGGTCTTCAAGCGAGTAGGCGGAAATGGTTTCTGGCCAACCTGAAAAACTTGCGTAGCCGTGCCACTGTGCGATCTCGTGGGATTCAGCCTTGAAGTAGGCTAAGCGCGCAGCTAAATGAGCGGCCACAGACCACCTTTGTTCATCGGTTAAAGAAGATGCGTCGAACGAGGCCATCTCGATGTATCTTGGTCCTAATTCAGCAGGTAAATCAATGCGATGGGCTTGGCCTAAG
>NZ_JAWOUH010000282.1:0-816 GCF_033339295.1 Vibrio sp. 704 | reverse complement strand
TTGTCGAGTTTGGTCTTCCATACGTTGCTGACCCAGCCGTCAGTAAGCACGTTGCCGAGTTCTTAACTCAGCATCAGCAAGTGTCTCGTGCCGCTCTTGGCATTGAAGACGACAAACAAAACGCGATCCCAGTTGGCTTATTGCTGAACGGTGGCGTGTTCAACAGTGATCTGGTGACTGAACGTGTCACTACCCTACTTTCTGACTGGCGCGGCGCACCAGTTACGGTATTAGATAACCCACATCCAGATTGGTCGGTCGCACTAGGTGCGGTTGCGTTTGGTAAAGCGCGTCGTGGCGCACAACTGAAAATTGGTGGTGGTGCTGCACGCTCTTACTTCTTGCATCTACAAGAAAAAAACAAAATGGGTAAAGCCCTCTGTTTACTTGCAAAAGGCACAGAAGAAGGTCACGAGATCCGCTTAAGTGGTCGTCGTTTCTCGCTTACCCTAGGTGAGCCAGTCCGCTTTAACCTGCTGACTTCTACACACGATACCTTAACCAACAACACGGCGATTCAAAACGGTGTGATGGTTGACGTTGACCCAGACTTGTTTGCTCCGCTACCGCCTTACATCACCACACTTGAAGGTGAAGGCGCAGAGCTACAAGCCAACCAGAAAGAGCGCGTAGAAGTGCAACTGGCGTGTCAGTTAACCGAAGTCGGCACTCTTAAGATGGAGTGTGTCAGTGTCGAAGACGACAACAAACGTTGGGAACTGGAATTTGAAGTTCGCAATAAACAAACCGATGAGGGTGAGGAAATTCAGCTTCATCCAAGATTGAACGAATGCAAGGAACTGATAGCTCGCCTGT
>NZ_JAWOUH010000281.1:0-817 GCF_033339295.1 Vibrio sp. 704 | reverse complement strand
CCTATTACCCCGCCACTTTCACTCTTAGGCTACAATCACGTACATTCAGCCTGAGAGATCCGTTGCGGAAATAACGCCCTGTTAAGGTGTGAGCAACGCAATACCAATGCTTCCGCATACTACCTTAAACACTAAACGCAACGCATAGTAAGAATGCCACGCGTTGCGAATCACTCTTAAACAGTTTGTTAGCTTTACGCAAAGTCCAGCGAATAAGTAAATATGCCACATGATCTACACTTGAACTTGTAGATTGCTGGGTTTCCACCTTTTTCATAGTAAGTGACTATTTGATGCCACTCATTAATACCTATTAGCTGATCGTTTAGTAAAACCTCTAATTCAGCGTCTTTTACCTGTAATAGATCAGACTTCTCTGCATCTCCATGAAATTCACAAGCATCGCCACAGTGCGATAGCCACACTTCTTGCTGCCATGAAATATAGCTTGGAGTTCTCTCGCAAACTTCCTTCACCACAGACTTATCAAGTCTAGCTTTCATCAATGGATGTGGATCAGCAAACTCTCCGTCGAATTTCTTCGCCGCCGAGCCATCAGAAATACACCAGGGACAAATAGTTTCTATGTCATGCTCAGAGTAAATAGTAGAAGTTGCCCTGTAGCCACGACTGACACCACAACATTCACAATTTGCATCTGTAACTTCTAAAGCACCCGTTTTAATGGGATCTGGATGATACTTAAATGTTGGTAATTCCATTGTACCTCCGAGTAAAGCTAACGCCCTGCTAAGGGGTGAGCAACGCAATACCGAAGCCGCCGCATACCACCTTAATCACTAAATTCAACGCATAG
>NZ_JAWOUH010000280.1:0-818 GCF_033339295.1 Vibrio sp. 704 | reverse complement strand
AGGTTTAAACAACGCTTTCGTTGAATAGCGTTGATTCGGCATCAGTTCCGCTGAAAACGCCGAGGAAACTTGCGTACTGGTTTGCTCACCTGATGCAGTTAGCACGCTATCTTGGCATTTCAAATCAGCAATAACAGGGCCGAGCTCTAAGCTTCCCACTGGACTTTGAATGCCACTGGCACTCCAAACCAATGTGCCTTCACCAGTTTTACACCACGGAGCTGCGTAAGTCGCATGACGAATGTTCAACTCCAGCTGGCCATCAACACCAACAGGCACCGGCAGGCGCGCTTGTTCGACGGCTTTCGATGCCGGGATCGACGCCACCAAATTTTCCGCGTAAGGGCCATCGCTGAGACTGTATCCAACTAAACCTCGACCGCGAACGTTCATATCGCTGCCGCGCCCAAAACGTACCGAAAATTCGGCTTTGCCGGTAAACAAGCTAGACCATTGGAAATCCCAATTCACTTGCCCTAGGTTTTGACGCTGCCAACGCACGCTAGAAGCCTGACCTTGCCAAACGGAACCGTGAGCACCTTGTATGTCTAGCCCTTTCACAGTGGGGGCTTGCTGGAGAACCCAAGAAACAGGTAACCCCATGATCAAGCTAACAGAAAAACAAACGATAAAGATTACAACGTAAAGTACTGCTCGCTTCACCTTAACCTCGCTTAAATTGCAGACGGTTCACATCAATCATGCCCGCTTGGTCTGTACGATCGATGTCTAAAAATTCAACTTCAATGCCTTGCTGCTCTTTCAAGTAGCGTAGCCAATCCACCAACTGGTTGAATGCGAGCGGTTTAATCCACACT
>NZ_JAWOUH010000279.1:0-819 GCF_033339295.1 Vibrio sp. 704 | reverse complement strand
TTCAGTGCCAACTTACCAACGGGGCTGACGTGTGGTGCACCGTTTGAATCTAAAGTTTCAGTGGATTATCAGTTTGTTGAAGGGCTTAAGGCGCAATCTTGGCAAAACGTGACGGCGCTAGTGAACGGTGTTCCTCTACTTCTGAATAAGCCCAAGACTATCGAGGATGCGCTCACCGATGCGAGTATTAACTCGCGCGGTCAAGAAGTGCAAGGAAACAAAATTTTTGTTCAAACACTATCAGACAAAACGCAGAAAATTGATGACTCATTTGCCGTTTATCTCGATATCGAACACGCGAATTTAGCGGATTTACACACCACGTTGACGTCGCCACAAGGCCAGTCTGTAGTGCTGTTTAACCATCAGCCGAGTCAATCGGGTGGGTTTACGGGCTATTTCACGGTTCAGCACGATCCACAGCTGCAAGCATTGGTTGGAGAGCCTAGTTGGGGAACGTGGCGACTAGAAGTCTCCGATCGGGTGGTCGGCAACTCGGGCGCACTAAAAGCGTGGGGTGTGAGTCACTTTAACCAGTATCAGTGCGGTGCTGATACCACTTCGAAAAGCAACGGCAATGGCTCGGGTGGGAGTGGCTCACCTTGGGCGCTCTTTGGCTTGCTTGTGCTTTCAATGTTGAGAGTGGTTCGCTCTCGTAATAACGATTCATCAAAAAGAAGATAAGACCTATGAAGTTTCAATATTCTCTCATTGCAGTCTCACTGGCCCTTGTTGGTTGTGGTGGTGGTTCTGGTGGTGGTGACGCAACGGCGCCAAGTTACAACGTAGCGGGAACCATTTCTGCGAAAGGTACGTTAT
>NZ_JAWOUH010000278.1:0-820 GCF_033339295.1 Vibrio sp. 704 | reverse complement strand
TGTTTAGGCCTCTTTTACGGAGTGTTTTACCTAAACGGTAAGTATCTAGGCACTTGTCTGGTGTTACAAAGCTGGCTTCTTGGGCATAACTATTAAAATCATAGTTGCCATGTGGGTCTTTACGATCAGCATCTTTACGCCAGTAACTGGCAGCGAGGACTTTGTTCAGGGCTAAGTAGGCGAGATGACCTGCACTGTGTCCACGACTCAATGCTTGTTGGTACTCTTTATCCACTTTCAGCGTCACTCGTGTATCTTGAGATAGAGTGTCAACAAGCGCTAATAAATGTACGACAACAAATAACCAGCCTTCTGTATCGCGCTTTACAGGGATTGCCGCTCCAACAAATAGCTCTCCGGTTGCCACTTCAATGGCACCAACTTGACAATCAATCAATTCAAATTGTTGATCATTAAATACTAAGATGCCTTTATCTGCGGGATGATCAGGCCAGATATGGCTAACGGGATGAAACGGAGTCACGTCGGTGACTACGTAGGTCACTTCATTGTGGTTTTGAACGAGTTGAATCTGAGCGTCCAACTGCCAAGTTTGATGGCAGAAACGGGTTTGTGTCGCGGTAATCGTCATGCTTTGCTTATCTTTGTGAATGTAAGAAGTTAAGGTTTTGTGCTGAGCATTTGAAGATACAGGAATCTGCACGTCATCACTAATATCACTAGAGGAAAACCGCGCAGAAGAATATTGTGATAATGATGAAAGTAAGGTTTAGAAAAGGACACATCTCACATCACTTTTAGAGATTGCAAAAAACAGATAAAAAAATACCCAAGTAAAAACTTGGGTATCTTCAAATAC
>NZ_JAWOUH010000277.1:0-820 GCF_033339295.1 Vibrio sp. 704 | reverse complement strand
GCTAACATTTTATTGATCGAAAGTGCCTTCCGTCGCTTGTAATTGTTCAAGCGTTGGATACGATATAACCAAAGCCCAGCCGCCTAACACGGCGACATTCCTATAAATATTTGTGGGCACTTCAGGATACTTTACTAATTATGTTTCGCTTCGCTATTCCTTCACCGTTGATGACTGACTGGCAACACGCTCTGCAGCAATGCTGTGATGCCACTCAAGCTCAGGGACAACTTTATACCCTGAGCTACACCAAACAATGGCTATCCAGTGAGGTATCCACCTCGCCACAAAATCACCGCGCCATCGTGGCGATGATTGAGCAAAACTGCGCGCAATTTTCCGCGCCGCACTTTGACGTAGTTTGCTCACAATTTGATGATGAAAACCTGAGCCTGTGCCCAGTATGGCTACCGAATGAGGAGCTGTTTGCCGTTGTGACGTTGACGCACTCAACGCAGCAAAAGCAAACCGTTTCTGCGTGGCTGAGCGCACTGGCAGGCCGCATCAGTTTTGATGTTAGCCAGCATTATCATCAAGAGCTCAAACGTCATCACTCACACGCCAACAAGCCACTACCAACGCTGCAAGAATTCATCGATTGTCTGGATGACCACATCTGGATCAAAACCACCGATGGTCTGTACGCCATGACTAACCGCAGCGTGGAACAGGCGTGGAAAAAGTCTAACGATGACATTGTCGGGAAGAACGACTTTGACCTTTTCAGCGCCGAGCGCGCGGAAAAATTCATTGATGCCGACCGATTAGTGGTCGCTACTGGCACACAGAACATCGTTGAAGAGTGTCGCCAAATTGATGA
>NZ_JAWOUH010000276.1:0-821 GCF_033339295.1 Vibrio sp. 704 | reverse complement strand
ACAATCTGCTCACCATTAATATGACTTGAAATGTGGATGTGCGGCTCTGCGCCCGGCAGATCAACGCCGGCATGCTTCTCGATCATGGCATTGTAACGATGTGCCACATCACTAAAGTAACTGCAATGCTCATCAATTTTGTCCGTTAACGGTGTCAGTAGCGGATACAGGTTGACGAAGTCTTTCACCACAATCGTGAAATTATGGTAAACATAACGCTTCATGAAGTTGAGGTTTTTAACCGGATAGGTGAAAAACATACTATTAGGCAACGTCGCAGTTTTACCCGTGTAATGGTATTGCCCGTGATGCAAATCGATCTCTTGAATCACTGTCGCCATCATGTTGTGTTCGATCACCTCGCCACACAACTTACCCACTTCAATCCAATCACCCACTCGAAACGAGCGCGAACTCGCACGTTGAATCGAGCCTGTAAAACACAAAATGATCTCTTTCGATGCCACCACAATAGCGACCGCAATCGCTGTAACACTGAGCGCAAACTCACTGATTTCTGATTGCCAGAGGATAAACAGGATCAGCAATGTGAACGCAAACGTACCGTTTTTGGTTCTCGACATCCAACTGCGTTGATCTTCGGTTAAAAAGGCATGATCACCGCGAATCATCGACAAAATTGAACGACGTACCAACCACATAAAAAACAAAATTAATGTGGTAAACAGCATTTTGTGCGTGAGAAGAAAATCGACGACCAACTGCACTTTCTCCATTACCCAGCTCCCTTGTTACAGACTTATTATCTTTCGAATAGTAATGGGTAACCATAACAAATTATTCTGTCAGTTGTCCGTGTT
>NZ_JAWOUH010000275.1:0-822 GCF_033339295.1 Vibrio sp. 704 | reverse complement strand
ACCGTGCTGATTGGGAAAACGACTACAAAGTGGGTGTTGAATACTCGCAAAACTCGAACCTAGTAAACAAAGCCGCGCTAAACCAAGACTACAACCGCTTTGCAAACGTACTTGGTCAACGTGAGTTAGCTAAGTTAGAGAAATCTGGTATCGACTACCGCCTACCAGTACCAGGTGCGAAAGTAGAAGATGGCAAGCTAGCAATGAACGTTCAGTTTCCTGGCGTGAAGCTTCAATACTCTCTAGACGGCAAAAACTGGCTGAATTACGCAGACAATGCTCGTCCAAATGTGAAAGGTGAAGTGTTCATCCGATCTGTAGCGGCAACAGGTGAGAAAACAAGTCGTGTGACTAGCGTAAAATAATACGATTCTTGTAAGTTAATTTTTGGCAAAGCCTCAACGTATGTTGAGGCTTTCTTTATTTTTAAGGGAAATTAAGTGTGATCGAAGTCTTAATATTTTTCATTGATAAATAAGTTTTGGTGTTAAAGATAGAAATTAAATGTGAAGTGAGTCGGGTTATTTCGCCATTTATTAAATCGTTAGTTGTTTATGATCACATTTTATTTTTTTGACGAATTTTTATAAATCAACGCAAGTGTCTGTAATTACCAGTGTTTTTGTTATGGTTATAGAGTCGGGTTTGAACGAGATCACTTTTTAAACGGATTTATTTTCCATTGCGAATTAATTATTTCAGTATGGCCACCGCCACGGAGGCACATTCCAAGGCTTGCGATGATCGGGAAAAGAAGCCCATGAAACCATCGCATAACGTGAATAATTAAAGGCAGTAATTATGAAAAACATCTTTGCACTG
>NZ_JAWOUH010000274.1:0-822 GCF_033339295.1 Vibrio sp. 704 | reverse complement strand
TGGTATGAGTGGGATGACGAATTTGGTATTCGTGTTCCACTTGGCGTGAACTGGGACCTATCGAAAGGGTGGGACGTTTATGCGCAGATCCACCCTGAGCTCGATCTCTATAAAGGCCCTGACTTACAGTTGGGTGGGGCAGTTGGTGTGAAATACAGCTTCTAGCTCTCAAATAAAAAATGCCGGCATAGATGCCGGCATTTTGTTTCTGATTAAGACGGAATTTCAATCTTACTGTTTGTTCATCGCACGTTTAATGCAGATAGCTGCACCACCCCAAGTGATGCCCAAACCAAGAACCATCATAATGATTGCGCTAACGGTCATTTTACTGCCTCCTTGCGGTTTGCTGCGTTGATAAGTAAGCCAAAGATAAAGAGTACGGCAATGATTGCCCAACCTAGAGTTAGATCGTAGCCACCATAGCCTTCTGTAAATAGCGCATAAAGCTTTGTTGCCAAGATGATTGCTAGCATGATTGGTGTGACAAAGCGTAAACAAATCTCAAACCATTGACCGATAGAGAAATCAGAACGCTCATTCACGTAGCCGCGTACTTCTGGTACACGATTTAGCAACCAAGCCATCAATACGATTTCAATCAAGCCACCAACCATAATACCAACGTTGTTTGCAAAGTGGTCGACTAAGTCTAGTAGCAGTAGGCCACCGTTGGTCGCAAATGCCATCGACACAACAAAGCCAGTGCCGATTACCACATTTGCTGCTTTCTTACGGCTCCACTTTAACTTATCGATAATGGCTGACGTCACGGCTTCCATAATCGAAATATGTGAACTTAGACCGGCCACAACAAGCGCA
>NZ_JAWOUH010000273.1:0-823 GCF_033339295.1 Vibrio sp. 704 | reverse complement strand
ATCTGTGAAAAGTAGCGATTTCATTGAGCATCGACTTGGCGTTCGACAGCTGAGAGGGAATTAAGGGTGTTCAATAAAAATATACTATTAGTCACATTAGGAGTGGCGCTATTACTCCCAGCTTCAGTCTCCGCAGGGGAGCTACTGAGCTTAGATAAAGCCGCAGCAAAAACCATTAACGTAAAACACAACATCGACACCACATTTGTCGCAGACACTCAAATTGCGGACTACAAGGTAATCGCAAATGGGAAGCTCGTGATTTACGGTATCGGTCGTGGTGCAACGTCGATCATTGCTTATGATCGAGCCGGAAACGAAATTTATAACGCAGAAGTGGTAGTCACCAAGAGTCTAAGACTTTTAGAGCAAACCATTATTGCGAGATATCCAGATGAAGACATTAAGCTGACCAATATTGGTGAGCAAATAGTCATTGATGGTGTTGTTAGCAGCGAAGAGATCAAAGACAAAGTTTACCGCCATGTTGGCGAGATGCTGAAAAAGAGTAAGCAAAGAAACACTTTTGAGCTTTCTGGCGCAAATGGAGAATCCGTTGATCCGCTTGACTATACAGCTACTTACGTTTTCGAAGATATCATCAACAACCTAAAAGTGCTCACTACCGATCAAATCAATGTGAAGTTGACGGTTGCAGAGGTTTCGAGCTCATTCTTAACAGAACTCGGCGTGTCATACGCAGAGACGAATGGTAAGTCGATTGGCGGTGCTGGTCAGTTCGTCAACAAAATTCTGGACTTTACGGCAGAAGATATCGTCGCGGTTATTTCAGCGAGTGGCAACGACAGTATCGGCCAAGTGC
>NZ_JAWOUH010000272.1:0-823 GCF_033339295.1 Vibrio sp. 704 | reverse complement strand
TCAAAGAAACTGCAGAGAAGCTGATTCCGCAGATGAAGAAGGCAGGTGCGGACATTATTGTCGCAATTCCGCATTCAGGGGTTTCAACCGATCCATATAAACTAGGTGCGGAGAACTCGGTGTACTATTTAACGCAAGTAAAAGGCATTGATGCCATTGCGTTTGGTCACTCTCACGCGGTCTTCCCAGGCAAAGGATTTGAGAATCTACAAGGCGTAGACAACAACAAAGGCACCATCAACGGTGTCACTGCCGTCATGCCTGGCCGTTGGGGTAGCCACGTGGGAGTCATGGATCTGGTCATCGAGCAAAAAGACGGCCAATGGCAAGTAGTGGAAGGACAATCTGAAGCTCGACCAATTTTCGACAAAGCGACTAAGAAATCGCTTGCAGAAGCAGACCAAGGCATCATTAAAGCACTCGAAGACGATCACAAAGGCACTCGCGAATTCGTTAACCAACCAATTGGTAAAGCGAATGACGTGATGTACAGCTTCTTGGCTTTGGTGCAAGACGACCCAACAATCCAAATCGTTAACCTTGCACAAAAAGACTACGTTGAACGTTTCATTCAAGGCGATCCAGACCTTGCTGACATTCCAGTTTTGAGCGCGGCAGCGCCGTTTAAAGTGGGCGGACGTAAAGATGATCCGAACGGCTTCACTGAGGTTGAATCTGGCCAACTGACTTTCCGCAACGCCGCCGACTTGTACCTATACCCAAATACGCTCGTCGCAATGAAGGTGAAAGGCAAAGAAGTACATGAATGGCTAGAGTGCAGCGCAGGCCAATTCAAGCACATTGATGTCAATACGACTCAGCC
>NZ_JAWOUH010000271.1:0-825 GCF_033339295.1 Vibrio sp. 704 | reverse complement strand
TGATGATCGACGCGCCCGATGGCACCGGTAAGTCGAGCTCCATTGGCAATATGGTGCCAACCAAGCAAGCAACCGTTGCAAGCAGAGAAGAAAGCAATACAAAGCTTCCCATTCGCTTGGTGAGCAACCGAGCTGTCGCACCAGGGATCAATAACAGCGCACCCACTAACACGGCACCAATGATCTTCACTGCGGCGATCGTCACTAAAGTGATCATCATGACGAATAGGTAATCGTAAAAGCTGGTATTGAAGCCACGCACACGAGCAATATCTGGGCTGATACACGTGAGCAAAATGCGATTAAATGTCGGAATCAGCAGCAGCAGGATGATCAAGCAGCTCACTGCAAGCAACGTGATGTCTCTATCGGTCACCGTCAAAATCGAACCGAACAGTACGTTTTCTAGCATGTGTATGTTGATCTTACGTGCGACGTACATCAGCAACGCCGCCCCGACCGCCAGAGCTAACGCCAGAAATACACCGACCAACGTGTCATAAGGTACATTGGTGCGATTTCTCACGAAGTGCAGCAGCAACGCAAAGATCATGCAGAAGCTAAACAACCCTATGATTGGGTTTTCTGGCGGTTCACCAAGTAAAACACCAATAGCGATACCCGTCAGTGCTGCGTGGCCTACTGCTTCGGAGAAAAACGCCAAACGCTTAGCAATCACTAATGTACCCAGCCCGCCGAGTAGCGGCCCCAAAATCAACGCAGCGACCATCGCGTTCACCATGAAAGCGTACGCAAAGCTGTCGCTCAACCATCCAGCGTCTACACCACTCATCGCCAGTGCTCGTAACCACTCCATTACGCCGC
>NZ_JAWOUH010000270.1:0-825 GCF_033339295.1 Vibrio sp. 704 | reverse complement strand
TTGAATGCGATTAAAGGCTTGAACTCGGATGTCAACAAGGCGCTAAATGATATGAACATCGACATCAATCAAGCCAGTGCTGACGTTCAAAACCAAATTATTGCATTGAATGCGTCGATGGTCACCAATACGCAAGCCATTCAAAAGCAGCAAATCAACGACAACAAGATGGACGAAAACACTAAGGCCCTTATCCAACAAGCGAATGCTGACATCACCACGGCCGTGAACAAGAACACCAATGCCATTAATGGTGTGGGTGATGATGTAGAGAAAATTGCAGGGGCAATGGATGGTATCGCGGAGGATGTTTCCGGCATTTCCGACATCTTAGACGGCATCGCAAACACAGATACGTCTGGCGCAGGTACGGGCGGGACGTGCATCGAATCTCAAACCTGTACAGGTTATTATGAGTCGGCCTATCCCGATGGCTTAGGTGGTTTGGTGTCCGGTCAGTTAGACAATCTCAAACACAACACCATCGACAACTTTGTCAGCTCGTTTGGTGACCTCGACTTATCCAGTGCCAAGCGCCCTTCTTTCGTGCTCCCTGTGCCGTTCTTCGGTGACTTCAGTTTTGAGGAGCAAATCAGCTTTGATTGGGTGTTCGGTTTTATTCGTGCGGTGCTCATCATGACGTCAGTGTTTGCGGCGCGTCGTATTATTTTTGGAGGTTAATATGGATTGGTTAGTCGATTTATTTAACAAGCTGTTGGTGTTCCTCTATCAGCTCTTAATCTCGCTGGTCAACATGCTCAAAGACCTGTTCTTTTGGGCGGTTGAGCAAATCATGGCAATGGTGAATCTGTTGCTCTCTGGTGT
>NZ_JAWOUH010000269.1:0-825 GCF_033339295.1 Vibrio sp. 704 | reverse complement strand
CATAAAAAACTATAAAACAACTAAAACCACACTCTTTGAGTATGTATTTAGCAAATTGATAAGACTAAGAACAAACATCGAAACACATTTGCCCCACCTATCAATAACCAACAGACCAAAAAACACCGCCTATATCTTTGGCGTAAATTTGCGCGTATCAGTCAAATAATCTGCAATTAAACAATGAATAGAAATGAACGAGAGGGAATAAAAATGCAGCCCTTCGAAATCGAAAAGCTGCATCAAGTACCATGTAGGAATGTTGGAAGGAACGTAATAATAGGTAGTTAATAGTTATTATGTGTTTGCCACAAGCAATCCGAGCAAACAAACTTAGATATTGGATACATAGCTCGGAAAATCCACCTGCTCCCACAACTGTTTGGAGAGTTCTTCTTGCGAATCCCACGCCCCTTGTAAAACCCAATTCACGATGGCTTGTGCAACGTCGGGGTATTTAACACTCTCAGCTTGCTGCTCTTTGAGCCACTGACGTACGGTAGAAATGTCTAAACTGTCCATTGCAGTGGCTAACCCAAGATCTTCAAGTGTGGCTACGTTGCTCTGCTGTTCAAATTGTCCTGCCAGTGGTTTCATTAGCAGTTTTTTGCCAAGAGAAAGTGCTTCTGAAGGCAATTCAAAACCACCATTGGCGATGACCCCACAGCAACGATGTAGATGGTGCTGAAAGTTGGTGTGGCACAGCGGACGCAATTCTATGTTCTCCACTTTCTCTACTTCTATCACGTCGGGGTGATAACAAATAAACGTCTGCTGATTAAAGTGGAACAACAAGTCGCAGATGTCCTCAATCGACTCAAACGG
>NZ_JAWOUH010000268.1:0-826 GCF_033339295.1 Vibrio sp. 704 | reverse complement strand
CATTGCCACGTTTAAAGATTCTGCGCCACCGAAAGCAGGAATCGTGATCTTATCTGTCACGAACTTGGACGCTTCTTCTCGCACACCATGTGACTCGCTGCCCATCAACAAAATACCTTCTGCTGAAAACTCAGTTTTATGCACGCTCTCACCTTCAAGGAAAGCACCATACACTGGCAAGTTTGCTTCAGCTAAGTAGCTTGGCAAATCAACCAAACTCACTTGCACACGCCCAAAACTGCCCATTGTCGCGCTGATGGTTTTTGGGTTATACGGGTCTGCACAGTCAGTGCTCGCAATAATGTGCTTAATGCCATACCAGTCAGCTACACGGATAATCGTTCCTAGGTTACCAGGGTCTGAAACACCATCCAGAGCAATCATCAAGCCCTTTGCCTGTGGTTCTTTTACGTTTGGAATCTCTACCACAGCAATGGCGGCGTTGTTGCTCACAAGCGTACTTGCTTTGGTTAGATCATCAAGCGACGCTTCAACGCACTCAAAACCACTTAGCTCTTGGCGGTGACTTTCCAAAAAATCTGCCGTAGCAAAAATTTGCTTCACAACCAATGAGCTGCTCGCCAACTCTAATACGTTCTTTTCACCTTGAACAAGAAACAAACCATGCGCTTTACGCTGTTTCTTTTGGCCCAAAGCTCGAAGCAGTTTTAGTTGGTTTTTTGAAATCATGACAATATCTCAGGTGGAAAGTGAATACTTGGCGAATTAAAACAAGCGTGATTATAAAGTAAAGTGCTCAAGGCAAAAAGAGATGTTAAAAACGAAAAAGCCCCGCTATATAAGCGGGGCTTTTAAAGGGTGGGAC
>NZ_JAWOUH010000267.1:0-826 GCF_033339295.1 Vibrio sp. 704 | reverse complement strand
TCTATATACACATTATTAACCACATCGTTTTGTCAGTTTGATTGCTTATTGATAGGCTGCTGAATCAGCCAAGAAATACCTCCCCAACGCGCGTTGCGCTCTAGAGAGTAAAAACAGAATAAAAAAGGGAAACATTATGACAATTACCATGTTCGGCATTCCAAACTGCGACACCATCAAAAAAGCAAAGAAATGGTTGGAAGCTGAAAACATTACGTTTGATTTTCACGACTACCGCAAACAAGGTATTGATGCTCAAATGGTGACTGAATTTTGTCAGGCGCTAGGCTGGGAACAAGTTCTCAACAAACGTGGCACCACGTTCCGCCAACTGACTCAAGAACAAAAAGACACGCTTAACGAAGAAAATGCTATTGCGCTGTTGGTTGACAACCCAGCGATGATTAAGCGCCCAATTCTGAACGTAGACGGCCAACTCCATATCGGTTTCAAAGCAGACCAATACGCTACGATTTTTAATTCATAAATGTAAGGAAGACTCAAGGATGACAGACAGTCCAGTACTGGCACTTGCAAAAGACCTGATCAGCCGCCAGTCCGTAACACCTGAAGATGCAGGTTGTCAGGACCTAATGATCGAACGTTTAAAAGCGCTCGGTTTTGAAATTGAAGTTATGGTGTTTGAAGACACCACCAACTTTTGGGCGCGTCGCGGTAACGAAGCGCCATTGTTTGCTTTCGCAGGTCACACAGATGTCGTACCCGCAGGCAAGCTAGAACAATGGGGTACACCACCGTTCGAGCCAACCATCATCGATGGCTACCTTCATGGTCGTGGTGCGGCCGATATGAAAGGCTCTTTGGC
>NZ_JAWOUH010000266.1:0-827 GCF_033339295.1 Vibrio sp. 704 | reverse complement strand
CGCACCAGTGATTACCGTCAACGGCCAAACATCTTGCCATGTCGACCACAGTAGCTGACCATTCAAAATCCCTTGAATGAAATCAGCACCATGTGGGTCTTTGCTAACAAGTAACACCGCCAAAGAGGCAGATACCACAAACAAGCTGCCAATCATCGGCTCAAGATGCGGATGATTTCGCTTTTCTAATGCAGCAATCAATCCGCATAACAATAACGACATTATCCAAGGGCCAAGCATTGCACCAAGCCAAGATTCCGATAACCAAGGAATCCTCACGTACAAAGTAGATGAGTTTAGCCAATAATGACTAAGCGCCGACCCCAATGCTGCGACTTGAGCCACCGCAAGGTCGATGAAAATGATCTGCCGCTTTAATACTTGCTGGCCCAGTACGACGTTACCAATTAGCGCAATCACGCCGCACAAAATAGCCGGCGCTAACCATGTGTATTCAGTCATGATCAAAACTTCACAGCACTAGGGGAAACAAACACATCGAGTAACTCGGCAATCACTTCATCGTACAGCTCATCTAAGTTCTGCTCTTTTGACACCGTCAAAGGCAATTGGACGACAGGTTTGTTTGTTCGTTGTTGCAACCACATTGCGGGGCGTTGATCTTGGTGAGACGAATACACAATCGCATCAAACGAACTTGCGTCCAACTTGGTCAGTGATTGCAGATGAGAGGTCGTCGGTGATACCCCTGGTTTGGGCTCAAGATCCGCGACTTGAACCATACCTAGCCAATCGAACAAGTATCGGTAAGTGGAGTGATAGCCCACTACTCGCTTACCATTTAACCGCTTAGCTTTTGCTTCCCA
>NZ_JAWOUH010000265.1:0-827 GCF_033339295.1 Vibrio sp. 704 | reverse complement strand
GCCTGATAAATGGAAATCCAACTGATGCTTGCCGACACTAAAACCACCGGAATCAGTGTCAGCAAAATTAACTTGGCTTTGAGAGGCATCCTTCCCTCCATGAAACGCTGCCCAAAGGGTCAATATGCCCCAAGAGCAGCTTAACAACTTGTCTCAAAAGGTGAAGACTCTCAGCTCACAAAATCTCTTTTATTCCTTACCAATTAACCCATGCCGTAGAAACTTGGGAAAAACAGTAAGGAGGCAAGGACGAGAATTTGAATCGCAATGAATGGCATCACGCCACGATAAATATCCCGTGTAGTCACGCCTGCACGCGCAAACCCTTTCAAATAGAACAAGCTGAAGCCAAATGGCGGTGTTAAGAAGGAGGTTTGTAAGTTCATCGCGATGAGAATAGCAAACCAAGTCATATTGATACCGAGCAGCTCAGCAACCGGTGCGATAATAGGAACGATGATGAAACAGATTTCAACGAAGTCGATAAAGAAGCCCAGAATCAAAATCACAATCATCGTAATGATCAAGAAGCCCCACTTCTCACCCGGGATCTGCAACATCCATTCTTCGACCAGATAGTCACCGCCTGTATACGTAAACGCCATCGAGAACGCCGTCGCACCCAGCAAAATCGCGAACACCATCGCAGTCACTTTAACCGTCTCTTTCGACGCATCGTAGACCATTGACCAACTAAATTGCTTGTACAGTACGGCGAGAACAATCGCCCCAGCCCCGCCCAGTGCTGCCGATTCCGTTGGCGTTGCAACACCGGCAAAGATGGAGCCCAACACAACAATGATCAACGCCAATGGCGGTAATACAGC
>NZ_JAWOUH010000264.1:0-828 GCF_033339295.1 Vibrio sp. 704 | reverse complement strand
ACTCATCTACCAATCGAATGCACTTAACCCACGTGCCCCACAACACGCACCCTCAGATTAAAAACTTACCCTCCCCAACCAAGGACAATTGCTATGATGTGGTTTCTAACTTGTGTCGCTGCCCTCATCGGCGGATACTTCATCTACGGCGCTTTCGTTGAGAAAATTTTCGGCATCAATGAGAAACGCCAAACCCCTGCACACACCAAAACGGATGGTGTTGACTTTGTTCCAATGTCAACAAAGAAGGTTTACCTAGTTCAGCTACTTAACATCGCTGGTGTAGGTCCTATCTTTGGCCCAATCATGGGTGCGCTTTACGGCCCAGCCGCAATGCTTTGGATTGTTGTAGGTTGTATCTTTGCAGGTGCCGTACACGATTACTTCTCAGGTATGCTTTCTGTGCGTAACGGCGGTGCATCAGTGCCAACGATTACTGGTCGCTACCTAGGTAATGGCGCAAAACACTTTATGAATATCTTTGCCATTGTCCTGTTGCTTCTTGTTGGTGTGGTATTCGTATCAGCGCCAGCGGGCATGATCACAAACCTAATCAATAATCAAACCAGCCTAAACGTAAGCATGACAACAATGGTTGTGGTTATTTTTGCTTACTACATCATCGCGACAATCGTTCCAGTAGATAAGATCATCGGTCGTTTCTACCCTCTATTTGGCGCACTACTTATCTTCATGTCGGTTGGTCTAATGACTGCGGTTGCTCTATCTAGCGAGCACACAGTGATGGGTGATTTCCAAGTAGCAGACATGTTCTCTAACCTAAACCCAAATGACATGCCTTTATGGCCTGCACTGTTCATCACTATC
>NZ_JAWOUH010000263.1:0-828 GCF_033339295.1 Vibrio sp. 704 | reverse complement strand
ACTCGAATGCAAAACGCATTTACGAACCGATATAACTAACAACGGAGTTGGTCGTGAAAAAACTACTATTGGCTACAGCAGTGGTCGCAGCAGCGGGGGCCGCTGGGTACCTGTACCAAAATAACCTTCCTCAGAGCGGTTCAAGCTCACTATTGGCGCAAATCCCAGCCGATTCGCTCGTAGTTACTTTCCAAACAGAACCTTTCAAACACTACGAATATGTGAACGCGTTTGGCTCTGCCAATCAAATGACCATGTCTGATATGTTTGTTGGTGAGCAGCTGTCACCAAAAGAGCAGTTTGCGATCGATCTGTTTGACGGATACTTAAAAAGTGCTGCGTCGCCAGAAACTTTGAAAGCGTACTTAGGTACAGGCGATGAGATCAACCCAGTGCTTTACACGCTCGGTATGGTGCCAGTTTACAAACTGCCAATCGAGAATCCAGAGGCGCTTTGGAAAACGTTGGATCACGAAGAGCAAATGAGCGGCGTGACACACGAAAAAGTGAAGCTGGGTACGGTGGAGTACCGTCGTTATGAAATGACGGATGCAGTAGATCCGCAAGATGGCATTGGCTTAGTTGTGGCGGTTATCGACAACGTGCTAACCGTGACGGTGGATATCGCGGAGTTGGGTGATCTTAACCCGTTGAAAATGGCGCTGGGTCTTGAGTCTCCAACCCAATCATTAGCGGATAGTGGTCGTGCTGAAGCCATCCAAACTCAGTATGGTAAAAACAACAACTCTTTTGGCTACATCGACCATCGTGAAATCATCAAAGGTTTAACCACTGTTGATGGCAACATGTTTGCTCGTCAATTAACTC
>NZ_JAWOUH010000262.1:0-831 GCF_033339295.1 Vibrio sp. 704 | reverse complement strand
TAACTCGGGCGCAGAAGCAAACGAAGCGGCACTGAAATTAGCACGCCGTTACGCGGCAGATGTTCATGGCCCTGAAAAATCAGAAATCATCGCATTTAAACAAGGTTTCCACGGTCGTACATTCTTTACTGTGACGGTTGGCGGTCAAGCGGCTTACTCAGACGGTTTTGGTCCTAAGCCAGGCGATGTTACGCACTTACCATACAACGATATCGAAGCACTTCAAGCACACATGTCAGATCGCACATGTGCAGTTATGATGGAGCCGCTACAAGGCGAAGGAGGCATCGTGCCACCAACTCCGGAATTTGCCCAAGCAGTACGTGAACTGTGTGACTAGCACAACGCGCTACTTATCTTTGATGAAGTTCAAACGGGTAACGGACGTACGGGTCATTTCTATGCTTACCAAGGTCTAGGCATCACGCCAGACATTCTAAGCACAGCGAAATCACTGGGTGGTGGTTTCCCTATCGGTGCAATGTTAACAACAGCAAAACTGGCTGAGCATCTGAAAGTGGGCACTCACGGTTCAACATACGGTGGTAACCCATTGGCATGTGCAGTGGCAGAAGCGGTCGTTAACGAAGTGACAAAACCAGAAGTGCTTGCTGGTGTTTTAGAGCGCGAAGCGCTGTTCCGCGCAGGTCTAGAAAAGATCAATGCGAAGTACAACCTATTCTCTGAAGTTCGTGGCAAAGGTCTATTGCTAGGCGCTGCGCTGAATGAAGAGTGGCAAGGCCGTGCACGTGATGTGCTGGTTGCTGCAGGTAAACAAGGTCTCATGGTATTGGTTGCGGGTGCCAATGTCGTACGTTTCACACCATCACT
>NZ_JAWOUH010000261.1:0-831 GCF_033339295.1 Vibrio sp. 704 | reverse complement strand
TCATAACTCCAACAACCGAAAATCAGCTTAACAAGTACTATCAATTTCGTTGGCAAATGCTTCGAGAGCCATGGCGCATGCCAGTAGGCTCTGAACGTGATGAATATGACGTGGTGAGCCACCACCGCATGATTGTGGATAGCCGTGGTCGTCCAATGGCGATCGGACGTTTGTACATTACTCCGGATAACGATGGTCAAATCCGTTATATGGCGGTGAAAGGCAATCGTCGCAGCAAAGGCATGGGCTCATTGGTGTCGGTCGCGTTGGAATCGCTTGCGCGCCAAGAAGGTGCGAAACGTTTGGTATGTAATGCCCGTGAAGATGCGATTGCGTTTTATGAAAAAAATGGTTTTGAACGTCGTGGTGAGTTGACCGATGAACGCGGTCCGGTCCGTCACCAACAAATGGTGAAGCCGCTTGATCCGATGGCGAATGTGTTACGTCGCCCAGAATGGTGCACGGAATTGCAGCAGCGCTGGGAAGCGCAGATCCCAATTGCGGACAAAATGGGCATCAAAATCAACCAATACACCGGTTATCAGTTCGAATGCAGTGCCCAGCTCAATCCGAATTTGAACCCGCACAATACGATGTTTGCTGGTTCGGCATTTACGTTGGCAACGCTGACGGGATGGGGAATGACGTGGTTACTGCTCAAAGAGCGCGGTTTGCATGGCGATATCGTTTTGGCAGACAGCTCGATTCGTTATCGTCATCCGGTGGAGCAAAATCCGGTGGCGAGTACCTCGCTTGATGGTATCAGTGGTGATTTGGATCGCTTGGCGTCAGGGCGCAAGGCGCGCATTGTCATCCATGTGGTGATTTACA
>NZ_JAWOUH010000260.1:0-832 GCF_033339295.1 Vibrio sp. 704 | reverse complement strand
GCAAATTTCTACCAATTGATTGCCCAAGACACGCGTCTTCAACCTTGGCTGAATGTGTTACCACAACAGTTAACGGACTGGCAAAATGCAGAGCACGGTGACTTTGGTCGCTGGTTGAAAGCACTGAACAAAATTCCAGAAGGCTCACCAGATCAAGCTGATATCAAGAACTCTGTAACCATCAGCAACGATACGCCTTTCCATGAAGGCGAACTGAAAAAGCTAGAAAATTTACTGCGTACTTTCCACCCTTGGCGCAAAGGTCCATACACGGTGCACGGCATTCATATCGATACCGAGTGGCGTAGCGACTGGAAATGGGATCGCGTACTTCCACACATTTCTCCACTGAAAAATCGCAGCGTGCTCGATGTGGGTTGTGGCAATGGTTACCACATGTGGCGCATGTTAGGCGAAGGTGCTCGTCTTTGCGTGGGTATCGACCCGTCTCACCTGTTCCTGATCCAGTTTGAAGCAATTCGCAAACTCATGGGCGGTGACCAACGTGCGCACCTACTGCCGCTGGGTATTGAGCAACTGCCTAAACTGGAAGCGTTCGATACCGTGTTCAGCATGGGTGTTCTCTACCACCGTCGTTCTCCACTTGACCATTTGATTCAACTAAAAGATCAGTTGGTTTCTGGTGGTGAGTTGGTATTGGAAACCTTGGTAATCGAAGGCGATGAAAACGCTGTACTTGTGCCGACCTCACGCTACGCTCAAATGCGCAATGTGTACTTCTTCCCGTCTCCGAAAGCACTAAAAGTGTGGCTAGCACTGGTTGGTTTTGAAGATGTTCATATTGTTGATGAGAACGTGACTTCTCTTGATG
>NZ_JAWOUH010000259.1:0-833 GCF_033339295.1 Vibrio sp. 704 | reverse complement strand
CCCAAGGTGAGGGCAACGCAACGCTAGTTTACTCAGATGGCAGTGCCATCGCGCAAACGGGTGGGGTATACCTTGTTGATGCAAGTCGAATTGGCGATGTTCAAGTCGATCCAATTGATAACTTCTCGGGTGAAATAAAAATTGATGTCACTGCGATCACCACGGAGAGCGTGAATCCACTGACAGGTAAAGAAACGGCTCGCTCAGAAACGGAAACCATCGTCATTGATGTCTCTCCAGTCGCTGATGCTGGTAGCTTTACCGTTAATCGCATCAATATTTTCGAGGATAACGCTCGCACTCAAGATACGGTCGATCCGGTTACTGACCACGATCCACTTCAATTAAGCGAAGTGATTTCAATGAAACCATCCGCGGATATGGATGGTTCAGAAGAGCTGTTTGTTCGCATCTCGAATTTCTCTATCGACGGCGTGACGCTTGTCTGGCTCGATGGCGCGAATCCTTCACAGATTGTTGAAGTAACGGATGGCAACGGCAATGTGCTGTATTACGAAATTCCTGAGTCGCAGCTGACGAATGTAGAAGTGCTGCCACCACTGCACAGTAACGACGATTTCACCTTCAACGTTGAAGGCATCGTAAAAGACAGCGCATCGCTTTCAACAGGTTCTGCGCAAGATGTACTTTCACTCGGGAACAAAACCGTCATTGTTGATGTGAAAGGCGTAGCGGATATTCCAATCGTTGAACTCAATGATAAGTCAGGTATTTGGCAAGAGTTTGATGATGGTAACGTACGTGGCGTTCAAACATTTGTGGATGAAAATGGCCAAGTTGATATTTCGTTCAGCATTCTTTCTGGAGAGTTC
>NZ_JAWOUH010000258.1:0-834 GCF_033339295.1 Vibrio sp. 704 | reverse complement strand
TACGCCCTTTCTTCAGGCCAACCAGAATACCTTCAACCACAACAATCGCGTTGTCCACCAACATACCCAATGCGATGATCAACGCACCAAGCGAAATTCGATGAAGTTCTATGTTGTTGTAATTCATCAAGATGAACGTACCAAACACCGTCAACAGAAGAACCACGCCAATGATCACGCCACTACGTAAGCCCATAGTGAACAACAGCACAATAATTACGATGGCTACCGCCTCAGCTAAGCTGATCACAAACGCTTTTACAGAATCATCGACCTCTTGCGCTTGGTTGTAGAAATAGCTCATGTCCAAACCCGCAGGTTTGATGGACTCTAAACTGCTTAACTCAGCGTTAAGGCGCTCACCTACTTCTACTACGTTAACGCCAGACGCAAACGAAATACCGATGTTGATTGCTTTCTTGCCGTTAAACAAAATCATGTTGCCCGGCTTTTCTTGAATACCTCGGGTGATCGTCGCAACGTCTTTTAAGCGAATCAAATTACCCGTATCACGACCGTGAATGATCAGGTTTTCTAACGCTTGAACGGTATTCAGCGTACCGCTAGGACGAATGACGAGGCTTTCACCATTCACCATAACTTCGCCAGCCGAAACCACGTTATTCTGTTGGTTAAGCAAACCAGAAACAACGTTCATGTCGAGATTCAGAGACGCAAGGCGGTCAAGCGAGATTTCAACGAACAACATCTCTTGCTGGTCTCCTGCAATGTCTACTTTGCCCACGCCATCAACCAGTTCGATTTCACGTCGTAGGTGGTCGGCATAGCGTTTGAGCTCGATATAGTCGTAATCGTCGCCCGTCAGCATCAACA
>NZ_JAWOUH010000257.1:0-834 GCF_033339295.1 Vibrio sp. 704 | reverse complement strand
AGGTCAAAATACCGCGAAGAATATTCAACTCCTGAGTCTCTGGTCGTGCTCGAGAGAAAAGACGACGCAATTTATTCATCACCTGGCCAGGTTGTTCTTTGTTTATAAACTGGGTCTCTACGATGACCTTTTCAAGATGGTCAAAGAACATTTCTAGCTCTTTATGACGAGGATACTCTTCGACTTCAACTGGTGAGAATTGTTTCTGCTCAAGATTAAGATGAGCAACACGAACTTCATAGCTTAGCGTTTGAACCGCCATCGCTAAGTTCAAGGAACTGTATTCAGGGTTAGCAGGAATGCATACATGATAGTGGCACTTTTGTAGCTCTTCGTTAGTTAGGCCTGTTCTTTCACGCCCAAACACTAAAGCTACCGGATGTTTTTGGCCTTCAACTGCAAACTTTTCACCACATTCACGTGGCTCAAGCATTGGCCATTCTAGTGTGCGAGAGCGAGCACTTGAACCGACCACAAGACCACAGTCTTCAATAGCTTCTTCCAGTGTGCTTACGACTTGAGCATTCTGAGCGATATCAGCGGCACCAGCGGCCAGTGCTAGCGTTTGTTCATCCACTTCACATTGTGGATCGACCAATACAAGTTGGCTTAAACCCATCACCTTCATTGCTCGGGCTGCTGAGCCAATATTGCCAGAATGTGAGGTACCTACGAGTACGACTTTTACTTGATCCAACATCTATGATTGCTACCTAAATTAAAACCGCAGGATGTTACCATAGTTTTTTAACACACCCTAGGGAGAAGCTGACTTCTATTCGCATTCTCATCAATTGTTGTGTTGTATGACGCGATATCAAAGATGACACCATT
>NZ_JAWOUH010000256.1:0-834 GCF_033339295.1 Vibrio sp. 704 | reverse complement strand
AATTTTTTACTCATTGTAATAACCTAATAATTTGAAAATATGCATCCTCAAAATCTAGCGAAACGGCTTTAAAGCGGAATATTCACTATGCTCTCCAGAGGTCAGGAGACGAGGATTTCAAGCTGCGCAAACGATTATTCTACCGAAACACACCGTTAATACCAACGGTGATATCAAAATTCTCCGCCTATTACGCAGAAAAATCGAATTCAGTGAACAACGCTAAAAGCAAAAAGCCAGCACGAACAGCTTTTGCTGCTCGCGCTGGCTTTTTAAAAGTAATTACCCGGCTAGGTATTTAACGATGAAGATGGCAGACATAACCCAAACACTCATCGATACATCGCGGCCTTTGCCACTAAACAATTTGATAGCAGCATACGCAATAAAGCCTAGGGTGATGCCTTCTGCAATAGAGAAAGTAAGCGGCATCACAAGACAAGTTACAACGACTGGAGATGCTTCAGTTAGGTCACGCCAATCAATGCTCACCAAGCCAGAAAGCATCAAAATTGCTACATAGAACAATGCACCTGACGTTGCATACGCAGGGATCATACCCGCTAGTGGCGAGAACAATAGTGCAAGCAGGAAGAGTACACCAACAACCACTGCGGTTAGGCCAGTACGACCACCAGCAGCTACGCCCGAAACACTTTCAATGTATGAAGTCGTGTTTGACGTACCTAGCAACGCACCAACAGAAGTCGCTGTTGAGTCAGCAAGTAGTGCTTTGTTTAGACGAGGAATGTTGCCATTCTCATCCGTTAGACCGGCTTTTTGAGAAACGCCAACGAGCGTACCAGCCGTATCAAATAAGTCGACGAACAAGAA
>NZ_JAWOUH010000255.1:0-835 GCF_033339295.1 Vibrio sp. 704 | reverse complement strand
ACTCGTTTCTACCAGCCAAGTTGTAGGTGTATGATTAAGGCTGCCAGATTCGACCCCTATAGTCACCTTACGAATTGCTGGCAGCCATTTTTCGAATAAAAACATTCATTATTTATTAGCAGTTGGATTCATTAGCATTATGGCAAGGATTAAAGATGTAGCCGAACTCGCCGGTGTAAATCGTTCTACCGTTTCTCGCATCATTAATGGGGAAGGAAAGTTTCGTGAAGAAACTAGAAAAAAAGTAGAACAAGCCATGGCGCAATTGAATTACCGTCCAAGTGCGATCGCCCGTTCTCTTGCAACATCGTCAAGCAATATGGTCGGTTTGTTGGTGACTTATTACACCGGTGGATTTTTTGGTGAAATGATGGAGCAAGTGCAAACGGAATTAGACATTCATAAGAAGTTTCTCATCACTGCGCAAGGCCATCATTCTGCTGAAGGAGAGAAAGAAGCGATTCAGCGTTTCAACGATCTTCGTTGCGATGGCTATGTTCTGCATAGTCGCTATTTATCCGATGATGATCTACGTGAGTTAGCAAAACTTCCTACGCCTTTTGTGCTTCTCGATCGTTATGTTGGAGGGATTGAAGAGCGCTGCATTACGTTTAATCACCACCATGCAAGTCGTATCGCTGTTGAGCACTTAATCGCTGGTGGTCATAAAAACATTGCCTGTATTACCGGGCCATCCCTACGTCACAATAGTTTGCTCAGAAAGCTTGGCTATGTTGATGCAATGAAAACAGCTGGTATCGACATTGATGAAAGTTGGTGTGAAGAAGGGAATTACGGCAGACAAAGCGGTTATGATGCGATGGCTTCCATTTTG
>NZ_JAWOUH010000254.1:0-837 GCF_033339295.1 Vibrio sp. 704 | reverse complement strand
CGATAAGCAATATCCGCCTCAGCCAAACCAAATTCGGTAAGGCTATATCGAACATTAGAATACGAATGACTTAGTTTGTCTGACGCAGGCTGATACACCTCAACCCAACTGCGTTTTCTCAACTGCGCGAGTGCAAGCTCAACGATGTTTGAAACCACACACAAACGTTGAGTCAGTTCAACTAAATCACATTTGGGATAAGCAGCCAGATGTTTCAGAACTAGGTTTTCAACGACTGAAGCTGGGATCCCAAGACCTTCCACTGCGGAAGGCACCTTTGGTGGATTGATTTGTGGCACTAGTTTTTCCCAATACGCAGAGCCCATCATACTTCCCCTCTTGAAGTTGCCTAGTCAACTGATGTCGTATGTTTTTTTATTTATAAGTATTAGTGCGTGTAGGAGAAATAAGCTAATCCGATTACGATTACAGGCGCGAAAGGAATCACTAGTGGCTTATTAGACCTAAAGCCTGGTGTAACTTTTTCAATGCAGTAGCCCTTGACCTGATGAGTTAGAGCAACGCTCGTTGAAGCAATGTGAAGCATCAAATAAAAGATGCCAACAATTCCCCCTGCGAGAATAATTCCGATAGACGCTTCCCACAGATTACTCAGACCCAACCATACCCCAATAACGGCGAGTAATTTAACGTCTCCTCCAGCCATTGCTTTAACAAGATAGAGCGCAAAGCACACTGCAAACGCTACTAATCCTCCATACGCATGATCCATCAACGATGTGGTAGGACTATAAATCACGTTTGCAGTGACAGCGACCAGAAGCAACAAAACGGCTTTATTAGGAATTCTGTGCTTCTGGGCGTCTGATACACCTA
>NZ_JAWOUH010000253.1:0-839 GCF_033339295.1 Vibrio sp. 704 | reverse complement strand
TTAACTGCTGCTGCAGACGTCAGTAGCACGAAGCGTAACTCGTCTTCTAGCTTATTGATTTTCGCCGCTAGTGCGTCATCAGCAAATAGAGTTAGCTCAGCTTGTAGTGCACCACCGATGGTTTTCTCTGCACGCGCCGCTTCAAGAAGTTTGTTCACCGCCCCACGAACTTTCTGAATTTCAGTCCAGAATTCGTTGTTCAGCTCTTCACCTTCCGCTAGACCAAATAGACCATCGAACCACTCACCTGTGAACACGAATTTTTCGCGCTCGCCTGGCATCTCGTTCCAGATCTCATCTGCGGTGAATGACATGATTGGCGCCATCCAACGAACTAGTGCTTCTACGATGTAGTAAAGTGCTGTCTGACAGCTACGTTGAGCGTGGCCGCCCTGCTTCGCTGTGTACTGACGGTCTTTGATTACGTCTAGGTAGAATGAGCCCATCTCGATAGAACAGAACTGCATTAGACGCTGAGTTACGGCGTGGATGTTGTATTCATCGTACGCTTTGATGATCTCTTCTTGCGCAGCAAGTGCACGACCAACAGCCCAACGGTCTAGCGCCACCATTTCTTCAGCAGGAACGATGTCTGTTGCTGGGTTGAAGCCATTTAGGTTCGCTAGGAAGAAACGCGCTGTGTTACGGATACGACGATACGCATCTGCAGAACGTTTTAGGATTTCATCAGAAACCGCAACTTCACCAGTGTAGTCTGTAGAAGCAACCCATAGACGCAAAATGTCTGCACCGAGTTTGTTCGTTACGTCTTTTGGCGCAACCACGTTACCGATAGATTTAGACATCTTACGACCCTGACCATCAACCACGAAACCGTG
>NZ_JAWOUH010000252.1:0-840 GCF_033339295.1 Vibrio sp. 704 | reverse complement strand
TGGGGTAAATTTATCTGCGCTGAAGCCGGTTTCTTCTCCCAACTCACGTTGCGCGCAGCAGAGCGGGTCTTCGTCGCCTTCGCGAGTCCCTGCTGGTAACTCCAGAAGCCATTTATTGAGAGAAGGTCGAAACTGATTCACTAAGACTATATCGCCATTGGCAGCGATTGGCAGTATTACAGCAGCGCCTGGATGGTGAATGGTGGTGTGTGAAATGACTTGACCAGTAGGAAGCTGAACGTCTTCTTCAACCAAAGAAATTTGCTTCCATTTATGAATTGTTTTGCTCATGCAGTTGTAAACCCTAGCAATGACCGCAATTTGACGTTTTTGAACATTAACCACAAACGCTGGGAAACAAAAGCAAAAACTGTTGCAAGGCCACGAAAGCGTTTGCACTTTCAGTGAGCTATATCTCATAAATGGAAACTTTGATTGCTCAGCAAAGAGAGAGATAAGCATCTGTTATAAGGGTGATTCGAACAAATTACACTTGTAACAAAGTGATAACAAATGTATAAAAATAAATACACAGCATCAGTTCAGCAGCCGGAGTACGTATGATCCAACCTTCTTTTGCATCCAATGCCGAAAAAGCACTACTTTCCGAGCGTATTAACAAGCTTGCAAAAGCGTTAACTGATGGCGTTTATGAACGCGAACACACCATCAAACTCTGTCTCCTTGCCGCTTTGGCTGGGGAGAGCGTCTTTCTTTTAGGTCCTCCAGGTATTGCAAAGAGTCTTATTGCAAAGCGTCTTATCCAAGCTTTTGATAACAGCAGTTACTTTGAATACTTGATGACTCGATTCTCGACACCAGAAGAAGTGTTTGGTCCTT
>NZ_JAWOUH010000251.1:0-844 GCF_033339295.1 Vibrio sp. 704 | reverse complement strand
TGCCATCAGCAAGCGTATCCAGTGGTTAGAGGACAAAATTGGCGTCCAGTTACTCAAGCGTACCACTCGTTCAATAAGTCAAACCGAAGCTGGTGCCCTATTCTACGAGCGAGCCAAAGTGCAACTTGACTCTTGGCAGTCCGTGTTAGATGAAACTCGCTCAGTAAACCAGTCTCCGGCCGGTCTGTTAAAGATTGGCGCAACGTTGGCAGTAGGTTCTAAGTTTTTAGTCCACTACCTTGATGATTTTCTAGAAAAATACCCCGATATCACTCTGCAACTCACCACGACGCTACCCGGTCAACTGCCGGAACTGAGTTTGGATCTCTTCATCAGTCGTCATTTAGAACAGCTCAATTCATTAAGCTTTAAAGCCACCCCGCTGTTCGAACACAAAGCTCAGTTTTATGCAGCGCCGAGTTACTTAGAAAAATACGGCACGCCACAAAATGTTGAAGAGCTGACAAAACACAATATTTTGATTTGGGGAGAAAAACCTGCAAGAGAGATCAAAACCAACCGAGGTAAAAGAATGAGCTTGTCAGGCAACTTCGCAACGACCAATCCAGAAGCTCTGTTTCATGGTGCAAAACGCGGAATGGGTATCTTGATGACCAACAACGTAATGATCAAAGACGATTTAAAATCCGGGGCGCTAGTGCCTATTTTGCCGGATGTTACAGCCGACGAGGCTACGGTGTATGCGTACTACCCAAAACTGGACTACCAACACACACGCACCCAATTGTTCCTCGACTATCTAAAATCCCGTTTAGAAGAAGAAAAACGCATCTAATTTGATAGTTTTCTTGTTAAATGTGTGAGTAAGCGACTACTTTGAAAT
>NZ_JAWOUH010000250.1:0-845 GCF_033339295.1 Vibrio sp. 704 | reverse complement strand
CCCAAACTAAGGCAAGCACTGTGTATGGTAGAGAATGCATTGTCCATTTCGCCTCAATTTAAGGTTTACTGCTCAGAGGTATTTTCGGGTAGTTTATCGTCGATTAACAACGTTTCTGTTCACGAAGCTGCCGCGACAAAAAACTTGTTACTGGAACTGCTTCATCAGCAGAAAATTGCGTTAATCATTGATTCAATCAAGTCTGATGATTCTACACTGGTCAATGAGGTGATTCACGAAGAGCCAAATGTCGTCGTATGCCGCAAAACACATCCGAGAATAAATGGACAAATCAATACCAAGCAGTTTTTTAAAGAGAAACACTGCGTGCTGACTGATGAATGGGCTGTGAATCAAACGACCAATCACAACCAATACCTAAATAACGTACAAGTCGAAACCGTGGCATCTTCTCTTTCTGGCATCGTGTTAAACGTGATTGAGAGTGACAATATCGCGATAATCCCCCAGTCTTTTGCAATGAAATGGAAGGAACAACTAGACTTACAAGTGATTGACTTGCCCATTGAGTCAAACCTTGTCACCTACCATTTCATTTATCACAAAAGAGAAAAAAACAACCTGCACCACAAGCGTATTCGAAACAACATCAAAGAAACGCTAAAACCATTTTACAAATCTTAGCTCTTTGCTTATTCCCGATGCCAAGAACCATACAGTTGTATCCGTAAGCTAGGCGCGGTTATCTAGCGGCTTTACCTCGTGTACTGATAATAATTGTATAGACAGAACAAAAGCGATGGTGGCTAAATTCGTTTTTAAATAACAGAGCTTTTTAAATTGCAAAGATATCGCGATTAAACTTGATGATATTTTTTGTTTTT
>NZ_JAWOUH010000249.1:0-846 GCF_033339295.1 Vibrio sp. 704 | reverse complement strand
CGCATTTAAACCAAAATGAACAGTTTGAACTTGAAAACTGGGTGGCTAGCCTAGGACAAGAGAAAAGCACAGCATCACGCTTAATCGAAGTTTATCGAGATTGCCAAACGATTTTGGCGGGTCACGAACAAGCCGAACTCCTGTTGTGGCGTGGACGAGAGATGATCGAAATTCTGATCACCTTGTCGATGGACAAAGCAACATTAGTGGCGGCTCAACTGTTTCCTTTGGTTTCAAGTGGTGCTTTCAACAGAGAACTTCTTGAAGAAAAATACAGCAAAGAAATCATTAAGCTCATTGATGGCGTAGAAGAAATGGCCGCTATCGGTCAGCTTAACGTCACGATGGAAGGCAGCGCTGCGTCGTCTCAAGTAGACAACGTTCGTCGCATGCTGCTTGCCATGGTGGATGATTTTCGTTGCGTTGTCATCAAGCTAGCAGAACGAATTTGCAACCTTATTGAAGTCAAAAAAGCACCGGACGAAGTTCGACGTGCTGCGGCGAAAGAGTGTGCCAACATTTATGCTCCACTGGCTAACCGCCTAGGTATCGGTCAGCTTAAGTGGGAAATCGAAGACTACGCTTTCCGTTATCAACAACCGGACACTTACAAGCAGATTGCAAAGCAGCTTGCTGAGCGTCGTATTGTCCGTGAGCAATACATCAAAGATTTTGTCGAAGACTTATCTCAAGAGATGAAAGCTTGTGGCATTAATGCCGAAGTAAGTGGTCGTCCTAAACACATCTACAGCATTTGGCGAAAAATGCAGAAGAAGAGTTTGGCGTTTGATGAATTGTTTGACGTGCGTGCAGTACGTATCATCGCCGACAAACTGCAAGATTGTT
>NZ_JAWOUH010000248.1:0-846 GCF_033339295.1 Vibrio sp. 704 | reverse complement strand
GAACATAGCATAGCTCTGCAAATAGCCTTGCTGAACGATAGGTGCACCAAGCCAAGCGACTTGTCGACCATGTTCCAGTTCAAAATCAGAAATAATGACGGGCGTATAATCTTCATTCACTTTGCGGCGTTCGTTGACGTCATCAGCTAGACGTTTAAAGGTTTTACCTAATGCCGAGTCTTTATAGCGTCCCGTTAGTAGGTTAGTACCGTAGTTGTCGTCTTTGTTGATGGAATAGGTCACGTTGCCGTTAATATCGACCAGCAAAATATCATTAAAATCTGAGCGTTTGAGTAGCTCCAGATATGCCCAGTGATAACGTTTGTGGAGTAAGCGATAACGTTCACTGCCGACATAATTTGAGGACTCCGGCAAAATTGATGTTTTGATTTGGTCACCGCTGCCTTCGATATAACGTTGCTGAGCATTTTCACGTGCTTCTTCAATATCATTGCCTAAACGGCTAAATGCATTGACGAGGCCGTAAAAACGACCACCACTGGCATACGCGAGCTCAGAGCGTACAAATCCCATGACTTCGGTTTCTTGCGCTTCGAAGTAGTCGAGGATCTGTTGTTGTTTGGTATCACGAACAGAAAGCAGATGTGAAGTGCTTTGTTCTTGCAGATCTTTACTATGGGATTGCAGGAAAAAAATCGCAGTGATGGTAAGAGGCGTAATGCTGAGGACAAGAAACGCAGTCATCAGCGTACTCTGAAGGCGCTTAAATTTCTGTTTTTTGTAGAATTTAAACATGGATAAGATTACAACTCGTAAAGGGCTCGCACGGGTTGAAGGTGCTCGCCTAGGTTCTCGTTAAAAACGGATAAGAAGTTAAATTCGATA
>NZ_JAWOUH010000247.1:0-847 GCF_033339295.1 Vibrio sp. 704 | reverse complement strand
TCCATCGCGCGATACCCGAGCGCTTCCGCCAAATGAGGCCGCTCAATCTGCTCAGCACCTTCTAAATCCGCTATCGTACGGGCCACTTTAATGATGCGATGATAGGCACGAATCGATAATCCCAGCCGATGGAGTGCAGTTTCGAGAAATTCCGCATCGCTTTTTTGCAACGGGCAAAATGCCTCAATCTCACGGCTGCCGAGCAGTGCGTTGACTTTGCCGTTTCGATTGAGCATGCTCTCACGAGCAAGACTGACGCGCTCTTTGACGAGTTCTGTGGGTTCACCTCGGTCACCACCTTCCGCCAACGTACCTTTCGGTAAGGATGGAATTTCTAACGACATATCAAAACGGTCGAGAAGCGGTCCCGATAAACGACCTAAGTAACGCAAAATAGCTTGAGGGTTAGTGCGAGCTTGATTCCCTTCGTAATAGCCAGTTGGGCTTGGATTCAACGCGCCCACCAGCTGAAAACGAGCAGGAAAACGCGTTTTTCCTTGTGCGCGCGAAATGATGATCTCACCCGATTCCAGTGGCTCTCGTAACGAGTCCAACACTTTACGGTCAAACTCCGGCATTTCATCAAGGAACAATAACCCATTGTGAGCCAAAGAAATCTCACCTGGTCTTGGCACCGAGCCACCACCAACTAATGCCGCCATCGAACTGGAATGGTGCGGCGCACGAAACGGACGCGACTTCCAGTTGTGCTCATTAATCTCACTTTGCGTCAGTGATGCGACTGAAGCCGTTTCCATCGCTTCTTCGTCGCTCATCTCCGGCAGTAAGTCGCATAAACGCGACGCCAGCATGGTTTTTCCTGTACCAGGAGGACCAAGGAAAAGTA
>NZ_JAWOUH010000246.1:0-848 GCF_033339295.1 Vibrio sp. 704 | reverse complement strand
CTAGCAGGAAAGAAAATTCTACTCGGCATCAGTGGCGGTATTGCCGCGTATAAATGTGCGGAGCTAACCCGTCGCCTAATAGAGAGAGGGGCACAAGTTCAAGTCGTCATGACGAAAGCTGCAAAAGAGTTTATTACTCCGTTAACCATGCAGGCCGTCTCAGGACGACCAGTATCCGATAGCTTGCTCGATCCGGCGGCTGAAGCGTCAATGGGTCACATCGAGTTAGCTAAATGGGCGGATTTAGTGCTGCTTGCTCCTGCTACGGCAGACCTCATTGCTCGTATGTCAGCTGGCATGGGCAATGATTTATTGACGACGTTAGTGTTGGCAACGGATTCGCCTGTTGCGGTATCTCCAGCAATGAATCAGCAGATGTATCGCAACATCGCGACGCAAGAGAACATTGCGACTCTAGCGCGACGCGGTATGCACATTTGGGGTCCAGCAGCAGGTGAACAAGCCTGTGGTGATGTTGGTCCGGGTCGAATGCTTGAACCAATGCAATTGGTGCATCTGTGTGAGCAGTTTTTCCAACCTAAAGTCTTGGAAGGCAAGTCCATTCTGATCTCAGCAGGCCCAACGCGAGAAGCCATCGACCCAGTGCGTTACATTACGAACCACAGCTCCGGGAAAATGGGGTATGCACTAGCAAACGCTGCCGCGCAGTTAGGCGCAAAAGTCACGCTAGTGAGCGGCCCTGTCAACCTGAGCACACCGATGGGAGTGGAGCGCATTAACGTGTCTAGCGCACAAGAAATGTATGAGGCCGTGATGGCTCAAGCCATCAGTCACGACGCGTTCATCAGCTGCGCAGCAGTAGCGGATTATCGACCAGAGGCCATTGC
>NZ_JAWOUH010000245.1:0-849 GCF_033339295.1 Vibrio sp. 704 | reverse complement strand
CGCGCGCTGGAATTTTCGAGACGCGTAATTGGACACCACGGCATTTGCCACCACTACACCGACAACCATCAAAATTAAAAAAGCGAGGAATGGCTCAATGCGATCTTGGAGCCTGTCGAGCAAATACCCCACCGACACCACACCAATGATGTTACCTTGTGCGTCGAATATCGCCGCTTTACCGCGGACGGAATAGCCCAAAGAACCGCGAGCTGTAGACACATAGGATTGACCTTCGACCAGAGCTCGTTGGTTGTCTCCCCCTTTCATAGGCTTACCAATTCGCTCATCTACCGGATGAATTAAGCGCACGCCTTGGTTATCCCCAATCACAATAAAGGCCGCACCAATCGCTTTAGTGAGTGCGCGAAAGGACTCTTGATAAGGTTCTGGCTGCTGAGCTTCCACCATCTTAATGACGATTTCAGACTCTGCGAGGAAACGGGCAACACCGAGTGCCTTTTCACCCATTTCGTGTTCTTGATTGACTTTAAGGTAGGTAAAACCTGCGGCGACGAGCAGAAGTAACTCGATCAAGCCCGAGAGCGTCATAATGACCAGCATGCGCTTTCTAAAGCTGATGGTTCTCCAACTCATGGTACATCCTTACCGTTAACCCACTTCCACGTCACTGTGGTGTTGTTCTAAGTTAACATCGAGTTAACAGCAAGGCTTAGATCAGATGATAAATCTGTGAACACGGCAAACAAAGCGTGACTTTTATGGTGAATTAATAGGCGGCGTGAAACATAAAATTACATCCATTCATCAGGCACAATATTCCTTGCTGATATTCAATGGCATACATAAATTGCCCTTTAAAGCATGATTGCGATCACACCAAATTTA
>NZ_JAWOUH010000244.1:0-853 GCF_033339295.1 Vibrio sp. 704 | reverse complement strand
TGAAGACAGGAAAATTCGATGATTTACAGTATGACTGCGTATGCGCGCAAAGAAGTAAAAGGCGATTGGGGCTCTGCGGTATGGGAAATCCGCAGTGTAAACCAGCGTTACCTAGAAACCTATTTCCGCATGCCAGAACAATTCCGAGCTTTAGAACCAGTTCTACGCGAGCGTTTTCGTAAACGTCTAGCGCGAGGAAAAGTGGAATGTAGCCTTCGTTTCGAAGCGAACCCTGCAGCAAAAGCCGAGCTTAGCATCAATGAAGCGTTGGCAACCCAAGTGATTAAAGCTGCTGAACAAGTTATGCACATGACTGGTGAGCTTAGCCGCATCAATCCATTTCAAGTCATGCAATGGCCTGGTGTGATGGAAACTCCTGAGCAAAACATGGATGAGGTCAACAAAGAGCTGCTTGCTGCATTTGATGAAGCAATTAGTGAATTTATTGAAGCGCGTGGTCGTGAAGGCGACAACATGAAAGCGCTGATCGAACAACGCCTAGACGCGATTACCGCAGAAGTGGTGAAAGTTCGTGCTCGCATGCCTGAAATCCTAGAATGGCAACGTGAGCGTCTATTCTCAAAATTTGAAGATGCGAAAATTGAACTGGATGCTTCTCGTGTAGAACAAGAGCTTATCTTGCTAGCGCAAAAGTCAGACGTTGCAGAAGAGCTAGATCGTCTGGATTCTCACGTGAAAGAAACGACCAACATCCTGAAAAAAGGTGGCGCAGTCGGTCGTCGTCTGGATTTCATGATGCAAGAATCCAACCGTGAGTCGAACACGCTCGCTTCTAAATCGATCAGCACCGACATCACCGCATCGGGCGTTGAACTGAAAGTTCTGATCGAGC
>NZ_JAWOUH010000243.1:0-855 GCF_033339295.1 Vibrio sp. 704 | reverse complement strand
AACACGGTTATTTCTGCCTACGAACAGTTAGTTGCTGAAGGGTACTTGGTCAGCCAGCGCGGTTCAGGCTTTTTTGTTGCTGTTGAGTTGCCAGAACAATACTTGCCTGAAAAGTTGCCAACTCAAGCTGCCAACCTTCCGCCAGCGGCGTTGGATGTGAATGCCAGTTTCGCGCCCGGTGTACCCGATTTATCGCTTTTTCCAACCGCTTTGTGGCAAAAATATCTCAATCGTCACTTATCCCGTACGTGTCTGCTAGGCAATCAAGACATTCAAGGTAGCTGGGAGCTTCGATGCGCTTTATCGGATTACTTAGCGTCGCGCCGTTCAGTGAACTGCACGCCTAGTCGAATCATCCTCACGTCAGGCGCGCAGCAAGCGTTGTGTATCGCCACCATGGCAACATTAACGGCAGGAAGTAGAGTGCTCATGGAACAACCGGGTTATGCGCAGATGCGCAAGTTGATCCTGTTTCAGCAATATCAATTTGAACCGTTATTCGTAAGACAAAAAGTGGGTTTTGATATTGATTCCGTCACGCAAAGTACTGCAGATGCGCTCTATATCACGCCAAGTAACCAATATCCGATGGGGCCGACTTTAAACACTGAGCAGCGAGCACAAATCATTGAGTGGGCATCGAACCAAGAGGCTTGGATTCTTGAAGATGACTACGACAGTGAATTCCAATTTGCACATCGTCCATACACCAGTTTGCAAGGGTTAGCCGCACAAATGGGCCGAGACGAGCGAGTGTTATACATCGGCTCTTTTAGTAAAGTCATGTTTAATGGTTTGAGGCTTGGCTATCTCGTTGTGCCTGAATCGCTGGTAGATAAATGTTTGATGGTGAAA
>NZ_JAWOUH010000242.1:0-856 GCF_033339295.1 Vibrio sp. 704 | reverse complement strand
GTTCATTATGCGCCGCGGCGTGATCATGCAGCGCCAAGCGGGTGAAATCGAAAAACTTCGTAACGACCTCTTTACCCATTCCCGCTCTCGCTTACGTAATCTGCGCATGCTGAACGTGAAGTTGTCTCGCTCACTGAAAAAATCGCGTGACACTTTTGAACAGTGGCAAATGGGTGAACTTATCCATGAACCGCTCAACGACCGACTACGTTTTGTGATGATCGACCTACCGTTCTTACGCAGCATGTACGTTCAAAATGGTTACAAAGCGGGCTTAGAATTAGAACGCGCATTCGGTGAATACCTAGCAGAGCGCATCGAAAAACCAGCACGTTTGTACCACTTCTCGGATGCAAACTTACTCTACATCGAACCTAACGCAGACCGCGACGCCTCTGCCGAAGTCATGTTTGAAAAATTCCAAGCGTGGGTAGACGAATTTGCGACTCAGCATAACGTCAATCGCATCATTCGTATGGGCATAAGCGACTACCCGTTCTTGCCTCGAGCTTACACCGCTATCAATGATGAAGAGTTGCTCGATTTACTGCTACTTGCGACGCACATTGCACGCGAAGTTAGCCTCAAAGATAAACAAAGTCATTGGGTATTTTTGAAAGCCATTGACAACGCGCCAGCAGCGAGCTTTGCAACCGGTAACATAAGAACCGCTTGCCAACACGCCATCAACCAAGGCCTGATCAAGATCCACTCCTCTTACAAGAATGAGGACGACATCAAGAAAATATTAAAAAATGGATAATTAACCATCGGTTAAGCGTAATAACTAATGACGCTATAAAGTTTTTTGTTATTATCAGATAATTGTCAGTAGTACATGGACTTAACCGTAGTC
>NZ_JAWOUH010000241.1:0-856 GCF_033339295.1 Vibrio sp. 704 | reverse complement strand
CCGCAAGAGCATACCGTTCAACTTCAGCACCTCGGCATTCAAACAACTGACAACATTTTTAGAGCCAATCCAGATGGTTGCAACGAATGCACCCATGGTTATTCTGGCCGAACAGGTATCTATGAAGTCATGCGCTTTGATGAATCTCTATCCGAAGCTCTTATTAAAGGAGCCTCGGTACATGAACTGGAAAAGCTTGCCATTGCGAACGGCATGAGCACCTTGCAAATGTCCGGAATAGAAAAACTCAAACAAGGCATCACAAGCTTTAGTGAGTTACAACGCGTGCTCTATTTCTAATCCTTTAATCAGCAGTTACCCCTATGAAAACTACGACACCACAATTAAAGAACTTCCGTTGGAAAGGCGTCAACAGCTCAGGGAAAAAGACCTCTGGTCAAACTCTGGCAATGAGCGAAATCGAAGTACGAGAGCGCTTAGATGCCCAGCACATCAAAATCAAAAAGCTAAAGAAAAGCAGCATCTCTTTTTTGACCAAACTTAGCCATCGCGTAAAAGGGAAAGACATCACGGTTTTCACTCGTCAAATCTCAACGATGCTGGTAACCGGTGTGCCGCTAGTACAAGCATTGAAATTGGTCTCTGATAACCACAAAAAAGCGGAAATGAAATCCATTTTGATGAGTGTAACTCGGGCTGTTGAAGCGGGTACGCCGATGTCCAAAGCGATGCGTACCGCCAGTAACCATTTTGACCCGCTGTATACCGACCTGATTGCGACAGGAGAACAATCGGGCAACTTAGCCGAAGTGTTCGAACGCTTAGCCACCTACAGGGAAAAAAATGAGCAGCTTAGAGCCAAAGTGATCAAGGCTCTAATATATCCAGCCATGGT
>NZ_JAWOUH010000240.1:0-856 GCF_033339295.1 Vibrio sp. 704 | reverse complement strand
CCACTGGCATACGGTTTGGTTTTGGCAAAAAAGTCTCTCGCCCACGCGATACAAGCTTGGTCATCTTCTGCGGAGTCCCATCTTCCGTGCACATTTAATACGTAATTAGCGTCACGGCTAGAATAAGCCATAGATTCAGGTTCTGGTCTAGATGCCGCGCAGCCAAGAGAAGCGATAAAAATCTCGCATTGAGGCGATGGTAACTTCCCTGCATATTCTATCGCCGCATCAATGACACCTTCGCTTAGCGAGTTAAAGTTATGCGATTTCCAATAGTTACGTGCGCCCGGAGTGAGTAAGGGATCAAACGCTTGTTGCCATGCAGCAAATGGTTGTACGCCAACATGCTCACCATGTGCGTCACCAAAATCTCTGAGTGGTGCAATTAGCTTTTCACCCTCGGATGGGTCGCCTGCATAACATATCGCCAGTACGACAACCTCTTTACCGTGAACGCTTTCAGGTAAGAATGGGAGTGGCGGTGCTTTACGACTCACCATCCACACACTTAACTCTTCTGGCGCAGATTCGGTGAATTTTGCAAACTGCGTGATGACCGATTTGGCTTGTTCAAACGGGAAGACAATCAAACCACTCAGTACTTCAGGGCCAACGGGATGCAATTGGAATTCAAACTGCGTAACAATGCCAAAATTACCGCCGCCTCCGCGCAGCGCCCAGAAAAGATCCTCATTTTCTGTTTCACTGGCAAGCAATTGGCGTCCGTCGGCAGTAACGACGTTTGCAGAGACTAAGTTATCTATCGTCATACCGTATTTACGGCTCAACCAACCAAAACCACCACCTAAAGTAAGACCAGCAATACCAGTGGTAGAGTTAATTCCTACCGGGGTCG
>NZ_JAWOUH010000239.1:0-856 GCF_033339295.1 Vibrio sp. 704 | reverse complement strand
TACCTGGTACACGAACCGTTTGTACTTCTACGTTTTCAAAATAGCCAAGACGGTTAAGTCGTGTCTTACCAGTTTCAATCGACTTGGAGTTTAGCCAGCTACCTTCCATTTGGCGCATTTCACGACGCAACACTTCATCTTTCGTTGAGTTATTACCAGTAAAACGAATGTCGCGAACGTAAATTCGATTACCTGGATCAACATTCACAACCAAGGAGACTTGTTTGTTTTCATCGTCAAATTCAGGGATGGTGTTTACTTGAGGGTAAGCGTAGCCAGATTCACCAAGCACACGCTTGATGCCTTCTTCCATCGAAGTCACAAGAGAACCGTTGTACGTTTCATTGTCTTCGAATGGAACGAGTCGTTCGAAGGTCGCTTCTTCACCAATCAGGTCACCGCGGAATTTTACATCTTTAACGGTGTACACTTCGCCCTCTTCCAAGCCAAGAGTAATGTATACCCCTTTCTTGTCAGGAGAGATCGCAACTTGTGTAGAATCAACGTTAAATTTCAGGTAGCCGCGGTCAAGATAGAATGACTTCAGCGCTTCGATATCACCAGCAAGCACTTGCTTTTGGTATTTTTCGTCCGCGAGGAAATTCCACCAAGGCACATCAACGTTCAAGTTGAAACGAGAAAGAAGTTCTTCATCCGAAAAGACTTCATTACCGATAAAGTTGATTTGCTGAATTTTTGCCGACACGCCTTCCGTGAAGACAAATTTCAAGTCAGAACGGTTACGTGGCAATGGAGTTACGACCGCTTTCACTGTTGCGTTGTACTTACCAACACTGTAGTAAAAATCTTCCAAGCCTTTTTCGATGTTACTTAGCGTAGTACGGTCAAGCGCTTC
>NZ_JAWOUH010000238.1:0-856 GCF_033339295.1 Vibrio sp. 704 | reverse complement strand
ACACGTAGTTTTTCAACTCACGACCATTTAGCTTCGCCACAATGTTGCTGAACGCTTGGCTAGCCATTTGGTGCGCAGCTTGCGCACGAGGTGGCACAAATGAGCCGTCTGGTTGTGTGCATTGCGCCAAGTCGCCGATAACAAAAATATCGTCATCACGCGTTGTTTGCAGTGTTCCTTTCACAACCAATTGGTTAATACGGTTTGTTTCTAGACCTGCAATGTCTTTGATGAAATCAGGTGCTTTGATACCCGCAGCCCAAACCATGATTTGCGCAGGAATCTTTTCGCCATCTTTGGTAGTTAGGCCGTCTTTCTCCGCCTTAGTCACCATCGTTGCTGTACGAACGTTTACACCCAGCTTAACAAGCTCTTGATGCGCCGCAGACGAAATACGTGGTGGCAATGCAGGAAGAATGCGCTCGCCCGCTTCAATCAGGTTAACATTCAGCTTGCTTGAATCTAGATCACCAAATCCGTAAGTGCGAAGTTCTTTCACGGCATTGTGCAGCTCAGCCGATAGCTCAACGCCCGTTGCACCAGCACCAACGATCGCGATATCCACTGTACCGTTACCGTTTTTCGCATGCAGCTTTAGGAACTCATTGTTCATTTCTGTACGGAAACGGTGCGCTTGTTCTGGGCTATCTAGGAAAATACAGTTTTCGCGAACGCCTGGAGTGTTGAAATCGTTCGATGTTGAACCAATCGCCATCACTAGAAGATCGTATTCTAGCTCGCGGCTTGGCATAAGAAGTTCACCGTGCTCGTCTTTCAGCTCACTTAAAATGATCACTTTACGTTCACGGTCGATGTCTTGAAGGCTACCCATTTGGAAATCGAAGCTATGGTTTTT
>NZ_JAWOUH010000237.1:0-857 GCF_033339295.1 Vibrio sp. 704 | reverse complement strand
GTAAACATTGATACAGGAATACCGATCGCTTTCAGAATGATACCTGAATAGAAATCTACGTTCGGGTACAGTTTCTTAGAAACAAAGTATTCGTCAGAAAGAGCGATACGCTCAAGTTCCATTGCTACGTCCAGCAGAGGATCTTTAATGTTCAGCTCTTTTAGAACTTCGTGACATGTTTCGCGCATTACGGTCGCACGTGGATCGTAGTTCTTGTAAACACGGTGACCGAAGCCCATCAAACGGAATGGGTCATCTTTGTCTTTCGCACGTTCCACGTATTCTGGAATGTTATCCACGCTGCCGATTTCTTCTAGCATCTTCAGACATGCTTCGTTTGCGCCACCGTGAGCTGGACCCCAAAGTGATGCGATACCAGCGGCAATACATGCGAATGGGTTTGCACCAGAAGAACCTGCTAAACGGACTGTTGATGTCGACGCGTTTTGCTCGTGATCTGCGTGAAGTGTGAAGATTTTATCCATCGCACGAGCAACAACAGGGTTCACTTCATACTCTTCACATGGGTTAGCAAACATCATGTGTAGGAAGTTTTCCGCGTAGCTCAAATCATTGCGTGGGTAAATAAATGGCTGACCAACAGAATATTTGAAACACATTGCAGCCAGAGTTGGCATTTTAGATAGCAGACGATAAGCCGCAATTTCACGGTGCTCGTCGTTATTGATATCAAGTGAATCGTGGTAGAAGGCAGCAAGAGCACCAACCACACCACACATTACTGCCATTGGGTGAGCATCACGACGGAAGCCATGGAAGAAGCTTGCGATTTGCTCGTGTACCATTGTGTGACGAGTAACGGTCGTTTTGAATTGCTCGTATTGTTCTCGGGTAGG
>NZ_JAWOUH010000236.1:0-857 GCF_033339295.1 Vibrio sp. 704 | reverse complement strand
CGACGAAAATGACAAGCAACTAACTGAACTAACCGAAACACTGCGTGTTCGCTCCGGTACCTTGGGTGAAATGTTTGGTGTGGTTCGTCAATACGCAGGCGAATTTAAAGGGCTGTTTGCCGCTTCGCAAAATGCCGTTCAGTTCCCAGAGCGTGATGCACTGCTGACGAAACTGGCAGAAAGTAAAGAACTACCATCAACTCAAGAGCTGGAAGCATTCTGGCACACTATTCTTCAACAAGTTGTCGTATCTGGTGATACATCAACAACACAAGCAACGGTTGTTTACGGTGAAGGTAAAGAAGCCGTTCGCGACGTAACGCTAGTAGGAGAATTTAACGCAATTGCAGATGGCAAATACGTCATTTACGTACCTCAAACTGGCAAGTTCGAAGAACTATCACGTCAGCCAAGCAAGAACATCACAAGCCAAGTGGCTGGTTTTGAATCAGCAAAAGGCACTTATGAGCCGCTATTCCTTGATCCATCTCGTGGCGTAATTCTATCGCTACTAGTACAGAGCCCTACCGTTCAGGAGCGTATTGACCAAGGCGGTATCGTTGGTTACGTCATCCTAGCAATGGGCGCTGTTGGTGTCATCATCGCGCTATTGTGCTTCCTACGCCTTCAGATCATCGGTGGCAAAATGCGTAAACAGGCGAAATCAGACACAGTTATCCCTGGCAACCCTCTAGGTGAAGTTATCCAAGCTTACCAAGATCACAAAGGCGACAACCTTGAAGATCTGGAAGCGAAGTTGGACGAAATCATCCTACGCAATGCACCAAGCATTGAACGCTTTATCAGCTCAATCAAACTGTTCGCTTCTGTAGCACCACTACTGGGACTACTAGGTA
>NZ_JAWOUH010000235.1:0-858 GCF_033339295.1 Vibrio sp. 704 | reverse complement strand
TGTGGTTTGCCAATGCTGGGCCAACACTGCCTGGCGCTAAGCTGATTATGCCATTCATATTGGTGAGTGCTTGGGTGATTTCTTCACTCGCAATCACAATCCCACATCGCACACCCGGCAAGCCAAGTTTAGATAAGCTCATGCACAGGATGGTGTTTTCATTCCAGAACGGTTCGACATCTTCAAAAATGATGTTCGGGAACGGCAAGCCGTACGCATTGTCGATGATCAGTGGGATGTTGTTCTCGCGCGCCAATTTGTCCAGTTTACGCACTTCTTCGTCAGTCAGTACGTTACCTGTTGGGTTGGTTGGGCGAGATGCACAAATTGCTGCGACGGAGTCATCGACGGTGAGCTTTTCAAAATCAACGTGATATTTGAATAGGCCGTTGTCGAGTAGCTCTATTTCTGGATGGTACGAAACAAAAATGTCTTCATCGATACCTGCATCACCGTAGCCAATGTATTCCGGTGCGATAGGCAACAGGACTTTTTTGTGCGAACCATCTGGCTGCTGACCAGCAAACAAATTAAATAGGTAGAAGAACCCGCTTTGGCTGCCATTCGTCAGGCTAATATTCTTCTCACTGATGTCCCAGCCGTATGTTTCACGAAACAGCTGAGCGAGCGCTTTGACGAACACGTCTTTACCCTGAGGGCCATCATAATTAGTGAGCGCGGCGACGAGTTCGCCACTGGCGAGCATTTCTTCACTGGCTTGGTGAAAGTAATCGAGCATGGCAGGAATGGCGGCCGGGTTACCCCCACCGAGCATGATGGCACCTGGCGTGCGTAGGCCATCATTCAAATCGTCCATTAACTGCGTAATACCTGAATACTGATTAAATTTTTCACCAA
>NZ_JAWOUH010000234.1:0-859 GCF_033339295.1 Vibrio sp. 704 | reverse complement strand
TTTGTTCCAGACTTTTTGTTTTTCGCAGTGTTTCATTCTCAATATCCAGAGTGGTTCTTCCGTGACCCGACAACTTCTATTCTTCTCAGATGAGGTGCGAAGGTGCGTAGAGTGCTACTTTCCTTCGGCTTTTTTGTCACGAGCAAGTAAATCTTGCGCTGCCAGGCGTGCATCTTTTCCTTGATACAATACTTGATAAATTTGGTCAACAATCGGCATCTCAACGCCCATGCGTTGGGAGAGCATCCATACTTCTTTCGTGTTGCGGTAGCCTTCTACGACTTGGCCAATTTCTTCTTGAGCCGTATCAACGTCTTTACCTTGACCGAGAGCTAAACCAAAGCGGCGGTTACGTGACTGGTTGTCAGTACACGTAAGAACCAAGTCACCTAAACCAGCCATACCCATGAAGGTTTCTGGTTTGGCACCAAGTGCAGCGCCAAGGCGGCTCATTTCAGCCAAGCCACGGGTAATCAACGCAGTACGTGCGTTTGCACCAAAACCGATGCCGTCTGACATACCTGCGCCAATTGCGATAACGTTTTTCACTGCACCGCCAAGTTGCATGCCGATGAAGTCGTTGTTCGCGTACACGCGGAAGGTTTTGCTACAGTGGATTTTCTCTTGCAGATCCGCCACGAACTCTGCATCTGGAGAGGCAACGGAGATTGCAGTTGGTAGACCCATCGCGAGCTCTTTCGCGAACGTTGGGCCAGATAGAACGGCCAGCGAGTAGTTCTCACCGATGATGTCGTACGCGACGTCTTTGAGTAGTCGGCCAGTTTCAGGTTCAAGACCTTTGGTTGCCCAACAGATACGCGAATCTTCGCGCAGGAACGGTTTGCAGCTGTTAAGCACG
>NZ_JAWOUH010000233.1:0-862 GCF_033339295.1 Vibrio sp. 704 | reverse complement strand
TGACCAAACAAGTTCCTAGTGAGTTGTTTGAATATCGCCACCTAATTGAAGAACCAGCATTGGATTGGATTCAAGACAATCTAACCACAAATGCGTCCGTGGCTATCGACCCTCGCATGCACAGTTCGGCTTGGCTAGATATGGCACAAGCAAAACTGGCCGGAAAACTAGAGCTAAACATTCTCTCCGGCAACCCAATTGATGAATTGTGGCATGACCGCCCTGCACCAGTGGTTTCTGACGTTCGCCTCATGCCAACAAAAGCCGTTGGTCAATCAAGCGAAAGTAAGCGTAAAGAGATCGCTCAACTGGTAGCAAAAGCCGGTGCAGACAGCGCAGTCATCACAGCGCTTGATTCTATTTGTTGGCTATTGAATGTACGTGGCTTGGATGTATCGCGTTTGCCAGTTTTACTATCGCACGCGATTCTTCATGCCGACTCAAGTGTGGAGTACTTCCTAGATCCCGCTCGCTTACCTGCTGAATTTTCAGCGCACGTGGGCACTGGTGTGACGGTTCATCATCCAGAAGCACTTCAATCACGCCTTGAAGCCATGTCTGGTAAAAAGGTATTGCTCGACCCAGCAATCAGTAACGCATGGTTTAAGTTAGTTCTGCAAAATGCAGGCGCATCGGTTATTGCTGCAGCCGATCCATGTTTAATGCCAAAAGCCGCGAAAAACGAAGTTGAGATTGCGGGCATGAAAGCCTGTCATATCCGCGACGGTGTAGCGATGAGCAAATTCCTTTGCTGGCTAGATGCCGAAGTGGCTGCTGGCAATCTTCATGATGAAGCTACACTGGCTGATCGCCTAGAAGCATTCCGTAAAGAAGACCCAACGCTGATGGATCTGAGCTTTGA
>NZ_JAWOUH010000232.1:0-863 GCF_033339295.1 Vibrio sp. 704 | reverse complement strand
AGCGAGCTCCCGGGCTTCCAAATTGCCCTACCGTTGATTTTCGGTATCGCCATTTTTTCTATCGCGTTGATTCTTCTTACTATTGGTTTCTTACTCAGGATTCGAGGAAAAGGCGTCACCACAGGTTTAGAGACCTACCCCGGTAAACATGCCATTGTGAGTGACGACTTCATCGACGGACAAGGCCGCGTGCAGTTTGAAGGTGCTTTTTGGCAAGCGAAAACCGAACAAGATCAAGAACTCAAACAAGGTGAATCGGTCACCATTGTTCATGTTAAAGGGCTAACCTTAACGGTGAAGCCCAATGACCGCCCTAAAGAATAGGAGGCGTTTATGATGCTCTACACTGTTGCTGTGATCGTGGTGCTGCTGTTCGCATTAGCGACACAAATGTTTAAGGTTCTGCGCGAGTACGAACGAGGCGTTGTGTTCTTTCTGGGGCGATTTCAAGAAGTAAAAGGCCCAGGCTTGATCATTTTGATTCCTTTCATCCAACAAATGGTGCGTGTTGATTTACGAACCATTGTGCTGGATGTGCCAACACAAGATTTGATCACCAAAGATAACGTCTCTGTGCGCGTTAACGCGGTGGTGTATTTTCGTGTGGTTGACCCACAAATGGCAATCAACAATATTGAAAGTTACAGCGATGCCACCAGCCAGTTAGCACAAACGACGCTGCGCTCGGTGCTGGGCCAGCACGAGTTGGATGAACTGCTATCCGAACGAGAACGACTCAACAAGGATTTACAGTCCATTCTCGATCAACAAACCGACGATTGGGGCATTAAAATCTCCACCGTCGAAGTCAAACACGTCGATTTGAACGACAGCATGGTTCGCGCGCTGGCTCGACAAGCCGA
>NZ_JAWOUH010000231.1:0-863 GCF_033339295.1 Vibrio sp. 704 | reverse complement strand
ATCCTAATCGTCTTGCTCAACCTGGAGAGGGCGCAACGCTTGCGGCCTTAATTCCTGAGAACAAGCGAGCAGTCACCATTCGTGTAAATGACGTTATCGGCGTAGCAGGTTTCCTACTGCCGGGTAACAAAGTGGATGTGTTGAACACGGTGAGCTATGGCAAAGGCAAGCAAGCGACCACACTCACGGTGTTAAAAAATATCAATGTATTAGCAGTCGACCAAACAGCAAAAACTAACGACAACAAACCCGTGATCGTTCGTGCAGTCACATTGGAAGTTACCCCGAAAGAAGCGGAAAAACTGCTTTCTGCTAACAGCAAGGGTGAGATCCAACTGGCTTTGCGTAACCCTCATGAAGTCGATAAACCTGTTGTTGCAAAAAAATATACCCCTCGACCTAGTGTGACCATCATTAAGGGATCTCAGGCATCCAGTGTCCGAGTCAGTAATTAGGTGAATTATGAAAACAATAATATTACTCGTTAGCCAGTTACTTTTTGTTAGCTTGTCTGTTCATGCGGCAACCGCGCAGTCTGGAAGAGTTGTTTCTGTTGCGCATCATCAATCTACACAATTGGTGATTTCAGGTAAGGCCAAAAAGGTGACGTTAGGGGATCCAGAAGTATTGGATATCGTGGTTCTAAGATCGAATGAACTGTTCTTGATTGGTAAAAAACTAGGAACGACCACTGTGTCAGTTTGGGATAGTCGTGGCCGATTGATCGAACAGTTTAATGTCGAAGTCACTCACGATTTAAATACGCTTAAATCTAAGTTGTTCCAGTTCTTGCCGGACGAAAGTATCGAAGTGCATAGCGCTCAAGAGAAAGTCGTTCTCAGAGGTTTGGTCAGCAGTCAGCA
>NZ_JAWOUH010000230.1:0-867 GCF_033339295.1 Vibrio sp. 704 | reverse complement strand
GTTTTCTAATACGGCAGACAAACTCGATATGTATTTGCCTGAAGAGAATGGATTTAATGTTGCTCTACCAGGTAAAGAAGTTGAATCCCATTTCACCGAAATCTTACGACTTAGTGAACAAGACTTTGATGATATTCAGCAAGCGATGGTGAATTTGCGTTCGTACTTATCTGATTTGTCTAGCTCTGGCAACAATCAAAAAATTGCTTACAAAAGCATATTGGATGGAACGGTGACTCAGGATGTTGCTGCCTCCTTTGCTAGAGCAAAAGATCTCTTACCAAAACCGTTTAATCAATGGTTGGGAGAGTTGTCACAGGAATCGGTTAAGTTTGCAGAAAGCGGCTCTAAAGATCATCTAAATCAGCTTTGGGTGACTAATGTAGTGCGTCCTTATCAGCGGACTATAGCAGGTAGATACCCATTTGAACCTAATGCAACGAAGGAAGTTCGTCTAAAGGACTTTCAACGATTCTTCGGGTACGGTGGTACGTTGGACTCGTTCTTCCAAGAATATCTGGAGCCGTTTGTTGATACGTCTAAGAGTCGTTGGAGACTAGAAAAAGAAATCGGTGTAAGGCCCGAGACGCTTGCGGTTTTTCAAAGGGCAAAACGCATTAGACAATCGTTCTTTGAATCAGATAACTCGCTACGAGTCGAGTTTGGTATGAAACCCGTATATCTAGATCAACACATTACTCGATTTGTGCTAGAGCTAGGTGACCAAGACTTGGTTTATAAGCACGGTCCTGCGAGATCGAAGGAACTTCGCTGGCCATCGGGTCAAGATCAGACGCGTATTGTGTTTACACCGCCCGAATCAAAACGAGAAATTGCTCATACCTATGAAGGGGAATGGGGCATTTT
>NZ_JAWOUH010000229.1:0-868 GCF_033339295.1 Vibrio sp. 704 | reverse complement strand
CCCCTGCAGCAAAGCGCGAAGGGAAACCTGCTTTTTGCATCACCGGAATACTGATCACCCCTGTCGACACGGTATTCGCCACGCTAGATCCCGACACAGAGCCCATTAAACCCGAGCCAAGCACGGCAATGAAACCCGGCCCTCCGATGATTTTTCCTGCGGCTGCACGAGCGACATTGATGATGTAATCCCCAACGCCAGAGCGTACTAAAAACGCACCAAAAAGGATGAACATAAAAACGAATGTCCAACTGATGCGAGAAATAGAACCGAACATGCCTTCAGAAGAGTAGAAACTGCGATAAAGCAGCGTTTCGATGCTCAACCCCGGAAAATGAAAAATACCCGTCGCCCATTTTCCCCACAAAACAACGTAGCTCAAACAGATCACAATCAACACAGGAATAAACCACCCCATGGTGCGGCGAATCAGTTCGATGACGATCAATATCGCCATAATGGCAAAGACCCAGTCGCTAGTGACAAACTTAACACCACGTTCATACAACGCATCTTCGGCATATGGAATGTAAAGCAAACAGGCGATAGCCCCTGCTGCGATGAGCACATCGACCGCTAGAGCCATTTTGCTCTGCTTCAAAGAGATATGAGCCGGATACCAAAGAGCACAAATTACCGCAAAGCCAGCAAAGTGCGTCGCGGATATCCAGAGTTCCGGTAACGTCGATAAGGTGTTAAACCAAATATGCAATGCAGAAAGTACCACGCCGAACACCGTGATGGTGGTGGTTACCCACGGGAAATCGGTGCGCGTGGGCAGCTCAAATTTCTGCAATTCCTTTTCCATAGAGTCGCTCATATCCTACTCCAAGCTCTAACGGCTTTTTCAATGTTCAAAACAAAATAA
>NZ_JAWOUH010000228.1:0-869 GCF_033339295.1 Vibrio sp. 704 | reverse complement strand
TGGTTCAGGCTGCTTTTTCAGTGCTTCTTTTAGTACGGTAAAGGCTTCGGTATCGGCTTTACGAGCGATAAGCTCACGTGCAAAACATGCAATAAGATGCGTGTCTTGCTTCACTTTACGAGCCAGACTGTTCCAATGAGAAATTAGCCCTTCGCTACCTTGTTGTTGCGCAACTTCATGCAGTAAACCACATTGTGCTTTCTGAATCAGTTCTGCTTGCTCTTCTTCCGTTACTAGCTTTGCTTTCGCCAGTTGTGGCATTAGGTCAATCAATGGCTGCCACAATTTAAGCTGCATGTAAGTTGTTTTGAGTAAGTTCAAGACAATCGAGTTATTTGGGTATTGGCCTTTTAGCGATTGCAGGGTATCGAAAGCGGCTTCGAACTCATTATCACGAATAAATTGCTTGGCTCGAGTCAGTTCGACAGCGAGATGAGCATTCTCCTGTTGGCTAGCTAATGCAAGATAATGATCGCGTTTTGCTTTATCACCTTGACCTTGAGCAGCTTCAGAAGCAACGAGATAGCACAGTAGTGGCATATCATGGTGATTTGCCCAACGAGTGACTTTCTTCTCTGCACCTTTCCAATCACCTTCAAGGAGCTTGATAATGCCTTCATTGGTGTAGCGACGAGAACGACGCATTTTACGTACGCTGAAGTAGTTCCAAGTGCTTGAGCTTGCGTAAACCAACTTTTTAATCAGGTATTCAAGGAGGAAAAGACCAGCTAGCGTAGCGATAACGAAGATCACCAAAGTGGTCACGCTCATTTCGATGGTCTTGTTTGCTATTGAGATCAGTACATATCCTTGTTGACCAGAAAACTGAGTACCGACAAATAGACCTGCACCTAGAACGATAAATAGGA
>NZ_JAWOUH010000227.1:0-870 GCF_033339295.1 Vibrio sp. 704 | reverse complement strand
CAGTGCTGTGATTCTTGCAGCGGGTAAAGGTACCCGTATGCACTCAAATATGCCTAAAGTGCTACACACTTTGGCAGGGAAGCCAATGGTTAAACATGTTATCGATACTTGTACTGGCCTTGGCGCACAAAACATTCACCTAGTCTTTGGTCACGGTGGTGATCAAATGCAAACCACACTTGCCGACGAGACTGTCAACTGGGTACTTCAAGCGGATCAGCTTGGTACTGGCCACGCGGTGGATCAGGCTTCTCCACGTTTCGAAGACGATGAAAAGATCCTAGTTCTTTATGGTGATGTCCCACTAATTTCTCCTGAAACCATTGAAAACCTACTTGATGCACAACCAACAGGTGGCATCGCGTTACTTACTGTAATGCTCGATAACCCGACTGGTTACGGCCGTATCATTCGTAAAAATGGTCCAGTGGTTGCTATCGTTGAGCAAAAAGACGCAAGCGAAGAACAAAAGCAAATTAAAGAGATCAACACTGGCGTAATGGTTGCGACTGGTGGTGATCTGAAGCGTTGGTTGTCAGGCTTAAACAACAACAATGCTCAAGGTGAGTACTACCTAACAGACGTTATTGCTGCTGCGCACGACGAAGGGCGTGCCGTTGAAGCGGTTCACCCAGTGAATGCCATTGAAGTAGAAGGTGTTAATGATCGCGCTCAACTTGCTCGTCTAGAGCGCGCGTTCCAATCGATGCAAGCTCAAAAACTACTTGAACAAGGTGTGATGCTACGTGACCCTGCGCGTTTTGACTTACGCGGTGAGCTTCAGTGCGGTATGGATTGTGAAATCGATGCAAACGTGATCATTGAAGGTAACGTATCGCTGGGTGATAACGTGATTATCGGCACTGGTTG
>NZ_JAWOUH010000226.1:0-873 GCF_033339295.1 Vibrio sp. 704 | reverse complement strand
TAGCGTCGTTTTACCTGTGCCATTACGCCCTTCGATCTGGACCAATTCACCAGGCTTAATTTCAAACTGCAGGTTTTCAAACAGGACCCTTTCATCACGGATCGCAGTCAGGTTAGACACTTCTAACATAGGGCTTCAACTTCATAAGGAACGAAGGGCTATATTAACACAGCTTACTTGTGACAAAACAGGATAAGAAAGCAGGGATGTATGTAAGTTCATGTATTTTTGTTAACTTACTGTCACACTTTGATAAAATTAACCATAAGTGGCTATAAGTTTTTATTTTAGATATAAAAAAAGAAGCCGAAGCTTCTTTTTATTCTCTTTATCGTCGACGCCCACGTGGTGGGTAATTCGAATCATCGGAAGGTTGACTGCTTAATGGCGGGATCTTCTCTTTTCCAGCCAGTTTTTTCTGCAAAGAGAGCATCAACTCTGCTTCTGCTTTTGGCAGTTCACACTCTTCGATTAGCTCGTTGATATCAGCCCCTAACTGCACCATTTTGGTTGCTCTACTGTATAAGCGACCATCAGTATCAGCGTGTTCTAGTTCGCGAATTCGCTCATTAAGATGTTGGATGATATCTTGCTGCTCAGTTACTTTTTGGCCAAGGCCAACTACAACCGAACGTACCTCTAGTAGCTGTTTGTTCAGCTTCTGCACTTCTTTATCCGCGTGTCGTGCCTGCGCTCGCTGTTGGTCCATTTGCTTTTGCAAACTAGCACGAATGCGCAGCTGCAACACAACCAACACCAATACAATAAAAGCAACGCCACCCGCGAGGAATGGTACAGATAAAAAAGTCTCTTCAGCCATCGTCATTCAGCCAATTATAGGTGAGCCATCTCGTCCCATTCGTCGTCAGTTAG
>NZ_JAWOUH010000225.1:0-875 GCF_033339295.1 Vibrio sp. 704 | reverse complement strand
ATTTGCGGTCCCATCGGCATACCGCCGCACAACGTAAGTACTTTAATGTTATGGATACCACGCCCTAGCGTTCGAATTTCTTTAGCAACTTGATCCGCCAGTTCGCGAGTCGGACACAGCACCAAAGCCTGCACGCGAAATCGTTTTACGTTTAGATTTGATAGCACGCCAAGACCAAACGCCGCTGTTTTACCCGAGCCCGTTTTACCCTGACCAATTACGTCACGCTGATTCAAAATCGCCGGTAAGCTTAACGCTTGAATTGGCGTCATATGGGTGTAGTTCAATGAATCCAGCGTTTCTAGTAGCGCTGGATTCAGGCCTACTTGGTCAAAAGTTTGTTTGCTCACAGGGAAATATCCTCAGGTGGGATGAAAAAGAGGGCACATTATCGCCAGATTTTCTGGGAAGACCAGTGAAAATTAACCATTGTTAATGAGTATTGAAACAAAGGCGAGTACATTCAGGCACTCTACTATCATTATGGACGACGGACATGACCACTTGGATCACTTTGCCTTTTGCTCAACTAACTACCTTACAACTGTATGAGATGCTGCGCTTACGCGTCGACGTGTTCGTCGTCGAGCAAACTTGCCCGTACCCGGAGCTAGATGGTAAGGATATTATTGACGGCGTTCATCACCTACTCGGCTACCACAATGATGAATTAGTTGCCTGCGCTCGGCTTCTGCCAGCTGGAACCACTTACGATAACGTCAGTATTGGCCGAGTCGTAACCAAACAAACAGCCCGAGGTGGTGGCTTAGGCCATCGGCTAATCACACAAGCCATCCAAGCATGTTCTACGTTATGGCCCGAAAAAACCATAGACATTGGTGCACAAGAACATCTTATCGATTTTTATGCTCACC
>NZ_JAWOUH010000224.1:0-876 GCF_033339295.1 Vibrio sp. 704 | reverse complement strand
CAATACGGTTACCCAAGAAATCAAGCTGACCTAAGTGTTCGAAAAACTGGCCGTTTTCTAGCTCTAGTTGCACTTCCACACCGTTCGACTCGGCCGAACCATCGCCTTTAATTCGATCCATGCCCATCGCTAAACGCTCACGTTCACTGACGCTAAACGAAGTGTGCACAGGGTCTAGGCTCACGAGCGTCGTCAGCACACCTGAAGATGGAGAAACCAGATCACCAGTACTCACTTTAGTGTCGCTAATACGACCACTAAACGGCGCTCGGATTTGCGTGTACGAAAGGTTGACTTCTGCAAGTTTAAGCTGTGCATTCGCGGCTTCTAGTTCTGCACGCGCGCCTAGCAATGTTGCTGTCAACGCATCAAATTCCGATTGGGAGATGCTGCCACGAGGAAGCAGGTTTTTACCGCGTTGGTGATCAAGCTCTGCCTTTTTAAGCGAAGCTTTTGCTTGTGCTAACGCTGCTTTCGCACTTGCCACTTGTGCTTCAAAAGAAGAAGGTTCAATAGAATAAAGAAGCTGACCTTTTTCTACCATTTGTCCTTCTTCAAAATGACGAGCTTGTAAATAGCCTGAAATCTGTGCTGTGATATTGGTATCTTCTACCGCTTCAATGCGACCGATATATGATTTACTCGGTTGGTAGTCGATTACCGTGACATCCTGAGTTACGACAAGAGGCGCTTGGCTCTCTCTTTGGGCATTATTCGCTTCTCCGCATCCTGCAAGGATAGCTGTAGCCGCCATTAATGCGACAAGTGGTTTCTTTTGCATGTATTTACCGTCTTTATGGAACAGGATATTGTTGAAAACACACTAACCTTACAGACAGTAGATTCCGAATTCTCCTACATAAATTGCGTAAAATG
>NZ_JAWOUH010000223.1:0-877 GCF_033339295.1 Vibrio sp. 704 | reverse complement strand
GAATGCGGCCAGTCGCAAACTTGTCGATGAGTACTTCGCTGCTTTAATGCAGGAATTGAAGGAGAAAGCAGCACTTCCTTGGACGCAAAGCGGCATCTTCCATGCGGTTTACATTGGTGGTGGAACGCCGACCGATCTTTCTCCCGAACAAGTTCGCGTCCTGGGGCAGGCCATTCATGATTATTTCCCTCTCGCGTCTGATTGCGAAATTACTTTAGAAGGGCGCATCAATCGTTTTTCCGATGAGTTGTATCAAGGTGCGTTAGATGGCGGCTTTAATCGCTTCTCTTTTGGTGTGCAGAGCTTCAACACTCAAGTTCGTCGCAGTGCAAAGCGTCTTGATGATAGAGAAGACGTACTTAAACGCGTTTCGGAACTGGCGAAGGAAGACAAAATCCCAGTCATCATCGACTTGTTGTACGGCTTGCCTTATCAAACCAAAGAAATACTTGAACAAGATCTTAACGATTTTATGTCGACAGGCGCGCATGGCTTGGATTTGTATCAGTTGGTCGTGGGTGGAACTGCGCCAATGCTCAATCTCGTTGAAAAAGGCAAGATCCCACCACCAGCGACGACGCCAGAGAAAGCGGGCATGTATGAGCTGGGTGTGAACTTTATGGCGAAGCACCACATGAAGCAGTTGAGCGTGAACCACTGGGCCGTCGATAACCGTGAGCGTAGCCTATACAACAGCTTAGCCAAGACGTACGCAGAAGTGTTGCCGATTGGATGCGGTGCTGGTGGCAACATTGGCGGCTACGGGATGATGCTGCACCGTACTTTAGACACCTACATCAAAGCGGTGAATGAAGGGCAAAGTACGATTGCGATGATGATGAAGCACAGCCCATTAGAGCCATTATTTGCAGCGCTA
>NZ_JAWOUH010000222.1:0-877 GCF_033339295.1 Vibrio sp. 704 | reverse complement strand
AATCCTAAAAAGCCCGCTATGTTCATCATGACAATAATGACCAACAGATGGCTCACGTAAACGCCTAAAACACTTGGGGCCCACTTAAATACCCACGACATGTTGCCAAAATTAGGATGAACTAACAGCCACATGAACACGCCGAGTGACCAAATGACGGTGCCAAACAAGAAGTCGTTAGAGTTGAAGGCCACATCGTATTGCATCAACCAGTAGGCTTCACCAAAGTGCAGAGCCATACCGAGGAGAATCAGGCGAATGGTGTTGTTGCGTGACCAAAGCCACTGTTTTTCTCGAATCAAGTAGCCAAATACCACAAGCAAGGTACTGAAAAATGGCCCATTACGAGTGAAAAACGGAGCAGGTAAATCGGTGAGAGGTTCATAGCTGCCTGCCAAAACACCATAGACGTAAAGCAGCACTGCTGTTGGAAGCAGTAACTGCGTCATGCCAATTCGAACTAAGCAGGCGATGATAGCGACCGCAATCACCAATGCTGGAATAAACCACAGGTGGACAAGCCCGCCTTCTAGTAATGAATTCAGTGGTGCAGACGCTAAGTATCCCCAGTAGCCCTGTCGTTCGGCAAGGTATCCCGCTTCTGCTACGACTTGCCATTGGAACGGCATAAGTAAGCTGATCACGCTCCAAACCAACCAAATTTTCATTAGAGGTTTCGCATAGTTGACTAAAGTTTCGAGTGGATTGCTGCTCAGCTTAGGTTGGATAAGGTAACCAGAAATAAGGAAAAAAAGTGGAACCGCAAAACGAGCGAGCTGATTAAGAAGATAACCAACCCAAGGTACGCCATCCCACTGCCAATAAGTGAGGGCCATTTGGCAATGCAGCCCCACAATTGCCACCATGGCAATGATGC
>NZ_JAWOUH010000221.1:0-877 GCF_033339295.1 Vibrio sp. 704 | reverse complement strand
TTGGTCGATCATTTCATCTCCTAATTATTTTTGGTTCTTTTACTTGTTAGACATAAGGTTAAAAAAATGCAGCGGACAGAAACTCTGCCAGCTGCATTAAAACTATTCACCATCCAATCCGCGGATTGGCTTGATCGTCCCCCACCCTTTACAGGAAGGACAATGCCAATAAAGGGAATGAGTAGAGAAGCCACACTTCCTGCATCGGTAGTGCGGTTTTACTTTTAATTGTTCTCCAACCATCGCTTGTAATGTAGATAAACTGTCTTTTGCGCGACCGTCTTCAGCCTCTGCAATGTGGTAGTCAATCAGGCGATAAAAGCCCTTCATGGTTGGATTTTTCAGTAGCTGTTTCGTCAGCAATTCTTGGGCAGCGCCGACGCTTTCATGGTGAGCGACTAACTGAGCCAGCATCAACTCCGCGGACACCCCTGCCTTTTTATCAATGCAGGCGCGTAAAAACTCGACCAGTTCATCTTCTTGCCCGAGATGGTGATAGCACTCAGCAATTGTCGGCAAAACATCGCTCACAAAGTCTTTGTCTTGCTCCAATACACCCGTTAGATACTTAATGGTTTGTTTGTAGTCTTCTGACTCCAAGTAAATCCGGCCGAGCGAAATACTTGCTCGAACACATTTTGGATCTTCGGAAAGTGCTTTTTTGAAATGCTGGATAGCTTTATTCGTATTGCCATCAGCTTGGTCTAGCATGGCAATTTCACACCAAAAATGCGCAATATTTGTACGCATACGACTACGCTGATTACCCATTTTAGCTAGCTGATTGGCGTAATGAATCGCTTTTTCCCATTCACGCGTTTGCTGGTAAATAGTGACTAACTGTTGGAGCGCCGCCTCTTTGTAATCGGGCTCTTCA
>NZ_JAWOUH010000220.1:0-879 GCF_033339295.1 Vibrio sp. 704 | reverse complement strand
GAACAAAGCGAACAGATCGAACGCAGTGCATGCCCAACGTGTGGATCGTGTTCAGGCATGTTCACCGCAAACTCAATGAACTGTCTGACAGAAGCTCTGGGGTTGTCTCAGCCAGGCAACGGCTCGCTGTTGGCAACGCATGCCGACCGTAAAGAGCTGTTTATCAATGCAGGTAAACGCATCGTTGAACTCACCAAACGCTACTACGAGCAAGATGACGAAACGGCTCTACCACGCAATATCGCGACCAAAGCCGCATTTGAAAACGCGATGGCACTCGACATCGCAATGGGCGGTTCGACCAATACGGTGTTACACCTTTTAGCTGCAGCGCAAGAAGGTGAAGTCGATTTTGATATGACGGACATCGACCGCATGTCTCGCCAAGTACCACACCTTTGTAAAGTGGCTCCTTCAACGCAGAAATACCACATGGAAGATGTACACCGTGCGGGTGGCGTTGTCGGTATCCTTGGTGAACTGAACCGTGCAGGTCTGCTGCACAATCAGTCTAAGACTGTCCTAGGACTGACCTGGGAAGAACAGCTAGCCAAATACGACATCATGCTGACCGATTCAGAAGAAGTGAAATCATTCTACCGTGCTGGCCCTGCGGGTATCCGCACCACACAAGCATTCTCGCAAGATTGTCGCTGGGATACCCTCGATGATGACCGCGCGGAAGGCTGTATCCGCACCAAAGAAAACGCCTTCAGCCAAGATGGCGGCCTTGCCGTTCTGAAAGGCAACATCGCGCTGGATGGTTGTATCGTGAAGACTGCTGGTGTGGACGAAAGCATCCTGAAATTTACTGGCCCTGCAGTAGTGTTTGAAAGCCAGGAAGATGCGGTAGACGGCATCCTTGGCGGCAAAGTGAAA
>NZ_JAWOUH010000219.1:0-881 GCF_033339295.1 Vibrio sp. 704 | reverse complement strand
CTTCTTTTATACGCTCTTCCTGATTCAATGATTTTTCGTATTGGCTGTACTTCCACCAAGCAAAGCCAAGGAAAATCACGATACCGCCAACGTTGTAGAAAATGATGGTCATGATGTTGGCCCCAGTAGGGAAGGTCGATGCTAAGAAACCAACCGTAAAGATAGCGATCAGTACCGATACGGTAGCGATGCCCATTTTGCGTGAGCCCATTTTGAAATCACGCTCGACGTGATCCAGTTTCAAGCGCAGATTCAGGTACGCCAACATGATGAACAGTGGTGGGAGCATGGATGCCGCCGCGGTCATGTTGATCACGGTGTTCATCAGATCTTGAGCGGTGTTAGAACCTAATGTTGGGATGATCATCAGTGGGATAACGATAAGGAACTGATACCAAGCTGCGCGAGCTGGTACGCCGTTTTCGTTCAGCTCTACGGTTTTCTTACCAAAAATGCCTTCTGGAATCTCAGAGAAGAAGATTTTCACTGGCGTTGCTGTCCACATCAGTAGAGATCCAAACATAGCGGTGAAGGATACCAAGCCTACGAAGCGGTTCATCAATATTTCTGGCAAACCAAAGTACGCAGCCAAACCTTCAAATACTTGAACCGATCCGCCCGTGTATTTTAGGGTTTCGCTAGGAACAAATACGTTAATCAAAACAGACGCAACTGAGTAAAGCACGCCGATAAAGATACCTGCGATGATGATGACTTTAACGAACGATTTCGAGCCGCCTTTTACATCGTTTACGTAAACCGCGACCGATTCCGCACCGCCTGCCGCCATAAAGATCCATGTAGTAATGCCTAAAAATGCCCAGCTGAAATCAGGGATCATCGCTTCTACAGTAATTGGGTCAGCCGGTTCTACGCCGCCG
>NZ_JAWOUH010000218.1:0-883 GCF_033339295.1 Vibrio sp. 704 | reverse complement strand
TGAACGTATTTCAGAAGTCTCCGCGCGTTTTACATTGGATGCCCTACCGGGCAAACAAATGGCGATCGATGCGGACTTAAACGCCGGTTTGATCGATCAAGAAACCGCTCGTCTGCGCCGTAAAGAAGTTGCGAACGAAGCCGACTTCCACGGTTCAATGGACGGTGCGTCGAAATTTGTTCGCGGTGATGCGGTCGCAGGTCTGTTGATTCTATTCATCAACATCATCGGTGGTATCAGCATCGGTGTTTTCGAACACGGCTTACCAGCGTCTGAAGCATTCAAAACTTATGCACTGCTAACCATCGGTGATGGCTTGGTAGCACAAATTCCATCGCTATTACTGGCAACCGCAGCTGCAATCATTGTGACTCGCATCAATGACAGCGACAACGGCATGTCAGAAACCATGCAGAAACAGTTGCTCGCAACTCCAGCGACCTTGTTTACGGTTGCAGGGATCATGGCCGTCATTGGTATGGTTCCGGGTATGCCGCACCTTGCATTCTTTGCATTTGCTGGCGCATTAGGGTTTGCAGGTTGGAGACAAAGTAAGAAACCAGTTCAAGATACGCAAATCGAACAGGTGGAAGCACTTTCTCAAGCAATGCAAGAGGAAGACACACCACTCACATGGGACGACATCCCACACGTGCACACACTGTCTCTTGCGCTTGGTTACCGTCTTGTTCACTTGGTAAATAAGGATCAAGGTGCGCCACTTTCGCAACGTATTCGTGGTGTACGTCGTAACCTCTCAGAACAGGTAGGTTTTCTTCTACCCGAAGTTCGCATTCGCGATAACCTAAGCCTAAAACCGAACCAATACACCATTTCTCTTAATGGCGAAGTGATTGAGCAGGGCTTCATCGAACCAGAGCGT
>NZ_JAWOUH010000217.1:0-883 GCF_033339295.1 Vibrio sp. 704 | reverse complement strand
GGTTCACTCGAACCAGAACTCATGTTTAAACTTGCCAAGCGCAATGGCATAGATATTCCTTATTCGTCACCAAGCGAATTGAGAGAGGCATACCAATTTGAAGATCTGCAATCTTTTCTCGACCTCTATTATCAAGGCGCAAATGTTTTACGCACAGAGCAAGATTTTTATGACCTAACGTGGGAATACTTGGAGCATTGCAAAGCAGACAATGTGATTCATACCGAGATATTCTTCGACCCGCAAACTCACACTGAACGTGGCATTAACTTCGACACCGTACTCAACGGCATTTCTAGAGCGCTGACAGATGGCCGCGAAAAATTAGGCATCACATCGCAGATCATCGCTTGTTTCCTTCGTCATTTGTCAGAAGAAAGCGCGATGGAAACACTGCAATCTGTTTTAAAGCATCGCGATAAAATCATTGGAGTGGGGCTAGATTCATCAGAAAAAGGCCATCCACCAGCTAAGTTTTTACGTGTCTTCCAGAAAGCGAAAGAGGCAGGCTTGCTTACCGTGGCACATGCCGGAGAAGAAGGACCAGCGCAAAATATTACCGACGCGATTGAAATGTTGGAAGTGAGCCGCGTTGATCACGGCGTTCGCTGCGTAGAAGATGAAGCTCTAGTGGAGTCTCTGATTGAAACCAAAATGCCACTGACCGTTTGCCCGCTGTCTAACATCAAACTTTGCGTGTTTGATGAAATGGGACAACACAACATCGTAGAACTTCTGCGTAAAGGCGTGGCGGTAACCATTAACTCTGATGACCCCGTTTACTTTGGTGGCTACATGACCGATAACTTCCTTGCAGTGAATCAAGCACATCCCATGAGCAAAGAAGAACTGGCGAAATTCACGCTCAACGCTATCGATGCAA
>NZ_JAWOUH010000216.1:0-883 GCF_033339295.1 Vibrio sp. 704 | reverse complement strand
TGAGGTTGATTCGCTTAAATTTTCCCTCGATCGGCTCGCTTTTCCTCAGCAAGACGTGGTGCGTTTTCGCCTGTTGGAAAAATTAGAACAGCAAAACATCATACTTACCCCGCGCATGGCACTGTTCGTGGAATCGCAAGTTCGTTTGACACCCACGTATCAAATGTTGGAGCGAGGCGATGGCTATGAATTCAGTGTACCCGCATTCAATTACCCAGCGATTGCGAGTCGTTTAATTAAGCGTTGGAAACAAGACCAAAGCACGTTAGATTTTGTGCTGCAAGCTGAACGAAAAGAGCTAAACCTGCAGCAGTGGTTAACGGGGACGTCTCAACAAATTCAGACGAGAGAATCCTTGCTCATTCGTGAGCTAGATAGCTTATCGCCAAGTGCGTTAAAAGCCTTAACGACGCAGTTAACTCAAGCGAATGTCACCAGTTGGCTACCGTCCACAGCAGTGGTCGTTCGTATGGCGCAAGTCAGCCAAGACAAAGCTATGTACGATTTACTATGGCGAATGCGCGCCGATTACAATAGCCAACAGGAACTCAAGCGCTTAGCTGATACAGGAGATGCTTTCTCTTTGCAGCAGTTGATGAATGCCACGATCAACCCAAGCCTCAAACCTCACGCGATTCGCTTACTCACCAAATCCAATCCATTATCGCCGGAAGTGAAACAGTTTCTTATTGCGAAAATGGCATTATCTGAAGAGGCGACACTGGTCGCTCGTCAACTGGCTCAACAAGGCCACCAAACATGGCTTGAAGAATTAATTTCAAGTAACCGCCAAGTAAAGGCTCGTCAGATCGAGCAAGTATTAAAGTAACCCTGCTCACATACCCACACAAAATAGGAGGATCTTAGCGTCCTCCTATTTGTT
>NZ_JAWOUH010000215.1:0-884 GCF_033339295.1 Vibrio sp. 704 | reverse complement strand
CAATACCAGTGTTGATAACGGTGACGCCCGCGCCATCAAAACCTTTGGCTAATTCAATCACATCTTCGAACGTGCTGCCCTGCGCGACGAGATCCAGCATCGAAAGACGGAAAATGATGATGAACTTCTCACCCACCGCTTTACGTACAGCTTTCACTATCTCCAACGGGAAGCGCATGCGTTTTTTGTAACTGCCGCCCCAATCGTCATCTCGCATATTGGTGCGCTTCCAAAGGAACTGATTGATCAAATAACCTTCTGAGCCCATTAATTCCACGCCGTCATAACCGGCAAGTTGAGCGAGTTCAGCGCTGTTGGCAAATGCATCGATGGTCTTTTTGATCTGACGCTCGCTCATTTCACTCGGCGCAAACTTCGCGATCGGCGCTTTAATGCCAGAGGCGCTCTGCGCAAACGGGTGCATCGCGTAACGCCCAGCATGTAAAATCTGTAGTGCAATTTTGCCACCATGCTTGTGCACGGCATCGGTAACTACTCGGTGCGCCTTTGCGTGTTTTGGCTTACTAAACTCCGCACTTAACGGGTGCAAACGACCGCGTAAATTCGGTGAAAAACCGCCGGTCACGATAAGCCCGACGCCACCTTTCGCGCGCTCTTCATAAAACGCGGCGAGCTTTTGCAATCCTTCCTTGTGCTCTTCTAGGCCAGTGTGCATTGATCCCATCAGGACTCGGTTTCGTAATTGTGTAAAACCTAGGTCCAGTGGTTTTAATAAATTAGGGTACATGGCAGACATCACTAAACATCCATTTTTATTATCATGGTCTGACCAGACTACGTCCGGAAAACCAAAAAATCAAACAAGCGTTTACATTTTTGTAACACCGATCAATCTCGTGTGAAAATATGCCAATTGTTGAGTG
>NZ_JAWOUH010000214.1:0-886 GCF_033339295.1 Vibrio sp. 704 | reverse complement strand
TTCTTTGTGCCTTGTTTCGCTAGTACACGACCAGCAGCCCAGCCAAGCTTAAGTACGAAGTCTGGAGTGATTGGGTACTGTCCAACTTTACCGCGTACACCGTCCGTACCAAAGTAACGTCTTTTATTCGACATAAACTTACCTTTATTATTTTTAAATATTGTTTTGCGTCATTTCGACAATTTTCATTGCTTCAATAGTTTCTTCAAAATCATGAACACGAATGATCTGCGCGCCTTTCATGGCAGCAATCGTGGCGCAAACCACACTGGCGTTAGTGCAATCTGCTGCGGGCTTATCAAGCAGCTTGAAAATCATTGATTTACGAGACATTCCCGCCAAGATAGGCAGACCGAACTCATGAAATTTCTCGAGATGAGCGAGCATATGATAATTGTGTTCAATGGTTTTGCCAAAGCCAAAACCAGGATCGAGGATAAGTTGAGACTTATTGATACCTACGGCTTCACAAGCAGCTATGCGCTCTTCTAGAAACTGAGCGACGTCATCCATCAAGTTCTCGTACTGAGGGCTTTCCTGCATAGTTCTAGGTTGCCCCTTCATATGCATTAAGCAAACAGGTAGTTTTGATGCAGCCGCAACTTGAAGTGCACCAGGTTCTTGTAACGCACGGATATCGTTAATTAGATCCGCACCAACAGCGATAGCCTGACGCATTACTTCTGCTTTACTGGTATCGACAGAGATCCATACATCGTATTTTTCGCGGATGGCCTTTACAACAGGAACAACGCGTTGCAGCTCTTCTTCTAGAGAGACATCTGGCGCACCAGGGCGTGTAGACTCACCACCAACATCAATGATGCTAACCCCTGCGGTAATCATTTTTTCAACTTGAGCAAGAGCAAGTTCTAAAGAATTGAAT
>NZ_JAWOUH010000213.1:0-888 GCF_033339295.1 Vibrio sp. 704 | reverse complement strand
GTAAAACTGCCGTCTGGGTTGGCCGTTTCAGTCATCGTTACCGCGACGCCTTGAGACGTCAGCCCTGCAACCGGGTCGGCAGAAGCATCCAATTGATAACTAACGACACCATCAGAACCTTGCGTTGTTGCAAATTGGCCGTTGATAGAAAGTGCATCATTTTGGTCTGAGCCAATCCCAATCAAGTCATCTTCATCAACTTGGATTGCATCCACATTCGTGATGACTGGTTTATCGTCGACGATAGTCACTGGGATGGTGGCAGAAGTTGTATCGCCATCAAAGTCAGTCGCAATAATTGGGAAGTTCAGCGTTAGCTCGTCGCTATTAATAGCGTGATCGATTGGGCCTTCCAGTGTGAAGTTATAACTGCCATCCGTTTTCACTACCAACGTAAACACAGGGTTGCCATCTGCGGCCGCAACGTAGCTGAAGCTGCCATCAGGATTTGCAGTCTCTATCAACGTCACTGGATTGCCTTGCGAGGTGAGCCCTGCAACCACATCTACAGAGGTATCTAACTGGTAACTCACCACGCGGTCAGAACCTTGCGTTGTCGTGAACTGCCCATCAATCGAAAGTGAATCATTTTGGTCCGAACCGATGTTCGCTAAGTCGTCTTCATCAACACTGATGGCTTCAACATTTGTGATAGTCGGTTGGTCATCGGTAATCGTGACAGGAATAACGGCGGAAGTCGTGTCTCCATCAAAATCGGTCACTGTGATCGGGAAGTTGAGCGTTAAGCTGTCACTGTTTGCTGCATGGTCAATCGCGCCTTCAAGGGTAAAGTTGTAGCTGCCGTCTGGATTGACGGTTAATGTGAATACCGGATTTGTCCCTGCCGTTGCCGTATAGGTGAAGCTGCCATCAGAATTAGCCGTTTCC
>NZ_JAWOUH010000212.1:0-888 GCF_033339295.1 Vibrio sp. 704 | reverse complement strand
CCAAGAAATACACATTAGGCTACTTGCCACAAAGGTATACCAAAGAGACTTTTTATCTCGCCACACCTGTGACCAATTTGGCCAATGGCGAGTCACCGCGTAGACGATAAGAATCCCTACGGGTACCGAGCCAATAATGCGCCATGCTAGCAACTCATCCATTGCAGCATTAGGAAGAAAACGGTAGTAAACCGGCAGTAATCCCCAAATAACGAAGGATAACGCAGCCATAAAATTGCCGTAGTGACGATGATTCATAGGCTATTGCTCATTGAGATGAAGAAAAAGTGACGCGATTGTATAGCGCAAAAGGCGTTTGTAAAGTGATTATCATCGCGCCTAATTGTTACAGGTTCAGCCCTTGTACGACTGCCGTAAAGCCACTAACAAAACACAGCAGTAACGCACCAAAACGAATCTTTTCTTTCGGCAGCGATTGCGTCGTTTTCATCGCAAGCCAATACCCAAGCCCGGCAGCTGGTAGCAACGGAATCGTAATCACAAGATGGTGCAACGTAAAGAAGCCCGCTGGGATTTGAACCACCAGAGAGATGATAGAACTGAATACGAAAAATGCCGACAAGTTACCACGTAACTGATTCGCTTCTTGATGTTGCAATAGCAATGCCATCGGAGGGCCACCGATTGCCGAGCTGGTACCAAACAAACCGGAGAAAAATCCAGCTAACGTCATACGCTGAGGTGTAGGTTCAATACGAAACGGAAGCACACTGACGATAACCGCGAATAGAACGAGTAAACCGATCCACAACGTCAGTGCTTGAGTGGAGACAAAGAACAGCATGAAGCCACCAGCAATAGAACCGGGAACTCGGCCAATCAGTGCCATTTTTAGACCACCGATTTCGACGCTACTGCGATGTTTCA
>NZ_JAWOUH010000211.1:0-889 GCF_033339295.1 Vibrio sp. 704 | reverse complement strand
TGCAAGCAATACGGCTGGGAGGTTGAATCCTTCAAACGCCGAAGAGATCAATCCCGGATTAGCGAGCTCGAATGCTAAACCGCTACCGCCCACGATGCTGAACCAAAAACAGGTGATCAGCGGCGCGGCAATACGGATGGACAAAATCAATTGGCGAATGCTACGGCCACGCGAAATACGTGCGATGAAGATTGCCATCATTGGCCCGTAACCAATAAACCAACCCCAGAAGAACACCGTCCACCAGCTTAACCAGCCAGTGTCACCGCGATAAAGCGCCATCGGGAAAAAGCTATCCACCATGCGCCCTACGCCTTGCACGTAGCCATCAATAATAAAGCTCGTTGGGTCAAAGAACAGGATGTAACCGATCAGCAGTACCGACAGGATGATGTTGTAACGGCTCACAAGTTGGATGCCTTTGCTTACGCCACTTAGCGCCGAAAGCGTGTACATCACGATGGCAGCGACAATCACCATGCTTTGGGTAATGAAGTTATCTGGGAAACCAAATAATGAGTTCAGCGCGTAGCTGATTTGCAAACCAAGAAAGCCAATAGGGCCGATAGTACCAGCGGCAACGGCGATGATGCTGCACGCATCCGCCAGGTTACCAATCCAGCCATGAATCGCTTTGTCGCCAAAGATTGGGTAAAGCAATGTGCGTGGTTTAAGTGGCAAGCCTTTGTCGTAGTGCAGGTGCATCAATACGATGGAAGAAAGGCAACCGAGAATCGCCCAAGCCAAAAATCCCCAGTGCATAAACGACTGAGATAATGCATTGATTGCAGAAGTTTTTGGTGAAGCTTCACCATACAAAGGTGGCGCTGTAACAAAGTGAGCAATTGGCTCGGCAGCAGCCCAAAAAACACCTCCACCAGCGAGTAGG
>NZ_JAWOUH010000210.1:0-889 GCF_033339295.1 Vibrio sp. 704 | reverse complement strand
CAATCCATTAACCTGCACCTAACCCCTGTGGTTTGGGAGCTGTTATTCAGCGATGATAAAAGTGCGTTAAGCTCGGATCTACAACACCTGTTTGTTGTGATGCCGCTGATATTCCTTGTTCAGCTCGCCTTATCAGAATGGGTTTGGCGTAAACAGCGCAAACTGTCTCACAAACACGTTGGTCGTCCACTGGCTGCCGTGTTCTTTTTGAGCTTTATGACCAGTCATTTGGTCTACATTTGGGCTGATGCCTATTTCTATAATCCGATCACGAGCCAACGCTCAAACTTCCCGCTTTCTTACCCAATGACGGCGAAAAGCTTTATGGAAAAACATGGTCTGCTTGACCGTGAAGAGTACCTAAAACGCTTAGCGGAGAATGAAAATAACGTTGAGCTGGTGAACTACCCACTAGAAAAACTTGAATTCAACCGCCGTGTAAACAAGTTGAACGTATTGATGATCAGCGTAAATAACCTTCGTGCCGACGCGCTGAATCAAGAAGAAATGCCAAACCTCTACGAGTTTGCACAGCAAAACCAAAACTTCCGTAAACACTACAGCTCAAGCAATGACACCTACGGTGCATTTGGCTTGTTTTATGGTTTACCAACAAGCTACGCCTCTAGTATCAAGGCACAAGGTGCCTCACCTGTACTTCTTGATGTACTTAAAGATCAAGGCTACACCTTCGGCTTGTTTAGCGGCAGCGGTTTTGAAGATGACCTTTATTCAGAAATCGTCTTCCGAGGCGTAAACCTAGCTGAAAAACTGGATGGTACTCAAGCCCATACCGATAAACAATCTATCGCCGATTGGAACATGTGGCTAACGGAAAAAGCGAACCAGCCTTGGTTCAGCTACATCGAAGTTACTACGGTAGATAATT
>NZ_JAWOUH010000209.1:0-889 GCF_033339295.1 Vibrio sp. 704 | reverse complement strand
GCGACAGAGACAATAAAACCATCGACAAGCACTGGCGTTTTCAAACGCTTCGCCTCAAGGAACGCCCCGACCATCTGTACGATTTCAAATCCACCAACTTGCGATAATACAGCTTTGGCGTCTAGACCTCGACAACGACTTACCCCTTGAGCAACCAACTTTAACTTTCGGCTCAACTGCTCTGAGTTGATGCCCGTACCAAGACCAACACAGTGGTTTACCTCAAGCGGGCTGAGTGCCGCCAATAATGCGGAAGCCGAGCTGGTATTTCCAATACCCATCTCGCCAAACATCAGTAAGTTAGATCCTGAATAGATGGTGCTTTGCGCCACTCTTGCACCATATTCCAAACCAAGCGCTACTTGTTCAGAAGACATCGCCGCTTGCTTTGAAAAATTGGCAGTGCCATTTCCTAAACGCTGCTCAATTAAATTCGGATGAGATTTAAACTCAGGAACCATGACTTCGATTGGCGCAAGCATACCGCAGTCAATCACTTTGAATTCGATTTGGTTTACATCGCAAAAGCAGTTAATTGCCGCACCTCCAGCAAGGAAGTTTGCAACCATTTGCTGGGTAACTTCACTCGGTGCGATGCTAATGCCTTCTTTCGCAACACCATGGTCGCCAGCAAACACCAACATCGTTGGCTTGCGAATAACAATCTCTTCAACGGCTTGTGCTTGATCTTGGCTTTGAATCAACGCTAACTGCAATGCGACTTTTTCTAGCAACCCTAGAGCACCTAAGGGTTTGGTTTTGTTATCAATGCGCGTTTGAATATCTGCGGAAAAAGAGCAATCCATGTTTGGTATTCCTTCAAGTAATTGGTGTTCGTTCGATAGAAACGTTGTCTACAGTTGCGTATGCATTACGACGAGACAAGATA
>NZ_JAWOUH010000208.1:0-890 GCF_033339295.1 Vibrio sp. 704 | reverse complement strand
CCAACTGGAGAGCGTTTTTTATTGCTGGAATATGTGTCGAGAAAGGCACGTTACTTATTGGCGTAGCTCATTTCAACGCGTTTTTTCACCCACGTTTCGTTAATCCACAGCGATAGCATGATGATCGCGCCGCCAATCGCGAGGCGCACGATGTCGACGTCTCGGTTCCAAATTACGATGTTCACAATCAGGCCTGCTGGCACTAACGCGTTGTTCATTACCGCTAACGCGCCGGCATTCACTAAGGTTGCCCCTTTGTTCCACGCAAAGTAACCAAAGCCTGATGCAATCAAACCAAGGTAGGTCAAAATGCCCCATTGGGTTGCAGTGGTTGGCAGTTTGTCGAGGTTGCCCATGAGCGCGAAAGCCACGGTTGCTACACAAAGCGCACCCAAGTAGAAGTAACCAAACACGGTGTGCTGTGGTAAATCGACGGGCTCACTTTCCATGATGTATTTGTAGCCCACCTGACCGATGGCAAAACAGAGGTTCGCCCCTTGCACGACCAAAAAGCCCATTAGGAAGTTTTCGTTAATGCCAGCGAATTTGATCCATGCGGCACCCGCGACTGCGATCAGCGCAGTGACTAAATACCAAGGCGAAAAACGACCTTTCAGGAAGTCGTAAATCAGCGTCACATAAATCGGTGTAAACACAGTGAACAGCAACACTTCTGGAACAGAAAGGAGTAAGAAAGACTGGTAGTAGAAGCAGTACATCAAACCGAGCTGAAAGCCGCCGACGATCATCAGTTTCGCGATCAGAGATTTGCTTACGCCGCGGAATTTAAGGAAAGGAATGAATACAACGCTGGCCAGTGCCACACGCATGAACACGGAGAACCAAGAATCAACCTGACCAGCAAGGTAAACGCCGATCAGGCTGAATGA
>NZ_JAWOUH010000207.1:0-892 GCF_033339295.1 Vibrio sp. 704 | reverse complement strand
TGAAGCTTTGGCTGGAAAGAGACGCGGCGATCATTATGGACTGCCATGGTGACAACTTGACCGATTCGCGTTATTGGAAATGTGACTTGGGAGAGGGAGAATTGGCCGTGATCCCTTGTGGAGGAACGCACGCAGAGCATTTGAGTGACTTTGGCTCGATACACGTCAAGTTGGTCGAAATGGATTCACAAACGATTGAAATGCACACCGATGTAATAGCTTGCTTTTTCAATTAGATCTTTTTATTAAATTCTGTTTTTTCTTTTTTTGAATTTAATTTTGGTATTTTATGCTTCTTTAAATTGGAATGCAGAATATGTAACTTATGCTTTCGGTGTGTGGTTATATAAATATTCTTTTAGGGGGTGATCGCTGATCAAATGGTAAATATCCGATGATCAGAATAAGATCTTTCTCAAAGTAAGCTTCTCGTGAAGTAAACCCATTACCTTGCATATGGTGATATACATCAAGGTTAGCGGTTAGAAAATGTGAATACTGGAGCGAGTGAAACAGTAAGGTGAGAGATATGCAACAGAACAAATGTCCAGATTGCGAAGTAGAACTAGAATGGACTGGTCAATATCATTGTGGCCAATGTGAATCCGATTTCAAAAAAGTAGGTTTTTGCCCGGACTGTGGTGCTGAGTTATAAAAGCTTCAGGCTTGTGGGGCTGCCAATTATTTCTGCAATACCTGTAATGAACTCAAATCCAAATCTCGTGTGCGATTTGAGTTTCAGAAAATCAGCTGACTAAGCTCATTTTAAAGTCGGCTAACTAACGGTAGAGTGAATCTCACCATTAGCCAAACGGGTGACTAAAAGGTCGCCCGTTTTTACATCATCTGCGCTTGTAACGACCTTACCTTGATCCGTTTGCGTGATGGAGTA
>NZ_JAWOUH010000206.1:0-896 GCF_033339295.1 Vibrio sp. 704 | reverse complement strand
CCCCACCTTGGTTACGAACCAACGGTGGTGCGAAGATGCCCGCCAGAACTAAAAAAGCAACCAACGGGATAAACAAGATGTTCTTATTCATTTTATGCTACCTGCTCGTTTGACTTTGCGTTCTTTTTCGATGACTTACGGAAGCGGTAACGCTTATCAGAAATCGCTAGGGCGCCGCCTAATGCCATGATCAAAGAGCCAGCCCAGATCCAACGTACGAACGGTTTGTAGTAAATGCGCACCGCCCAAGAGCGGTTATCTTCCAAACGCTCCCCCATCGCGATGTAAAGGTCACGAGTGATGCCACGGTCAATGGCCGCTTCTGTCATCATCGACTTAGCGGTGCGGTAGAAACGCTTCTCGGCATGAAGTGTATTGATGTACTTACCGTCGTGCGTGATTTCGAAATCAGCGATGTAACCATCGTAGTTCGGACCGTCTTTATCACGAAGACCCGAGAAGTAGAAATCATAACCTTCGATTTGGAAGTGTTCACCTGGCGCTAAACGCACATCACGCTCAATGCTGTAATTTTGTACCATAGCGATACCAATGATCGTCACAGCAAGACCGATATGACCAAACATCATCGCCCAGTGACTACGTTGAAGCTTACGAACACCTTCAGCAAAACTGTGACGGTGCGTCGCACGCTCGTGCAATTCGAACGCATGCATTGCCACGATCCAAATCGACATAACCCAGCCGATGTACGCCATCACTGAGAAGAAATCAGCAAATAGGAATACACAAACCGCCGCCAACGCCAGAGACACAGTGCCCGACACAAGCATAGGCTTCACAATCGAAGATAACTGGTCACGCTTCCAACGGATAAGAGGACCGATACCTAGCAAGAAGGCAAACGGCATCATGAGCCATGCAAATAGCATATC
>NZ_JAWOUH010000205.1:0-896 GCF_033339295.1 Vibrio sp. 704 | reverse complement strand
CATCAACATGACACCGTACACGTCACCGAAGTCATCAATAATCTGCAGAGATTGCACACCTTGCGGTAAAGTTGGTTGCAGATCGTTGATTTTACGGCGCATTTCGTCCCAAATCTGTGGCAGTTCGTCTGGGCCGTAATCCATCTTCATACTGACCATGATCTGCGACATACCATTCGAAGAGGTCGACGTGATTCGATCAATGTACGGCAGTTTACGAATCTCTTTCTCAAGCGGATACGTTAATTCTTCTTCCACTTCTTTGGAGGTCGCCCCAGGATAAGTCGCGACAATCATCGCGTCCTTAATCGTAAACGCAGGGTCTTCTAATCGACCAAGCTCTAGGAATGAAGTCACCCCACCGATAGCAAGAATAACAATGAACAACCAACTGATGACTTTGTTCTTAATGGAATACTCAGCAATGTTCATTATTGTTCCTTCTCCACAACATCCACTTGCTTACCTTCGCGTAATTTACGCAGGTTTGAATTAACCAACACATCACCTTGAGTGATTCCCGATGAGACAATCGCCCCTTCACCGTTAACTTGTGAAATCGCCACAGGCACTTTAGTGACAGCGTCACCGTGCATTTTCCAAACAAAGAACTCATTGTCATCGTTGCCTGCTTGAAGTGCCGTCATTGGGATGTTGTAACCATCGATAGAAGTGATACCGGCTTTGATCATGTCGACCATCACGCTCACACTGGTGCCCGGAAGAATCTCTTGCTCTGGTTGAGGCATGGTTAAGTACATCTCATAAGTCTGTGTTTCTGAGTTTGGCTCGCTAGTGTGCTCTAAATAGTCCAGCGCATACGTTGTTGGAATACCAGAGAACGTCGCACGCGGCTTATAACTCATGTTTTGTGCGGTTGGGTTCACCATCGCTAA
>NZ_JAWOUH010000204.1:0-900 GCF_033339295.1 Vibrio sp. 704 | reverse complement strand
TGTGGATGAATCACAAACCTATGTTAGTCGCTGAGTTATTCTTATCGAATTCACCTATTTACGCCAAGGAGAGAGTGTAAATGTCCGCAGAAAAAGCCAAAGCATATTGGCAGCTGATGCGAATGGATCGCCCAATTGGTTCACTATTATTGTTGTGGCCAACGGTTTGGGCTCTGGTCATTGCAGCCCAAGGCATACCGAGTTGGGATGTGCTCATTGTATTTGTGCTGGGTGTATTTTTAATGCGTAGCGCAGGCTGCGTCATTAACGATTTTGCAGACCGCAAAGTCGATGGTCATGTGAAGCGTACTAAACAGCGTCCATTGCCTTCGGGTAAGGTCACGGCGAAAGAGGCGATTGGCTTATTTTTGGTGTTGGCCGTGAGCTCATTCTTACTTGTTTTGACTATGAACCCCTTAACGATTCAGCTCTCTTTTGCGGGCCTTGTCTTAGCCTTTATCTACCCTTTTATGAAGCGTTACACGCATATCCCGCAGCTGTTTTTGGGATTAGCGTTTAGCTGGGCGATTCCTATGGCATGGGCGGCACAAACCGGTGAGCTACCAGTGATGGTTTGGTTTGTGTTTGTGATTAATGCATTGTGGACGATTGCCTACGACACTCAGTATGCAATGGTGGATCGCGATGACGATTTAAAAATCGGTATCAAATCGACAGCGATTCTGTTCGGTCGCCACGACAAGTTAATTATTGGAGTGTTACAGTTAGTGACGTTGGCGATGTTGGTGGGGCTAGGGCAGTTTTATCAATTAGGCCAGAGTTACTACTGGACGGTGCTGATTGCCGCATCATTGTTTGTTTATCAGCAGCATTTGATCCGCCACCGCGAGCGTGATTTGTGTTTCAGAGCTTTCCTTAACAACAACTACGTTGGCATGG
>NZ_JAWOUH010000203.1:0-903 GCF_033339295.1 Vibrio sp. 704 | reverse complement strand
CCTATCGCTGGTCTTATGATCGGCCTAGTAGCAACAGCCCTAATCCAATCCTCAAGTACTGTAACTTCTATTATTGTGGGCTTAGTTGCAGGTGGTCTACCTGTAGAGACAGCGATTCCAATGGTAATGGGTGCCAATATTGGTACCACAGTGACCAATACTTTGGTTTCACTAGGTCACGTACGTTGTAAGGAAGAATTCAAGCGCGCATTTGCTAGTGCGACGATCCACGACTTCTTTAACCTTCTTGCTGTTCTGATCTTCCTTCCTTTGGAAATGATGTTCGGCATTCTAGAGAAAATTTCTCACTGGTTGGTTTCGCCACTATTGAACACTGGCGACATGAGCATGAAGGGTTTTGACTTCATCAAGCCAATCACTAAGCCTGTTGTTTCTGCTATCAAAGAACCGCTATCAACATTTGGTGACACCATGGGTGGCGTGGCTCTAATTGTTTTAGGTATCGCTACAATCTTCGTTGCTATCACAGTAATGGGTAAGCTAATGAAGAGCCTAATGGTTGGCCGTGCTCGCGATATTCTGAAGAATGCAATTGGTCGTGGTCCTATCCACGGTATCGTATCAGGCTCGATCGTGACGGTGTTGGTACAATCTTCATCAACAACAACAAGCTTGATGGTTCCACTTGTAGGTACTGGTGTTCTTAAAGTTCGTGACATTTACCCATTCACTCTAGGTGCGAACATCGGTACGTGTATCACTGCGCTACTTGCAGCTACCGCAGTATCTGGTGAGTTTGCTGTGTTTGCTCTTCAGATTGCGCTAGTACACTTAACCTTTAATATTTTGGCGACACTGTTTATCTTTGGTATTCCGTTCTTACGTGAAATCCCAGTAAAAGGCGCTGAAATGATTTCAGAGCTTGCTATCAAAAACAAAGCC
>NZ_JAWOUH010000202.1:0-904 GCF_033339295.1 Vibrio sp. 704 | reverse complement strand
TCACGAGGTAACCAAGTCTGACGTTATCGTCATTGGAGCCAAAAAAAGCGTTAGCAGAGGCACTGAGCATTGTCATGCCAGATAGGGCAGCGATTGTGAGTAGTTTTTTTAATTTCATTGTTATCCATCCACTGGTAGAGGTGAGTGTTCGCTGTACATATTTGTGCATCCTTGACCATTTGTTAGTGATAAAAATCACAGCGGAAAAATGTAGCAATTTTGTCCATTCATTTAGCTACAGAGGCTATGAAGCAGCTCTCAATTGTGCGACTAGCAACTTTCAAATATCGCTAAAACCCCCAACGCAAACGTTAATCATGGTCGAGAACACTTAATTTTTGAGCAATATATAAAGGTGTTAAAAAGGACACAAAAAACACCCAGTGACGTTTTTGTCCATAAACTTAGCAACCCTATTTATGGGATAACCCACCTGCTCTGGCTATAACAACAAGTAGATTTAGTTTGCTGACCAAAAGTTGGAGTTGTCATGGACACAATAAATACACATCAGCAGCATGTAATTGGTTTGGACTTCGGATCGGACTCCGTACGTGCGCTTATTGTTAATGCCGAAACAGGCCAGGAAGTTTCCTCGTCTGTGGTGTACTACTCACGATGGATGAAGGGGCTCTATTGCCAACCTGCGCAATCGCAATTCAGACATCACCCGCAAGATTATTTGGATGCAATGACCAGCGCAATCCAAGAGGTACTGGCTACAATGCCACGGACTCTGGCCGATTCTGTTGTCGGCATAGGCGTCGACACAACAGGCTCAACCCCAGCTCCAATAGATGAAAACGGCACTGTTTTAGCGCTGCTTCCTGAGTTTGAGCACAACCCAAATGCAATGTTCGTCCTCTGGAAAGATCACACATCCGTAGCCAAAGCAGATCGAATT
>NZ_JAWOUH010000201.1:0-904 GCF_033339295.1 Vibrio sp. 704 | reverse complement strand
CACGCGGATGCGTTCACGTCACCACAACCTCGTGGGGGATCGGTATTCGTATTGAATACGCGTCGCGCAAACACTGAGATTGCTCGTTGGGTTGAGAACCACGAGAAACAGTCTGAGCTGCTCGGTGGTTCTGGCAATGCATTTGTCACGAACACGAAAGACCGCAACGTGAACCAAACTTTGCTCGATCTCCAGTTCAGCCATTCGCAAAAAGAAGGCTACAAGTTGGCGACCGAAATTTTGGGTGAAATGGGACGCGTCGCGCATCTACACAACACCAAGCCAATCAACACTAGCTTGGCAGTACTGCGTTCGCCACAAATTCCATCGGTCCTTGTAGAGACTGGATTTATCTCTAACCCAACAGAAGAGAAACTGCTGTTCCAACGCGCACACCAAGATAAGTTAGCGCAGGCTATCTCTAAAGCGGTGGTTAAATATCTAAAAGATAACCCACCTGAAGGCACGGTGTTCTCACCTTCCTCTAAACCAATGGTGCACATTGTTAAGCGTGGTGAATCGCTGTCTGTGATTGCGAATAAATACGGTACTAACTCGAAAGCGTTGATGGCCGAGAACAAGTTGAAATCGACCAGCTTAGCGGTTGGACAAAAACTGCGTATTCCGTCAGCTGGCAAGATCCAAGTGCCAAGCAAGCCTATTACAATAGAGACTGAAACGATTACGCATATCGTTAAATCGGGTGAGGTTTTAGGTAAGATCGCAAGTCACTATAAAGTGAAGCTGTCGGATATTCGTCGTGAGAACAACTTAAAATCCGATACCTTATGGGTTGGTCAAAAACTTAAGATCACCGTAGCAGTGAAAGATAAGCCGATCCGCAAGCACAAAGTCGCGCGAGGGGAATACCTTGGTAAGATTGCGTCCAAATATGGCGTGAGTG
>NZ_JAWOUH010000200.1:0-905 GCF_033339295.1 Vibrio sp. 704 | reverse complement strand
CATCGGCTGCGCGAATCAAATCGGTGTACGTACTCATGTTTTCTGTTCGTTCTGCAACACCAACACTGATGCTCCCTCTCCACGGTTCATAACACGTTGGAACGAGCATTTGAGACACCTGTTTTCTTACCATTTCCGCAACATATAACCCGCCGTCCAATCCTGTGTCTGGACAAAGAACAAAGAACTCATCACCTCCCAATCTGCACACAATATCATCGCTACGAAAATGATATTTAAGTGCCTGTGCAAGCTCGATTAACACCAAGTCTCCGGCCTCATGCCCACACGTATCATTGACTTGTTTAAAATAATCCGCATCAATCATGATACAAACCAAAGGCAGTGTTTTTTGCTCCGTGTCATCCCAAAGCTTTTTCAACGTTTTGATTGCACTGCGTCGATTAGGAAGTTGAGTTAATGAGTCCGTTAATGACAGTGCTTCCAGCTGCTTATTTGCCGTTAACAACTGGTTCGTTCTTGCTTCTACTTTTTCTTCTAATTCCAAATTGAGTTTTAAGAGATCACGATTACGTTCGGACACTTGAGAAAACAGCGCATTGAGTGCTTCTAGTAATGGCTCGGTAGACGCGTTAGCTTGTTGCTCTTGTTCGCGATAAGCTTCTAAAGGAGAAACGCCTCGTTCGATGGCTTTGATCTGTTTCGCCATATTTTGATCGATGCCGAGAATGTGGTACGCCAACCAATGAATGAGAAAATCCAACAACTGCTCCGCTGATTGCCGATTATCTTCGTTAATAAAACTTTGCATGCTGACAATATCGCCCATAAAAGTGCGATGTACTTGAATATGCTTTTGGAGATGCTCGTGATGAATCCCCACTTCTCTCATTAAATTTTCCTCTTCTTTGAAGTGAAATTCGGCGTAACGAGAGAGTTCAAAT
>NZ_JAWOUH010000199.1:0-906 GCF_033339295.1 Vibrio sp. 704 | reverse complement strand
ACGATACTCAAGACCTGGCCCATCAGCTGGGGATGGCGAGCCAGCAAAAAGCGTAGCTGGAAAGGAAAGCTGAGCACCCACTGGCGAATGGGCTCCTTGGGGAAGACTTCGTCTATCAGCAGCGCCGCACTCTCGGCCATCCGGCGGGCACCGCAGCTAGGGCAAAAGCCGCGTCGTTTACAGCTGAAGGCGACCAGACGCTCGTGATGACAATCCTCGCAGCGAACCCGCATGAAACCATACTCCAGACGGCCACATTGGAGGAGGTCGTTGAATTCTTGTTGGATGTAGCGAGGCAGGTGTTGACCTTGGGCTTCGAGTGAGGCTTTGAAGGCTGGGTAGTGCTGCTCAACCAGCTGGTAGAGCAGCGTCTGGTCGGGTTGGTGGCGTTCGTAACCGTTTGTTTGAGTGGGCGATTGACTCGCCGTGGCGTTCCTTGCCAGCGACATGGGTATCCTCCGCTGATACTGTGGTTATGTACAGTATCAGCGGCTTGCGTTCAGACGTCCAGTCTGGCCCTAGACATCGCTAAATGCTTAACCCGCAATAGCCCTCACGAGTTGTTATCAGCCACTACCGGTTGAGCGAGAAGGTTTTGGGTTCAGGGTGCTATTGCTCCACCAATCACAATACTGAAGCCCCAACTGTTATCAGTTGGGGCTTTTTCTTGTCTGTTTGCGGCGGTTGCGTTTTATCGGTAGTCGTCGAGCTCTGCACCATCCCACATAAGAGCTTAACGGTGCGATCTTCAACGCCATCACACAAAACTTTCTTTTTCACGCACAGTCAACTTATTGGATGTTTTATTAACAACCCAAAAGGAGATATTTAGCGGGCGGCCGGAAGGTGAATGCTAGGCATGATCTAACCCTCGGTCTCTGGCGTCGCGACTGCGAAATTTCGCGA
>NZ_JAWOUH010000198.1:0-907 GCF_033339295.1 Vibrio sp. 704 | reverse complement strand
TGCTTGGTGCTGGGTTGGTTAGGAACCTTGTTCGGCAACATGATCAAAGCAGCGATTTCGCGCCAACGCGAGTTTTTAGCTGACGCCAGTGCCGTGCAGTTCACTCGCAACGATCAAGGGATTGCGGGAGCGTTAAAGAAGATTGGCAGTAACGTTCAAGGCTCTACTTTAAACACGAAAGCCAGTGATGAAATGAGCCACATGATGTTTGGACAGAGTAAATTGTCCGGTTTCTCTAGTTTGTTCGCGACACACCCACCATTGGACGAAAGAATTCGAAGAATCGAACCCAATTGGGACGGAAGCTACGCTCAACATTCTCATGCTCAAAACACGGCGTTTGATAACGAACAAGTCAGTGGCTTTGCCGTAGGTGGCGGCTCTCCTGCTTCGCAATCTGCCTCACCATCGGAGCAATTGAGTGAGACAGGCCAACAGTTGATCAGTCAATTACCACCAGAGTTAGTTGATATCGCACGTGAACCATATAGCGCCCGATTTGTCGCATTCGCCCTCATTTTTGATGGCAGCGATATTCAGCGCGAAATGATTAAGTCGTACGTTCCACTCGCATCGCAATCTACATTGCTTCCCTGGTTAGATTCCGACTTACCACTTCATCTGCGTGTCCCGGTACTCGAACTCGCTCTGCCGGCACTTAAATCGCTGAGTGAAGCCCAGAAAATCAGCTTATGTAAAGTGCTACGTGAGCTCTCAGAGACGGATAATCAATACTCGCTAGCCGAATGGTGTGTCATCAACTGACTAGAAAAGCAGCTACTCGCCTCTTTTGGATTCATCAAACAACACAAGACGTTGAAGCAATTAGAGGAAAGTGTGTTTTGGCTATTGCGAGAACTGGCATGGGTCAGCCACTCTCAAGCAGACAAAGCTCAGCGCGCCTACC
>NZ_JAWOUH010000197.1:0-912 GCF_033339295.1 Vibrio sp. 704 | reverse complement strand
GCTTATGTTGGGAAGAGATCATCTTGCTAAGCCCGAACCTGATGAAAGCGAAGAGGCAGCGTAATGCTGCCTCTTTTTACTTTTCCGTTTATCTCATTGCCAGTAACTTACTGTAACGATCCAGCTTGTCCATACTGACTTTTGCATTCGCCATGAAGGTTTGTCTTGCTTTACCTGTTAACGCTTTGGATTGCGGCAAATTCACTGTTATTGGGTTTTTGTGCACGCCATTTACTAGGAACTCATAATGTAAGTGAGGTCCTGTCACTCGACCTGTTCCACCAAGCGTACCGATAGTTTGACCTTGTTTAACACGTTGACCCGTTTTGACTGTGCGCTTCGTTAAGTGCAGATACTTGGTAATGTAAGTATTGCTGTGCTTGATGAACACGTAGTTCCCGTTGAACTTGTTGTAAGCCGATTTTTGCACCACACCATCACCAGCGGCCCAAATTGGCGTACCAACAGGTGCTGCGTAGTCAGTGCCTCGGTGAGGACGTACTCGCCCCGTCACTGGGTGAAGACGACGTGGGTTAAAGTTTGAAGTCACGCGACGGAAATCCAGTGGAGCGCGCAAGAAGGCTTTTTTCATCGCTCGGCCATTTTCGTCGTAATATTTGCCCGTTTTTTCATCTAAAATAGCCGTAAACGTATCGCCCTGGTTTTTGAATATCGCAGCGATGATTTTTCCGCGACCAATGACTTCACCTTCTACAACTTCTTCTTGATACAGCACTCGGAAAGAGTCGTTTTTGCGAATATCGAGTGCGAAGTCGATATCCCAGCCAAAAATTCCTGCTAGCTCCATGATTTGGTTACCATTCAAGCCAGACGAAATTCCTGCGTTCCAGAAGTTGGATTTGATGGTTGCCTCGGCGTAGTTGAATTGGTAATCGACCTCTTTTTTATCGA
>NZ_JAWOUH010000196.1:0-913 GCF_033339295.1 Vibrio sp. 704 | reverse complement strand
AAAAATACTTATAAATCATAAAGATAAAAATTGGCACGTGTTCTGCAATACTAGAAATGCAAATGCATGGCAGCGTTTGTGCTTCTCGTTCTTTGTACCTGTAATGACAGGCACGTCCTTTGAATTGGTAATGTCGCCTCCCTCTGGGAGGCATTTTTTTATTTGCGCAAAAAGCTTTAGGACGTATTATCCGTCTACCTCTTTCAAACCGGAAATATTCAATTGAATCATCATCCTGTTCAAGGTGCTTCTTGGATGCTAACTGCAGGATTGGCATTCGCCATCGTGAATAGCTTTGCCCAAATCGCAAGCATCCACTTTGGTGTGTCTTCCACCACTTTTGCATTGTTTCAATACGCGATCGCGTTGTTCGTTATTCTTCCTTATCTAAGAACGCTAGGCATTCGACGCTCTTTGAGAACTCAACATTTTGGCTGGCACGCTTTTCGTATTTTTCTCTCTGTTATCGGTATCCAACTGTGGCTTTGGGCGCTCGCTTACCCTGTTCCGATTTGGCAAGGCATTGCGCTGCTAATGACTTCTCCGCTGTTTGCGACCGTAGGCTCAGGGCTTATCTTGAAAGAGAAAGTGGGCACCGCACGCTGGCTTGCCACACTAACTGGCTTTATCGGTGCCATGATCATCTTAGAGCCGTGGTCAGACTCCTTCACTTGGGCAACTCTACTGCCTGTTGGGGCGGCCTTCTTTTGGGCAGCGTATTCTTTGATGGTGAAAAAGATGTCGGTAAACGATCCACCGTCTACCATGGTGGTTTACTTGTTGTTACTGATCACGCCTTTCAATATTGTGCTAGCGATACCAAGCTTTACCATGCCTAATGACTGGACTATTTGGCTGATCCTTCTTTTTGCTGGTGCACTAACAGCATTAGCGCAATGGGCGATTGTGAAAG
>NZ_JAWOUH010000195.1:0-914 GCF_033339295.1 Vibrio sp. 704 | reverse complement strand
TTGGTTAGACGCTCTTGAAGAATCTCACTGAGCAGTGCGCCATTATCAAAGAACTCATCCAAACTCAGAGAGCGCAGCTCTTCAGGCACCAGTGATTCCACTTTTACGCTATCCGGTTCAATATCCAGACCAGACTCACGCGCTAAGATAACCAGTTTACGCATGACATCCGAACCATCTAAATCAGCACGCGGATCCGGTTCTGTTAATCCTTGTTGCCACGCTAAATCGACCAACTCATTAAACGGCACCGAGCCATCAAACTGCTGGAACAGCCAAGAAAGTGTTCCCGAGAAGATTCCGGATAGCGCCACAATCTCATCACCACTTTCACGCAGATCTCGCACGGTATGGTTGATAGGTAACCCAGCCCCAACCGTCGCGTTGTAGAGCCAGTAACGACCGATTTTCGCGAATGCATCTTGCACTTGATGGTAATATTGACTATCGGCAGAGCCTGCAACTTTGTTAGCAGAAATTAAATGAATGCCTTGCTGAGCGATATCAACATAACGTTGCGCCAACTCTTTGCTCGCGGTCACGTCCAATACCACGGCTTCATCATAACCTTGTAAATCGCCCAACCGACTCAGCCACGTCCCATCGTTCTCAATACTTTCATCATCAAACTTGTCGGCAACCGCCGCCGCATCAATACCTTTTTCATCAACCCAATATGTCTGGCTATCGACAATGGCGACTAAGTCAAAGCTCATACCGTGGCGTTTTTCGAGTTCTGTTTTCTGAGTCGCAAATAGATTTAACCAGCTAGAACCGATATTGCCTTTGCCACATAACGCTACCGCTACGCGCTTTTGCGCTTGGAATAACTGGCTGTGAATCAACTGCACTAATGCTTCGGTATCGGTGCGACGTAGTACCGCAACTAGGCTTAAACCTGATTCAGTTTCAGA
>NZ_JAWOUH010000194.1:0-915 GCF_033339295.1 Vibrio sp. 704 | reverse complement strand
AAATCTTAAGCAAACCAAAGTCATCGAAAGAGAGCGCCTCAACTTTATTGAAGAAGAAATTGCAAGTAACCAAGCTTTGGTCCAGAAGGGGTTTTCTGGCAAATCCACTTTGTTGCAACTCAAACGGCTTGCCGCAGAGGTTCGCAGTACTCTAAGTCAGCTTGATCGGCAATCTTTAACCGTTGGGAAAAGGTTAGACGAGAACCAAGCCAAGATAGAAGAGTTAAAGCTCGAAAGATTGAATGAAATCGTCGAAGAGTTGCGGAATACCAAAAAAGAAGTCGTTGCCATTCGTGAAGAGTATCGATCTGCTCAAGATGTGGTGGCTAGAACTTCAATCAATGCGCCAATCTCAGGCCGCGTAGTGAACATGCAAGTGTTCACTGAAAAGGGGGTTATTGGTTCAGGACAAACGTTGTTAGAGTTAGTGCCTCAAGATGATAAGTTGCTTGTTGAAGCAAGAGTCAATCCGCAAGACATTGACTTGATCAATCCAGGACAACAAGCGCATGTGCGATTAACCGCTCTGAATGCACGAACATTGGCTCCTCTCGATGGCACGGTGCTGACTGTTTCTGCGGATAAATTGTCACAAGAAAACCAAGATGACTATTACCTAGCGCGAATCTCAATTTCTCAAGATGATGTTGCCAAGTACCGTTTGACATCCGGAATGAACGCCGAAGTACTCATTTTGTCTGAGCCTCGAACACCGCTGAGTTATTTGATTAAGCCACTGACAGAAAGCATGAACCGAGCATTTCGAGAAGAATAGGTATTCTGTCTTCGAAGAAGCGTATTCACGCCAATTACATGCCTCGTTGGATATAGATCTCGTGGGGCATTTTTCTTTTTCAAATAGCGTATTTGAATCGGATATATGTTGCTAAGATTGAACCAATCTACCGATGGTTT
>NZ_JAWOUH010000193.1:0-915 GCF_033339295.1 Vibrio sp. 704 | reverse complement strand
ATTTGGGACCAGTGATGTCGATGGTGAGCTTTGGTTTTGTTGCGTATCTGCAGTTAGATTCGGTCAGTTTTATGCTGACAGTGGTGTCGATATATCTGTTGCTGAATTTAATCGAGAGTCAGTTTGTCACCCCAACTTTGTTAGGGAGGCGGTTTAACCTCAACCCGTTAGTCATCTTTATGTGGTTGGTCTTTTGGGGTTGGTTGTGGGGCGGAATGGGGCTGTTGATTGGCGTGCCGCTGTTGGTGTGCATCAACATTTTAGCGGATCGTTTGGCGCTTTGCGGTTCGACGAACATCTAACCGCAAAGTTGCCAGTGTATTGAACGTTGTGCTTAGTTAAATAACTTTTCCGCCGCAACGGGTGGGCTGAATAAATATCCCTGACCGTAGATACAACCTTTGTCGACCAAGTAAGCCACTTGTTCTGGCGTTTCGATGCCTTCCGCCACGACTTTGAGTGAAAGCGTAGTGCCCATCGCAATGATGGCGTTAACAATGGCGTTGCTGTCGTTGTCGTTAGGCACATCACTGACAAACGACCGGTCGATTTTCAGTTTGTTGATTGGCAAACCTTTGAGGTACGACAGCGAAGAATAGCCTGTGCCGAAGTCATCCAACGAAATCTCGATTCCGAGTTCACACAGCTGATTTAGCGATGCGATGGCCAGTTTTGGATCGATAAGCAAAAAGCTTTCGGTAATTTCCAGCTCCAAGCGATGCGCCGGGAATCCCGTTTCACGAAGGATGGTTTTGAGCTTGTTGATGAAGCGCGACTGTTGCAGTTGAAGTGCTGATACATTGACTGCAATTTTGCCAAATTGAACGCCTCTCGCCAGCCAGTCAGTCCCTTGTAAACAGGCGTCTTTGAGTACCCATTCGCCGATGCTTTGAATCAAGCCCGTCTTCTCTGCGA
>NZ_JAWOUH010000192.1:0-916 GCF_033339295.1 Vibrio sp. 704 | reverse complement strand
AAGCAACATGTAAACGCATGTTGCTACCAAAGCCGCAAACAAGTAACCCAACAAGCCGTGTACTTGGCCCATAAATTTGTCTGCGACCACTGGGCCTGCTACTGAGCCTACGCTGTAGCTAAACAGCATGACTTGAGTTGCAGAGACAATAAAGCGTTCATCAAGTCCTTCACAGCCGAGGTTGATTGCCACTGGGTATAGAGCAAACGTGGCCATGCCCAATAGGAAAAGCGACGCCGCCAACACTGCGGTAGACGTAGAGATGAACGTCAAACCGATAGAGAAAATACCCAAAATACAGAAAAACGCCATTAAGACTGTTCGGCTCATGTATTTGTTTAATGTGGTCACCATAGGTTGAACCAACATGCCGCCAAGGATCACCAACGCCATAAGCGTACCAATGTCTTGGTGGGTAATTTTACGGTTCGCCAATTCAACAGGCATAAGACCGTAAATCGCACCCAAGGTTAAACCAGATACGACGCAACCGATGATCGCTGCATGATTGAGTTTTGCAATCTGTTTGAATGACAATGAAGTCGATTCATGGCTGTTCGGTTGTTCGCAATCAATAAACATCAGTACCAGCATCGCCATTAGGATCAATGTTGTAATCGCAACAAAGGGTACGCCGCCACTTACGCCAAGAACGCCAATACCAAATTGACCTAGAGCCGAGCCGCCGTACAGAGAAAGCATGTATAGACTTAGGCGTTTTGCGCGTGATGCCTCGTCGCCCGACATCAACCAGGATTCAACGATCACGAACACACCAGCAACTGCTACGCCAGCAATAAAGCGCGCAACGAGCCAAACTAGGCCATTCGGGAATGCTGGTAGGGCAACGATGGTGAGCGAAAAGGCAGCCAAACAGCCAATAAATGCTTTGCGGTGGCCAACATTACGAACAATA
>NZ_JAWOUH010000191.1:0-920 GCF_033339295.1 Vibrio sp. 704 | reverse complement strand
GCTTACCAAAAAGCAGTGGCGGCAAACCAACTTTCTCAAAGATTTTTGGTGACTTCTTATGTGACATGGCAGCGCAAGATCCTAAGCTAATGGCAATTACGCCAGCAATGCGTGAAGGTTCTGGCATGGTGCGTTTCTCGAAAGAGTACCCCGACCAATACTTTGATGTGGCAATTGCAGAGCAACACGCTGTGACACTTGCAACGGGTATGGCAATTGCTGGCGATCATCCGATCGTTGCTATCTACTCAACCTTCTTGCAACGTGGTTACGATCAACTTATCCATGACATCGCTATCATGGACTTACCAGTAATGTTTGCTATCGACCGCGCAGGTTTGGTCGGTGCAGATGGTCAAACACACCAAGGTGCCTTTGATCTTAGCTTTATGCGCTGCATTCCTAACATGGTGATCATGGCTCCAAGCGACGAAAACGAATGTCGCCAAATGCTGTACACTGGTCATAAGCACACTGGACCAAGTGCCGTACGTTATCCTCGTGGTAGTGGTATGGGTACAGAGATCGAAAAAGAGTTTACCGCTCTTGAGATTGGTAAAGGTCGAGTGGTACGCAAAGGTGAAAAGGTGGCAATCCTGAGCTTCGGTACTTTCTTACCGAATGCACTAGAAGCAGCTGAAAACCTCAATGCAACGGTTGCTGATATGCGTTTCGTCAAACCTCTTGATGAAGCATTGATTCGCCAACTCGCTGATGAGCATGATGTTCTTATCACACTAGAAGAGAACGCAATCGCAGGTGGTGCTGGCGCAGGTGTTGTTGAGTTTATGATGAAAGAAAAAATCATCAAACCAGTACTCAACCTTGGTTTACCTGATAAATTCATCCATCAAGGTACTCAAGAAGAACTTCACGAAGAACTTGGTTTAGACGCAAAAGGGATTGAAAAATCCATTGCG
>NZ_JAWOUH010000190.1:0-922 GCF_033339295.1 Vibrio sp. 704 | reverse complement strand
TAGCTTGTGGTGTCGATTACTTTTGAGTTGCCGCTTTCATTGCTGAGACAAATTCCCCAAGCTTATCGAGCATGATTTGCGGTTGCTCTACGTGTGCTTCGATGATTTTTACGACTGCTGAACCCGAAATTGCACCTGCAGCACCCGCTTCAATGGCTTGTTTTACTTGTGCTGGTTCAGAAATGCCGAAACCTAGTAACGCTGGTGGTGCATCAAACTGGTTTAGCTTTTCAAGCATGTGGTCAACTGGCATGTTAGCTTTGGTTTCTGCACCCGTCACACCCGCGCGCGAAAGCAGGTAAGTGTAGCCGCCGCCTAATTCAGAAACTTGTTTTAGTGTCTCGTCACTTGCCGTTGGTGGTTCGATAAAGATTGGGTGGATTCCAAATTTCTCTGCCGCGGCTACGAACTCTGCGCTTTCGTTAGTCGGAACGTCTGCAATGAGAACGGAATCGATGCCCGCTTTTGCACAGCGCTCGTAGAACCTCTCAATACCGCGTGAGTATACAAGATTGGCGTACATCAATAGACCAATTGGCAGGTCTGGGTACTTTGCTCGAATTTTTCCGATTTGCTCAAAACAGATATCCGGAGTTGCACCCGAATCTAACGCTCGAATGTTGGCACCTTGAATTGTTGGGCCGTCCGCCAATGGGTCTGAGAACGGAATACCAAGTTCAAGCGCATCAGCGCCAGATTCAACCAGTGTTTCCATAAGCTTGTACGATTGCTCGGCGTTTGGATCACAAACCGTCACGAATGGTACAAATGCGCCTTGGTTTTTCTCGTTTAGGCGTGCAAACATCTTCTCATAACGGCTCATTAGATTACTCCTTTTTCTTCTAAGATGGCGTGTACGGTGAAGATGTCTTTGTCACCACGACCAGATAGGTTAACAACCAGTAATTGCTCTTTTTCAGGA
>NZ_JAWOUH010000189.1:0-923 GCF_033339295.1 Vibrio sp. 704 | reverse complement strand
GATTCGATGCAAGGAGCACTTTTTAGTAGCTGGATTGCTGCGAGTAAGACTATAACCCCGATGGGCGCAAGCCCTCGGGGTTTTTCTTTTCTGCCATTTCCGCCCGACCTGCAAAGCACAGTTGTCCCCATCTCAACCTCAAACTCAAACTCAACCTCAAATAAGGTACTTTGTAGGCTCCAGATACAACAAGATCCGCCGAAGCAGCCCTTGAGTTAGTTTGCGAACAATGCAAGCTAGCTTTCGATAAAAGCCTTACAGTTTCTCTAGTCTAGCGTAAGCAGTCACTAACCATTTAATGCCTTCACCATTGAACGCAATTTGAACGCGACTCTGTGGACCGCTGCCTTCAAAGTTAATGATGGTGCCTTCGCCAAACTTTGGATGCATTACGCGTGAACCAAGTGAAAAGCCCGTCTCGTTGAAGGTCTCTTTCACTGCAGTTTGGCTAAAGCGACCACTGCTTGCAGGTCGGCTGACTTGCGCTTTCATCCGCACTTCGTCCAGGCACGTTTCCGGCAACTCACGAATAAAACGCGATGGCTTATGGTACTTATCTTGACCATACAAACGGCGCATTTCCGCGTAAGTGATGTAGAGTTTTTGCATCGCGCGCGTCATACCGACGTAGCACAGGCGGCGCTCTTCCTCTAAACGCCCAGCCTCTTCCGCCGACATCTGGCTTGGGAACATGCCTTCTTCAACGCCCACCATAAACACCAATGGGAATTCCAAACCTTTTGCACTGTGCAATGTCATCAATTGAACTGCATCTTCAAATTCGTCGGCTTGCCCTTCACCCGCTTCTAGCGCCGCATGAGTCAAGAACGCAGTCAGCAGCGACATCTCTTCCGCTTCTTCTGGCTTCTCGAATTGGCGAGTTGCGGTCACCAATTCCTCCAAGTTCTCAATACGTGCCTTAG
>NZ_JAWOUH010000188.1:0-925 GCF_033339295.1 Vibrio sp. 704 | reverse complement strand
AAAACGACCACAAAGTATGAGCAAATATTCTGACGCTAAAGAGCTTGCTGGCCTGACGCTGGGCAAAAAGACTGAGTACGCTAACCAGTACGATGCAAGCCTACTGCAACCTGTACCTCGCAGCCTAAACCGTGATGACCTTGAACTAGGCGACACCTTACCTTTCTTGGGACATGACATTTGGACTCTGTACGAACTGTCTTGGCTAAACAGCAGAGGCTTGCCTCAAGTGGCCGTTGGTGAAGTGTACATTCCTGCAACCAGTGCAAACTTAATTGAGTCGAAGTCATTTAAGCTCTACCTAAATAGCTACAACCAAACCCGTTTCGCGAGTTGGGAAGAAGTAGCACAGCGTTTAACGCAAGACCTATCCGCATGTGCGGGCGAAAAGGTATTGGTCGAAGTGAACCCTGTAGGTCACTACACCAACCAACCTATCGTGACAATGGAAGGCGAATGCATTGACGACCAAGACATTGAAATCAACAGCTACGATTTTGATGCTGATTTGCTAGCAGGTGCTGCTGGCGAAGAGCAAGTAGAAGAAGTGCTGCATAGCCACCTATTGAAATCGAACTGTTTGATCACCAACCAGCCAGACTGGGGCAGCGTTGAAATTCGCTACCAAGGTGCCAAGATCGATCGTGAGAAGTTGCTGCGCTATTTGGTGTCTTTCCGTGAACACAACGAGTTCCATGAGCAATGTGTAGAACGTATTTTCACTGACCTGATGAAATACTGCCAACCAAACAAATTGACTGTGTTTGCGCGTTACACTCGTCGTGGCGGCTTGGATATCAACCCTTACCGTTCGACAGAACAAGATAAGCCAGCTCATAATCATCGCATGGCTCGTCAATAATAGCGTGATAGGCAGAAATAAGTTCGGCAATCAAAAGGATTGCCGGGCGTTTTTATTGCCCAA
>NZ_JAWOUH010000187.1:0-926 GCF_033339295.1 Vibrio sp. 704 | reverse complement strand
AATATTGGATAAATAGACGGAAGAAAGACGGTCGAAACTCAACACACCATCAGGCTTCGGATAGAGGATCTCATCGCTGTTTTCCGCCAGAATCAAAGACTGATGATCGGGATGTTCACAACGTACATTCCACTTTGCTTTGCCTTTTAACACGTTGTGTTCCAACATCGCTAAACCACCACCTAACCAAGAGCCAAAACGGTGTATTCCGCTAGAGAAGTTGCGTGCTTGATAAAGCTCTTCATATAGCCATGACTGTTTGAAATGGCTTTGGTAGTCGGCAATAACCGATTGATTTGAAATCGCTTCAAAAACGGCTTCAGCGGCGAGTATCCCCGACTTCATCGCGGTATGCGTGCCTTTGATTTTCGCGCTATTGAGCGTGCCAGCATCACAGCCAATCAATAGTCCACCCGCAAATTGTTGGGTCGGAAGGGAATGAAAGCCGCCTTTGGCAATCGCCCTAGCCCCATAGCTGATGCGCTTACCGTTTTTCAGGTACTGCTCAATCAACGGGTGATGTTTAAAACGCTGAAATTCGTCAAACGGACTCAGGTGGGGATTTTCGTAATTAAGGTCAACAATCAGGCCAACTGCGACTTGGTTGCCCTCAAGATGATAAAGATAACTGCCACCACTTGCTTCGTTTGCCAACGGCCAACCTAATCCATGAATAACCAATCCTTGCTGATGTTGCTCTGCAGGTATTTCCCACAGCTCTTTAAAGCCAATCGCATAGTGCTGTGGCGTTTTATCTTCAGCGAGATTAAATTTGTTAATCAATTGCTTACCAATATGGCCACGAGCCCCTTCAGCAAACAGAGTAAACTTAGCTCGAAGTTCGATACCCGGCTCGAAATTGGCTTTTTGCTCGCCGTTTTTATCTAACCCCATGTCGCCAGTAAGCACGCCACAAACACGGTTTT
>NZ_JAWOUH010000186.1:0-933 GCF_033339295.1 Vibrio sp. 704 | reverse complement strand
ATTGAAAACAATAATAAGCAGGAAGATGGCTTGATCGCGCTGTATCGCTCGGATGATCTTTCTCTAATCACCACTTTCAAAACCGGTGCGCTGCCAGATATGGTTGGTTTTTCTAAAGATGGTCGTTACATTGCCACCGCAAACGAAGGCGAACCGAACTCCGATTACAGTATCGATCCCGAAGGTAGCGTGACGTTGGTCGATTTGAGCAAAGGTATTAACAATGCTGACGTTACGCAAATTGGCTTTGGCGAATTTGATGGAGTGCGCTCAGATGAATTGCCAAAAGCGGTGCGTATTTCCGGCCCTAATGCCTCAATTGTTCAAGACCTTGAACCGGAATATCTGACGTTTGCCGACAACGGGAAAATTTATGTCGCCTTGCAGGAAAATAACGCAATGGCGATTATTGATCCACAAAGCCAATCGGTAGAAAAAATTGTCGCTTTAGGGGAAAAGTCTTGGTCAAATTCAAAGCTGGACGCCTCAAATAAAGATAAGATCATCGGCAATTTGAAAAGCTATCCGCAGCTGGTTGGCTTGTACATGCCCGACACGCTAGACAGTTACTCTGTCAACGGCCAAACCTACATTGTTTCAGCCAACGAAGGGGATGGTCGCGAATATGGTTTTAAAACCACTCAAGCTGAATGTGATCAAGCAGGGTTCAAGTGGGATGAGGATGACTATCAAGGTACGCCAGATTACACCAATGTCAAAGGCACCTGTTTGAGCCATATCGACGAAGTCCGTGGCAAAAAACTCAAAGTTACGACCGACCACCCTCTTGCTGGAGCTCTGAAAGACAACAAACAGCTAGCTAGACTCAAAGTTATCAAACCAAACCACACATTAAACGCAGAAGAAAACGTTCAAGCATTTGGCGCGCGTTCATTCTCAATTTGGAATGAAAATGGTGAGCTAGTTTTTGAT
>NZ_JAWOUH010000185.1:0-933 GCF_033339295.1 Vibrio sp. 704 | reverse complement strand
TGGTGACTTTAATGCGGTGAAATCGGTCAGCTTTGATATTGGAAAAGGCGAAGTATTCGGCCTTGCTGGGGAATCTGGATGCGGAAAGAGTACCATCGCTTTTTCGATCAATCGTCTGCACAAGCCGCCCGCGTTTATCTCTGGTGGACAAATTCTGTTCCAAGGTAAGGACATCTTACGTTTGTCCGATAAGGAGCTAGGCGCGCTGCGGTGGAGCGAAATCGCCATGGTATTCCAAAGCGCCATGAACTCGCTTAATCCGGTACTGACCATTCAAGAGCAGTTTGCAGACGTCCTACGTCATCATCAAGGACTCAGCAACGAACAAGCCAAAGATCGCGCCGAAAAACTGCTCGATTTGGTGAACATCCCTCGAGATCGACTGGGTGAATATCCGCACCAGTTCTCTGGGGGAATGCGCCAAAGGCTGGTTATTGCCATCGCGCTGTCTTTAAACCCTAAGCTCATCATTATGGATGAACCAACGACAGCGCTTGATGTGGTGGTGCAGCGAGAGATCCTGCAGCAAATTTATCAGCTGAGAGAAGAATTTGGTTTCTCAGTTCTTTTCATCACTCACGATTTAGCTTTGATGAGCCAACTGTGCGACCGCATCGCCATCATGCGCCATGGTGAGATCGTAGAAGTCAATCACGCTTACGAGATCCGCAATCACCCACAACACCCTTACACGCAGAAATTGTGGGCCTCGTTCCCCAATATTCACGATGTTCACAAGCAGCCAGAGCAACAAGGAGCACCAGCATGAGTCAACCGATCATTCAAATGAAAAACGTGATCAAAGAGTTCACTGTGGGCGGTGGCTTTGCCAAAGAAGAGACTTTTCGAGCGTTGCAAGGCGTCAGTTTTGATCTTTACGCTGGGCGAACATTGGCTCTCGTTGGCGAATCAGGCTGCGGTAAAAGCACGTGT
>NZ_JAWOUH010000184.1:0-934 GCF_033339295.1 Vibrio sp. 704 | reverse complement strand
ATTCGTATCTGATTGTGAGCTATGCCAAAGGCGACGGCGTGTCGTTGGATGTCGGTTTTTACTACATGGCCAACGCCATGGGACGTTTGATTGGAACGGTATTGTCGGGGTGGATTTACCAAGAAGTAGGACTAGCGGCGTGTTTGTGGGTCTCTTTCGCTTTCTTGGCGTTGACAACGTTGATTTCGATTAAGTTACCCAAAGCTAATATCGCCACGGCTTAGTTCTGATGAATGTGATGGGTTGAACAGAACATCGTGAATAAAAATGGCTCCAATCGGGAGCCATTTTTTATGTCTGCATATTATGAGCAGAAGCGTCCAAGTTTTGCAGGTTGCGTCATCTTGATTTCGTCGTCTAACGAGCGGTAGACAATCGTATTCCAGATTTCGCCATTATCCATTTCAAATTCAATCGCGTAATTCATGCCGCTTACCACCTGAGTGCGAACACTGAGGATTTGCTTTAACTTAGCGGAAGTGTTCATTTGCGCGAGTACCACATCAAGCAATGATTGCGCTTCATCGGTCATGTCACTTGGTGACCATCCGCCGGGCAGTTTTTCTAAGTTACTGTTTGGGTTCGCTTCCGTTTGCGATTGGGCTGGTGCCTCGGTCTCTTCCTTTTGATTACATCCAGCTAAAGCCACTACACATACGAGTGACGCCAATAATGTTTTCTTCATAACAAGACCTTTCTTTGTAATGTGCTCAGTATCCTAGGGGGTTCTGTGAATTATATCTGTTTCATATTCAAGAAAGTGTTGGTCACATATCGCTTCGTTTCAATTGATTCTGTTCAGCAGTATTTATCGGTTAAATACAATTAACAGGTCATTGTTGGGTTAAAAATAAGCAAAAACAGATTGTTAACTATTTAATTGAGTGAAAATTGCCCTATGCTATAAACGATAAGCGATCCAAGGTAGGAAAGG
>NZ_JAWOUH010000183.1:0-935 GCF_033339295.1 Vibrio sp. 704 | reverse complement strand
ACTAATAATAGGACGGTTTCCCACCACTTGTTACGAGTCAGCCACCATCCCTGCGTAGCGGCAGAGAAGATCAGCATCGCAATGATGGAAGAGATTACCGTGAGTGCTAAATGCCACCAAGAATCGATACCCATCAACAATAATTGGGTATTGAAAACAAACATGAATGGCAGAATGGCGGTTCTAATATCGTAGGTAAAGCCTTGGATACCGGTACGAATTGGATCGGACTTCGCGATTGCTGCAGCGGCAAAGGCAGCCAGACCGACCGGTGGTGTATCATCGGCGAGAATACCGAAATAGAACACGAACAAGTGCACCGCAATCAGTGGAATGATAAGACCGTGCGCCGCACCGAGCGTTACGATAACTGGCGCCATTAGCGTTGATACTACAATATAGTTTGCTGTGGTAGGCAGACCCATACCGAGAATCAGACTGATAACTGCAGTAAACAGCAGCATTAGGATGACACTACCGCCAGAGATAAACTCAACAAAGTCCGTCATCACCAAGCCGATACCAGTTAGTGTCACAACGCCAACAACCGTACCTGCCGCCGCTGTTGCGACACCGATACCGATCATGTTACGAGCACCAGCCACCAAGCTTTCAGCAAGATCAACAAAACCCTCTTTGGTTTGCTGTACTAGGTCGCCTTCTTTCGCAAGTAACGCCATCAGAGGGCGTTGTGTTAGCAAAATGAAGACCATAAAGACGGTTGCCCAAAATGCTGATAAGCCAGGTGAGAAGCGCTCTACTGTTAAACACCAAACCAGTACCACTATAGGTAGCAGGTAGTGTAAGCCAGACTTCACTGTAGGACCCGGATCTGGCACTTCAGTCAGTTCCGCATCAATCTCAATTGCGCCATCTTTCATGTGGTTCGCAGAAATTTTTACGAGGCCGACGTAGGCGATGAGTAGCGCGATCGT
>NZ_JAWOUH010000182.1:0-936 GCF_033339295.1 Vibrio sp. 704 | reverse complement strand
ACATGACAAGTAACGCCTGGAACTTCAGGGTCTACGAGCGTATTCAGTTTTATGTCTTTCATAGTAAACATACCCAAAGACACATCACCAACCTCATCGTTGCCACAGCCAGCAAGAATGGTAACCAAACCTAAAGCAAGCAAACGTTTTTTCATTATTCCGTCCTTAATTAGAAAAATATATAGATTCAATCTATCAGACGTTGGCATCTAAAACAAAATTTGGCGCAACCTCAGGACTTTAGCTAGGTTTGTTAAGGGCTTCATGCTAATGTACCGATTCAAAGCGAGTTCATGCTTAAGAGTCGAGTCAATGCGGTATAGAAAACCCTGTTAGGTTTTCGAAATATTGGCGTGATGGCTCATATACAGCCCTCGTTTTTGACTCGCTACTACTCTGTAGCCTGAGATATTTAAGGTACTCAAATGAATGAACAGCAGTTAGCCAGCATCGAACGCAAAAATGCGTGGCTGCACGATCTCGTCGAAGTTGAATTTCCCACTCCTGAAAGCTTGAAAGGTCGCGAAACCTATTTCCAAGCAACAAATGCTCAAGAATACCAAATCGTCGCTAAAGACTCTTTGTTGGAAGGCGAAGCGAATTTGCAGGCTGATGACATTTTCCTCGTGGATTTTCATCGACTGACTATTATGTTTTCGATTCTTCAGTCTCAACGTTGGGAAGAACAGTATGACCAAGAGATGATAGTTGAATACCTTACCCAAATTATCTTAACGCCGGATTTTGAGTTGTACGTTGGTTTTAAAGATGGCAACCCGGTGGGTGCAGCCATTGCGAGTAGCTATGAAGGTAACACGCTGATTTCTGACGTGGCCGTTTCTCACTCTTTAGATAAACAACAGTTTTCAGCGGATATTGCGAAAAGACTTAATAGTGATCACAAATTATGTGACACAATTATAATAGAAAGTTGAT
>NZ_JAWOUH010000181.1:0-938 GCF_033339295.1 Vibrio sp. 704 | reverse complement strand
TCGAGTGATCTGCGCGCTGTATTTACCCGTCAACGATTCAGTGATGACGTTACTAAACCATCCTGCCAACATGTAAAGCAGAAACAAAAAGCCTACGGCAAGCACAATACGACCAACAACACCGACCGCACCATCGCTTTGAGTACCTTGCACCGTCATGCCCGCACCGACGGCGACTAAAAACAGAGCAAACGCGCCAATGATCGGCCAACTACTTTGAGCAGGAACGTAATAGGTTCCAGGTTTATTACTCATCAGTTCTCTCCTTACAGACACTATTTGGCCTGTATCTCACTCCTTGAGAGGCTAACTGCCTGTGGGAGGAGGAAGTTTGTAGAGTGTATAAGACAGCGTTAATGTATGTATTGAGTCCGGCAAATCGGGCTCAATATAGAAAATCAATGGCATCTGAGCGTGCTGCTTTCCATCCAGCGGCTGTTGCGTAAAACAAAAGCACTCTATTTTGTTGAAGTAAGCTGCACCGTTGCCGGGAGAAACGGAAGGCACCGCCTGCCCCACCAACCTTTGTCCACTTTCGTTAAATGCCAAGTATTCAGTTTGCACGACCTCACCTGGATGAACATTCATCGAAATGACTTTCGGCTTAAACTCCCACGGCATATCTGGGTTGACGTGTGCCATAAACTCCACACGAATCGTCCGGCTCAAATCGGGTTGCATCCCCGTAGGTTGAATCGCTGCAACATCACTGGTTTTACCGTTGATGCCTAACGCATCACACATCACGTCATAGAGCGGCACGAGCGCAAAACCGAACCCGAACATGACAAAAGTGGCCAGCACCAACTTTATCGTGAGCTTTTTGTGGGATGATTTGTCTGCCATGTCCTTCACCTCTCGTTCCGTTAATCCACTTTAGGCGGCGTACTAAAGGTGTGATGAGGCGCAGGGCTTGGCACAGTCCACTCTAATCCTTC
>NZ_JAWOUH010000180.1:0-938 GCF_033339295.1 Vibrio sp. 704 | reverse complement strand
GCTTGAACAATTTGGTTCAGCATCTTTAACGTCACGTTGACTTCACCCACACCACGCTTTTCCGTTTTAAACGGGCATGTACCCAGCGCTTGCACTCCTATGTCCATTTGCGACATTTGTGCCACATCACGCACTGCTCCGTACACGATGATACCTTCCCAACCATTTTCGATACCGAGTATCGCCAGCTGGTCACCAAGCAGCGCTTTTTGGCAGGAACCGTGTCCATCAACAATCAAGACTTTGCCAGTGCCATCCTGTTCTAGAACTTCACGTACTTTAGAATTATCGTGATAGCAACGCACTGTGACAATTTCGCCATGAAAGGCGGTACGTTGACCAAAGTTCTGTAGCGGTAAATTTAGCAACGTCACTTGGTCTTCAAATTGATCACAAATATCTGGTGTTATGTCTCTCATATTTCCTCCGTGAATTTGCTCGCTCGGGCATAACCCCAACGAGAGATATCCTGTTATACGAGCCTGTCGTTAATTTTTCCTAGCCAATGTTTTTTGCTCGGTGCCGCGCACGCAACTAAGTAAAGATCACCATCTATCACATAGTAAATGGCATTTTGTTGAAACACTTTTGCCAATCGCACAGCCTCTTCTAATGATATATCCGCCGCAAAACTCTCTTCACACCATTCAAAGCTGCGATCACCTACGTTAACGAGCACGTAATTCGCGTGTTTAAGTTGTTTTTCTAACTCTTGATTACTTATGCAGTTCTCTTTCTTTGACCGCAAATTACTGTAGGGGTTCCAAGCAGTTATCACCGCATAACTTGACGTATGCCATTCAGCCTCAAAATGAAAAAAAGATTCTGAATAAGCATTCCATAACGATACATCTATGTTCGTATTACTTTTTTCTATCATAAGTCTTAAACGATTAATAACAGTTACATTTCATCAATTGATATAAATCAACAAACTG
>NZ_JAWOUH010000179.1:0-938 GCF_033339295.1 Vibrio sp. 704 | reverse complement strand
ATAATGGTGCGGAAGGAGAGACTTGAACTCTCACACCTTGCGGCGCCAGAACCTAAATCTGGTGCGTCTACCAATTCCGCCACTTCCGCAACTTAATCTATAGATATCAAGATAATTGGTAAAATCTCAATATCGTTGTATATGGCAGGGCTACCTGGATTCGAACCAGGGAATGGCGGCATCAAAAGCCGCTGCCTTACCGCTTGGCGATAGCCCTACAGCGTAAATAGTCAAAGACTACTTAACCTCTCTTATCGAGAGAAAGAATGGTGCGGAAGGAGAGACTTGAACTCTCACACCTTACGGCGCCAGAACCTAAATCTGGTGCGTCTACCAATTCCGCCACTTCCGCGTATTCTGATAGTGTAGATTAATTTAAGATGGTGCGGAAGGAGAGACTTGAACTCTCACACCTTGCGGCGCCAGAACCTAAATCTGGTGCGTCTACCAATTCCGCCACTTCCGCATCTATTCCTAACTGCTCTGATAAAAAGAACATTTAGGAATGGTGGCTACGACGGGATTCGAACCTGTGACCCCATCATTATGAGTGATGTGCTCTAACCAGCTGAGCTACGTAGCCATTTTAAAACGTTGATCAAGAATGGTGCGGAAGGAGAGACTTGAACTCTCACACCTTGCGGCGCCAGAACCTAAATCTGGTGCGTCTACCAATTCCGCCACTTCCGCAACTTGATCTGTAGATATCAAGATAATTGGTAAAATCTTAATATCATTGTATGTGGCAGGGCTACCTGGATTCGAACCAGGGAATGGCGGCATCAAAAGCCGCTGCCTTACCGCTTGGCGATAGCCCTACATTGCTCTAATAAAAGAGACTTAAATAATGGTGCGGAAGGAGAGACTTGAACTCTCACACCTTGCGGCGCCAGAACCTAAATCTGGTGCGTCTACCAATTCCGCCACTTCCGCAACTT
>NZ_JAWOUH010000178.1:0-940 GCF_033339295.1 Vibrio sp. 704 | reverse complement strand
TCGGGAACAGCGTAGAAAAACGAGGGCTAACCGAGGAAAGATTGAAATCCCCCACAACCAACACCTCTGGCTCGGGATAAAGCGCGGTCAGAGTTTCTATGGTTCGCACCAGCGCATTTCTTTGATGCCAAAGCTCGCTGGTTCTTGGTGATGGGGGATGAGCTGCAAACAAAGTGATCGGTGCTTGACCTTTAGGCAACCAAACCGCTCTGATGACTTCTTGTCCATTTGGCGCACGATAAACCGAAACTTCCGTGATGGGGTGTCGGCTAAGAATCATCAAATTTGAAGGGTACCCCACGTCACGTTGGCCACCATAATAATGCGGATAGACATCATCCAACATGTGCAAGAGGCTGCCAACACGCGGCGTCAGCTCTTGCATCACCACCAAATCAGCAGGATGCCTCAACAGATAGTTGATGAACTGATTGATGTCTGAGTTTTCGTAAAAAAGATTAAATTGAATGACGCTCAACGAGTGCGAGCAAGACGCCACATGACTGCGCTGCGGCGGAACAAGTAACGAGACAAACAAAATAGCGACAAAGGCAGAAAATGCACTTTGCAACCATTGGCGAGCGATAAAAAACGCCGAGGCTAAAACAACGTAAGTGAACACAATGAGGGCGGGAATCGAGGTAAGATTCTCCGCCCACCAAATATGTTCAATTTGCCTGACCGCCAGCCAAATAAGAGCGGGTAGGAGCAATATGATCCACTTAAAAACGCTCGACACACGCACTGCTCGTTTCGCTATTACATTTCATAAGCTTAAATGCAATTTCTCAACTCGCCAGTGCGTGAAGCGTTGATGTTAGACGTGGTGTACCGCCTCCTCGACAGGCTCTGGTTGAGCGGCCGTTTCACTGATTTCAATCTTAACCGCTGCGACTTTGAATTCAGGAATTTTCGCATGCGGGTCCGTTGCCGTAGTCGT
>NZ_JAWOUH010000177.1:0-941 GCF_033339295.1 Vibrio sp. 704 | reverse complement strand
CGCTGGCTTTATGCAAGTGGTGAGTAGTGACCACATTCGTCTTCGAGTTTACGAGCGCGGCGCAGGTGAAACACAAGCTTGTGGTAGCGGTGCATGTGGCGCGGTGGCTGTGGGTATTTTGCAAGGACTTTTGGATGAGAGTGTGAAAGTATCGCTACCTGGTGGTGAGCTGCATATTTCTTGGCAAGGCCCGGGCAAACCACTCTTTATGACCGGTCCTGCAACTCACGTATTTGATGGTCAACTGTCGTGCTAGTCAAAGAAAAAGGAAACGGTTTGTCTCAAGTTGAAGCTGACGCATTAACTGCAGAAGTGGTGGCTGAATACCTAAAAGATCACCCTGACTTTTTTGTTGAGCGCCCTGAGCTGGTGGATCGTCTGTCTTTTCCACATTCGGATTTAGGTACGGTTTCGTTGGTGCATATTCAAATGAATCGCCAGCGTCAGCGTATTGAAGAGCTTGAAGAAGAGATCACCACGTTAATGTCGCTTGCGGCAAACAACGATCGTACCTTCTACGAGTTCATGGATTTGCAGGGCTCGATTCTAAAGTGCGGTGACTTCAAGCAAGTTATTAGCGCGATAGAGCTAAAAGCCAAAGATCTCGGACTGCGTGCGTATGTTCGCTTGTTTAGCCAATGCGATGCATCGACGCAACTTAGTAAAGAACATTACCAGCGTTTTGCGACCAACCACCTAAATGGCAAAGAGGCTTATTTGGGCCGCTTGCGTAAAGTGGATCGTGAAGCGTTGTTTGGCAATATGGATGTGCCAGAAATGGGTTCCTATGTGGTACTGCCGCTGGTGAAGAAGCAGACGCTTGGCGTGCTTGCGTTTTCTAGCGAAGATGGCGGTCATTTCCAACCAGATATGGATACCTTGTTTTTGCGTCACCTATCATTAGTAGTGGCACATCTCGCTCAAACACTGGTATGGCAAAG
>NZ_JAWOUH010000176.1:0-942 GCF_033339295.1 Vibrio sp. 704 | reverse complement strand
TAATTAACCATTTTGCCTCTTGCAAATTGCTGCGAATGTACTGGCTATCCGCACTGTTGCCTTTGCCTAGTTGAGCGTATTGTTGGTTAACTTTTAACTTTGGAATGCTGTCAGGGTTGATGGAAACGGTCCATTTCCCATGATCTTTAAATACCGATACGTCCGGAATGACGTATTCTGTGTCGTCTGGGGTAATGCGGCTGCCCGGACGAGGATCTAACTGTTGGATCAGTTTTAATACTTCGCGTAGATCCGCTTCTTTTAGCTTAGTTTCTTTGATGACCAGTTTGTAATCGCGATTACCAAGGTGATCGATGTGATCGGCAAGAATCATTTTGGCTTCTGCAAGCCAAGGCGTGTCTTCTGGGAAGGTTGCAAGTTGCAGGAGTAAGCATTCTTGCAGGTTCCGCGATGCCACACCAAGCGGGTCAAACTGTTGGATGCGTTTGCGCACGGCTTCGACTTCATCCAACTCAATATCTTCGTTGTCGAAGCTTTCGTGAATCTCTTCAGGAGATAGGGTCAGATAGCCGTAATCGTCAATCGCATCAATGATGGCAATGGCAATCGTACGGTCGGTCTCACTGAAAGGCGTTAAGTCGAGTTGCCACATTAAGTAATCGTGTAGCGATTCTGTGGTTTCGCCTTGGTAGACCGGCATATCATCATCTAACGCTAAACCGGTACTGCCCGTATTTGCGCTGTAGACATCATCCCAAGTAGTATCTATTTCCAGCTCGTTGCTGATTTCGGATTTCTCTATGATGTCTGAGCTGTCTGGTAAGTCGACCTCGGCGCTGAAATCATCAGAATCGTTCCCTTCATTGCTGGGCTTGTCTTCATGGTTAGCTTGTGGCTCGTCATGGCTCTCCTCGACTTCAAGTAGAGGGTTGGATTCCAGTGCTTCCTGTATTTCCTGTTGAAGATCCAATGTCGACAGTT
>NZ_JAWOUH010000175.1:0-943 GCF_033339295.1 Vibrio sp. 704 | reverse complement strand
AGTATTACGCATACCGCCCATCTCCATCGCTAAGTCACGAATACCAAACTCCCAATTAGGAATAACTTCATCGATGATAGGATCATATTGACAGTTCAGGTTTCTGTCGTGGAACGCACGAAAAGCAATATCAAAGTTTGGCGATTCTGGCTCTGCAGTCTTCGCTTTGAAGTTATCTGTTTTCGAGAATCGAGGGATAAATCCAAAGAACCCGGCACAGTTTTCACCAGTTTCTTCGCCATACAGGTCAGTACCTTCACAAGCGGCTTCTACGCTCGCTGCTGTGGATACCCAAGCTTTGTAAACCCCACCGGAGTTAGGTGTGTTGGCAAATGGAAATAGCTGTATGGTTTCTCCATCAGGCAGAGAAGTAGGGTCGACATCTAAATACTCACTTCCCAATTGATGTCGACATTCTATGCCTATCGATTGGGTGACCATTTTGCCGCGCACTTTAACTTCTTGAGTGATGGTGACGACGTCATTCATATATGTCACACCACCTTCACCGTCGAAATAGAAAAGACGACAGGCTAATGGGTCTGCGTAAAACTCTTCGGCGTTTCTAGCGTTCTTGCCTTTGATTTTTACATCTTGATAGCAGGTACCACCGTGGGTGTCTGCGCTATCTAAAGTACTTGATAACAAACATTTACCTGATGGATCGGTAACTTGAAAATAATACAAACCAGCAGGCAGTGCTGCGGCTGTTCTTGGGGCGTTAGGCCCTGGGCCTCCATCTAAAAATACTTCTTGTTTAGACTCGTAGCGGACATTTTCATTGACGATATCACCAGCAGGTGTCGTTGTGAATATTGCGCCATCTAATCTAGCGAAAGCTGGTACAGCAAACATGATAGCTAACGAAGATATCGCAAGAGTTGTTGTCCTTACTTTGGATAAAAACCTGTTGATATTCATTTTTTGCTCCTGTGTCATCATG
>NZ_JAWOUH010000174.1:0-943 GCF_033339295.1 Vibrio sp. 704 | reverse complement strand
GGTTATGAAGGCTTTAACCGTGCGCTTAATGCTAGTCGTCCAATTGGTTCGTTGGTCAAGCCGGCAATTTACCTGACCGCGCTTGAACAGCCAGACAAATACAATTTGGGGACGACGCTGCACGACACGCCTCTAAGTTTGAAAGGTAGCAAAGGCTCGGTATGGACTCCGCGTAACTACGACCGTAAATATCGTGGTGATGTGCCACTTTACCTTGCGCTTGCGAAGTCATTGAATGTACCAACGGTAAGGTGGGGGATGGAGCTTGGTATTCCTGAAGTGTCTGGCACGCTTGAACGCTTAGGCGTCAACAAAGATGAGATTCGTCCTGTGCCTTCTATGTTCTTGGGCTCGTTTTCATTGACGCCATTTGAAGTGGCGCAAATGTACCAAACACTGACTAACTCGGGTAAACGTGCTAAGTTGACCGCGCTTCGTTCCGTCATCGATATGGACGGTAACGTGCTTTATCAATCGTTGCCTCGCTCCTCTCGCGCGGTTGATGAACAAGCGGCTTGGCTAACGACTTACGCGATGAAACAAGGTGTCGCACAAGGTACGGGCCGCTACCTTCAAAGCCAATTCGCTTGGGCTGCGTTGGCGGGTAAAACGGGCACCAGTAACGATACTCGTGATAGCTGGTTTGTCGGGATTGATGGTCGTGAAGTGACGACCATTTGGCTAGGCCGTGATGACAACAAGCCAATCAACCTTACGGGGTCAAGCGGTGCATTGCGTGTTTACGCGGAATACTTGGCGCAGCGAATTCCTGAGCGTTTGGAGCTGCCTTGGCCTAAAGAAGTGACGACGCTTGGCTTTAAACCGACCTGCAACGGTGGTTTAGAGATGAATTGCCGCAGCGATTACAAACTTCCAGTATGGGATAAAACGGGTCAAATCAAACAACAGTGTGAGAAAAAATCTAACTGGTTGAATAGTTTGT
>NZ_JAWOUH010000173.1:0-943 GCF_033339295.1 Vibrio sp. 704 | reverse complement strand
ATTTTCCATTGATTTATCACCGTTAGATACCGATCCAAATGCGACGCTAACACTTACGCAAATTACCGCGACCGCAAACGTCAACTTGACAGATTTTGCCTTTCATCCTGGCGACGGTTCGCTTTACGGGATCGACAACAACTCCGGCATTCTCTACAAATTCAATACTGCAAACGGCCAAGCCACTATGATTGGAGATACGGGCGAAACCGGTACCTTTGGTGCGGGCTATTTTGACGTCAACGGCAATTACTACGTTTCCCGCAATCAAGACGGAAAAATCTACCGTATTAATTTGTCAGCGGACAACGCTTCAAACATCAACGCGGGCATTGTCCCAGCGGTTGAGTTTGTCTCGCACGGCCCGAGTTCAAGCCAAAATGACGGTGCACGCTGCGCCAACGCGCCAGTTATCGATGAAGATGACCCAATCGATTTTGGCGATGCTCCAGATAGTTACCACACGCTTCTTTCCTCAAACGGTCCACGACACGAAATCGATGGTGTGACATGGCTTGGTGTCATTGCGCCTGATGGCGATCCTGACGGACAAATTGCACCTTCTGGCGACAACAAAGTTGGTACCGCAGACGAAGATGGTGTTGGCTTTGTTGCCGCACTCGATCCAGGTTTGAGCTCAATGGTGAATGTGACGGCGTCTACTTCTGGCTACTTATCTGCTTGGTTTGACTGGAACCGCGACGGTGATTTCGCAGATGAAGGTGAACAAGTATTTACAGACCAGTTACTCACAGCAGGAAACAACACACTTCCATTTATCGTCTCTGAATTGGCAACCGCAGGACCAAGTTGGAGCCGATTCCGCTTTAGTCAACAAACGGGGCTCAAATACGATGGCGGCTCAACCTCCGGCGAAGTGGAAGATCATCCAATCACTATCACCGAAAATGGCGTATCTGTTCAGCATTTCCCAAGTGCAGAA
>NZ_JAWOUH010000172.1:0-944 GCF_033339295.1 Vibrio sp. 704 | reverse complement strand
CAGTCTTTTTTCCACATACTTTCCACCCTCTCACTCGCATGTAGTGTGGAAAGTACAGCAAAATCAATACCAAGAATGATTAACGATTTTGTTGAGAGTAAAGTTTGTGACTTTCGTTCAAACAGTTAGGCTCATCTGTAAGTAGTTCAATAAAGCAATCCGCCATTGATAAGTTACTCACACAACCCTCGCCTTTCATATCAAGCAGGGCTTCATAGCCTTCTTTGCCTTTCATCGTGTAAGCCGAAGACGTGCCACGATACCAAGCGTCATCATCAATCTTTACCCAGCGGTATCCGTCAAATATTTCTAATCGTTGGATTCTCTCACCTTTTGGCGCATCGGCTTGATAGTCAAAGTTCAGATTGTACGTATATGGGTAACTGCCTGACCCAGTACCTTCTACGCCGTTGTTTAGTGCGTTATTGATTGCACCTTCTAGAGCTCGACGAATAACCGCACCTTTCACATCGTAAAACCCGATCGGTACGGCAAAAGGCAATAATCGTCCGGCAACATCTGCCACTGTAATATCACCTGGATTGAGTGAAGTACGAACGCCACCTGCATTATGAATTGCAAATTGAACGTTGTGCCCGCGTTTATTTAAGCTATGAAGGAAAGAGCGAGCGACCGCACCGGCAAGTTCACTTCCGCCCAACTCATCCGGAATACGGACATGACGCTTTTTGCTTTCCACATGAGCGATCACCTGCGATTGCAAGGCACGCACGCGAGGTATGTATTTATCTCTCAAAATAGCTTGAGTTTCTGGGTGTTTCTTACAGACCACAACATTTGGTTGGCCGTGAATAAAATCACAAGCGGTTTCAAATACGCCTTGGTCCAATTGTTGATTCAATGTTGAATCCCAGAAAATACGGCGTCCTAACAGTAATTCATTTTGACCATTCAACATGGTTGCTTGGCCATTCTCGTCAAAC
>NZ_JAWOUH010000171.1:0-944 GCF_033339295.1 Vibrio sp. 704 | reverse complement strand
GCCATGTCTATCGGAGCGTTGAGCCCAGAGGCACACGAAGCACTTGCAACGGCGATGAACCGTCTTGGTGGTTACTCTAACTCTGGCGAAGGTGGTGAAGATCCTCGTCGTTTTGGCACCGAGCGTAACTCGCGAATCAAGCAGATCGCATCAGGCCGTTTTGGGGTTACGCCTCATTACCTAACCAATGCAGACGTACTGCAAATCAAGGTTGCGCAAGGAGCTAAACCTGGTGAAGGTGGTCAGCTACCAGGGCACAAAGTCACGGCAGAAATCGCCAAGCTGCGTTACTCGGTGCAAGGGGTGACGTTAATCTCCCCTCCTCCACATCACGATATTTATTCGATCGAGGATTTAGCCCAGCTGATCTTCGACCTAAAACAAGTCAACCCGAATGCCCTGGTTTCGGTGAAACTCGTCTCCGAGCCTGGTGTTGGCACCATAGCCACAGGGGTCGCAAAAGCTTACGCCGACCTCATCACTATCTCAGGTTACGATGGCGGTACGGCCGCAAGTCCACTGACTTCGGTGAAATACGCAGGTAGTCCTTGGGAACTTGGCCTCGCAGAAACCCAACAAGCACTGGTTGCAAATGGCCTTCGCCATAAGATTCGTCTTCAAGTAGATGGCGGGTTAAAAACAGGGCTAGATGTTGTTAAGGCCGCGATTCTTGGTGCGGAAAGCTTCGGATTTGGTACCGCACCAATGGTTGCTATGGGTTGTAAATTCTTACGTATTTGCCACTTGAACAACTGTGCAACAGGTGTGGCAACTCAAGATGAAACCCTTCGTAAAGAGTACTTTAAAGGCTTACCAGAAATGGTAATGAACTATTTTACTGACCTTGCCGATGAAGTACGCGAGCTACTCGCAGCACTCGGCGTAGAGAAGCTGACAGACTTAATTGGTCGTACTGATTTACTTGAAGCCGTCGAGGGGTTCAC